>NZ_JADHVT010000145.1 GCF_016783915.1 Acidovorax sp.
TGCTGCTCGGGTTTGCACTGGGCTCGGTGCAGCCCATGGTGATGAGCCTGCTGCACCAGATCACGCCGCCGGCCCGCCATGGCGAAGCACTGGGCCTGCGGCTCATGGCCATCAACGCATCCAGCGTGCTCATGCCCATGCTGTTCGGCTCCGCCGGGGCCGTGATTGGGGTGGGAGGGCTGTTCTGGGTGGTGGGCTGCGCTGTGGGGGGCGGTGCACGGACGGCGTGGCGCATGGGCGAAAACCACCCCGCAGAGTCCCCCCAAAAAGGGTAAACAGGTGTAAATTGCCCCCACCCGGGAGCGGGTTTCGAGAGGGGGCGTTCATGTACCTGCGAATTTGGTCACGGCGCGTGCTGCCATGGTGCGCGGTTCTGGCGTGGGGTGGCAGTCTGTCGAGCGCTGCGCGGGCCGAGGACGTGGTGCAACAAGCGCTGGCGTTGGTTCAGCAAGGCCAGGCGCTACAGGCCTTCCGCTTGCTGGATGCACAGGAGGCACAGCGCGCAGGAGACCCCGCGTTTGACGCAGCCATGGGCGACGCCGCGCATGCCGTCGGCCAATACACACGGGCCATCATGGCGCGCGAGCGAGCGCTTGCAGCGCAGCCGGGCAGCCTGGAGGCCCAGGTGGCCCTGGGGCAATCCCTGCAGGCAGTGGGCGACCGCAGGGGGGTGATGGCCTTGCCCGCACCGGTGCAGGCCGCGCTGATTCCGGTGGATGCCGGGCATACGCTCGATCAGTTTCTTTATTCCTACGATCGCCTGGATGCAGGTGGGCGCTCTTCGCTCAAGGGCTATGTGGAGCTGGGCGTCGGGCACGACTCCAATGCCAACGCAGCGCCCGTGGTGGGCGAACTGCAGTCGCCTGTACCTGGCACCCCGGCATGGGCGTTGCTGCCCGAGGCCCTGGCAACTTCGGGCAACTATGTGGTGGCCCAAGCGGGGTTGCGGGGGCGGGCAGTGCTTGATTCACGCTGGTCGGTGGTGGGCACTGCAGTCGGGGCTGCCCGGCACTACGCAGGCGGCGCCGACCGGTTTGACCACACGGCGCTGGATGGCACCCTGGGCTTGGCCTGGCGGGCCGAGCGCCATGAACTGATTGCGTCTGCCCAAGGGTCTTACTACGCACTGGACGGCGCGCGCCTGCGCACCATGGGCGGCCTGCTGGGTGAGTGGATCTACCGCATTGACGGGTTTCGCCAGTGGGGCAGTTTTGTGCAGGTGCTCGACGTGCGTTACCCCGCCCAGGCACTGCGCAATGTGCGCCGCAGCGTGGTGGGCACGTCGTATTCCCATCTGTTTCGCAACGGCTCATCGGCCTATGGCGGCGTGTATGGCGGCCAGGAGCGCGCCCAGGCCAGTGGTGCCTACGCGCTGGGCCACCGGTTGTGGGGCCTGCGGGCCGGGGGGCAGTGGCCCCTGGCGCCTCGGTGGTCGGTGTTTGCCAGTGCGGACTGGGAGCACCGGCGCTACGGCGGGCAGGACCCGTTTTTCGCGGTCACCCGTACCGACCGGCAGGCCCAGGTGGCCCTGGGGCTGAACTGGACGCCATCGCCTGGGTGGCGGGTCACACCGCAATGGTCGTTCACGCGCAACGCATCCACGCTGCCCATCACCGACTATGAGCGCCGGGTGTTCTCCATCACCGTGCGCCGGGAGTTCTGAATGCTGTTACGTAGCTGGTCCTGTGCCGACGCACCTTGGAGTTGTCTATGACGTCAGACCAAAAACGCGCTCGGCTGGCGCTGCTGATGGGCATGGTGGCGGCCTGGCCCCTGACCGGGTTGGCCGCTGCCGGGCTGGTGCAGTTCACGGCTGGAGACGTGCAGCTGCGACGGGGTGAGACCTTGTCCCGCCTGTCCAAGGGCGCCGAACTCGATGGTGGAGACGTGGTGCTCACCGGCACAGAAGGCAGGGCCCAGATACGGTTCTCCGACGGGGGGCTGGTGGCCTTGTATCCAGACTCGCAGTTCACCGTCACCCGATATGCCGACGGTGCAGGGACGGGCGAAGACCATTTTGTGGTGAACCTGCTGAGGGGTGGCATGCGCGCACTGACGGGGCTGATCGGTAAGCGAAATCCGGCCAATTACAAGGTGGTCACACCGACGGCGGTGGTGGGGATTCGGGGATCGGCCTTCTTGTTGGCCATCGACGCCAACGGCCAGGTGTTCGTTTCGGGGGAGCAGGAGGAGATCGAGGTGTGCACCCGGGCGGGCTGTGTGGGCGTGACGGCGGGCGAAGCCGTGCTGGTGGTCTCGGACCAGGACCTGCCGGTCTACACCCATACCCGAGCGTTGCTGCCGGTGCCCCAGGTTCAGACACCTTTGCTGGCGGGAGACCAGCTGGATGTGCAGGGGCGCCGCGCCTTTGTGTACATCGTTCCGGCGCCGGTATCCGTTCCCGTTCCACCGCCGCCAGAGGCTGCGCCACCCCCTGCACCCGTGCCTGTGTCGCCACCACCTCCCACTGGCGCGCCCCAGCCGGGCACCCCTGCGCCGCCCGCAACCACACCCACCACACCGCCGCCTCCCACGCGGCCTACGGCACCCCCACCGCCGGTGACAACGGCTCCGCCGCCTGCTACCACGACGCCACCGCCCCCAACGGTTCGGCCACCCATCGTGTTCATTCCGGTGCTGCCCATCATCCTGCGCCCCCCGCCTCCGCCGCCTCCGGTGATCCGGTAGCGGGGCGAGCCACAGCAACCTGACCGGGGCGCATGCCTCAGCGCATCGTTACGCGTCAGAGCTTGTAGAAAGTCCGGATCAAATCCCAGGCTTCCTGCGGGTTGTCGGTGTAGTGAAACAGGTTGAGGTCCTGCGCGGAGATCGTGCCTTCTTCCACCAGCACGTCGAAGTTGACAAGGCGCTTCCAGTAGTCAGTGCCGAACAGCACGATGGGCACGGGTTTGGCCTTTTTGGTCTGCACCAGGGTCAGCACTTCAAACAGCTCGTCCAGCGTGCCAAAGCCGCCAGGGAAGGCCACCAGCGCCTTGGCGCGCATCATGAAATGCATCTTGCGCAGCGCGAAGTAGTGGAACTTGAAGGACAGCGATGGCGAGATGAAGCGGTTGCCGCTTTGCTCGTGGGGCAGGGCGATGTTCAGTCCCACGTTCAGTGCGCCCGCATCATGGGCGCCCCGGTTGGCGGCCTCCATGATGCCCGGGCCGCCGCCGGTGCAGATGTAGATGCGGTCGGCAGGGCGCTGGCGTTCGCTGTAGTCGGCCACCAGCTTGGCGAACTGGCGGGCCAGGTCGTAATAGCCTGCGTTGCGTACCGCCAGGCGCGCGCGGCGCACGCGTTCGGCGTCGCCACTGGCCTCTGCCTCGGTCAGCTGGGCGGCTGCTTCGTCGGGCGCCACAAAGCGCGCGCTGCCGTACACCACCACGGTGCTTTCAATGCCTTGTTCGGCCTGACCGAGGTCAGGCTTGAGCATTTCGAGCTGAAAGCGGATGCCGCGCGTTTCGCGGCGGAACATGAATTCGGGGTCGGCGAAGGCCATGCGGTTGGCATCGGCCTGCAGGGGGTTGCCGTTGTGGGCGTGGTTGTGCAGCTCGGCCCAGGCATCGGCCAGGCGGCGTTCGTTGAGTTGGGTGTTGGCTTCCATGAGGGGCTCGTGTATCGGTAGGTGAACAGACAAGAAAGGGGCGGCACCGGCAGCAGCGGTAGCAGCGGGTATGGGCCCATGCAGTGTGGCGTGGATTGATGACGAAATGACGTGCTAGTGCAGGAATATCAAGCGCGAGATGCTATGAAATGCGAAGCACTTTGCATGCCAAGCACTGTGAGGCCCAGGGAGCCCACCAGGTGCAAAGCCGTGGTGCCCAGTGCCAGGGCGTAGCGCTGCACCATCAGCATCTCAACGACTTCGGCCGAGAAGCTGGAGAAGGTGGTGAGCGCGCCCAGAAACCCGGTGACCAGCGCCAGCCGCCATACTGGGTCCAGCTGGGGCATGGCGTGGAACACGGCCACACACACGCCAATCAGGTAGCCGCCCACCAGGTTGGCGGCGAGTGTGCCCCAGGGAATCAGCCCGCCGGGGCTGAGCCACAGGCCCAGGCGCCAGCGCGCCAGTGCGCCCACACAAGCGCCGATGCAGATGGCAAGAACGTTCAACATCGGACCATTGTCGCTGGATTTTGAGGCGTCAGATGGGCTGCTCTCCATCCCTCAAAACGCCAAGCGGGGCGTCCCCGGTGGGGGCGCCCCGCTTGGTGGTGCCGCTGGCGGCCGGTGTGTTCAGCGCGCCGACATCTGCTGCGGCAGCCAGGTCACGATGCCGGGGAAGACATAGATCAACGCCACGGCGCCACACATCAGAAAGAACATGGGCATGGCCACCTTGGCGATCCAGGGCAGCTGGCGGCCTGTCATGCCCTGCAGCACGAACAGGTTGAAGCCCACGGGAGGAGTGATCTGCGCCATCTCCACCACCAGCACGATGAAGATGCCGAACCAGATGGGGTCGATGCCGGCCGCCTGTACCGTGGGCATGAGCACGCCCATGGTCAGCACCACCATCGAGATGCCGTCGAGAAAGCAGCCCAGGATGATGTAGAAAATGGCCAGCGCCACGATGAGCTGTGCCTGGTTCAGGCCCAGCGACGCAATCCATTCCGCCAGGTGGCGCGGCAGGCCGATGTAACCCATGGCCAGCGTGAGGAAGGCGGCGCCGGCCAGGATCAGCGCGATCATGCAGTACAGGCGCGTGGCGCCCATCAGCGAGTCCTTGAACGTGCCCCAGGTCATGGAGCCCTGCACGGCCGACAGGACCAGCGAGCCGACCACACCCACGGCAGCGGCCTCGGTGGCAGTGGCAAAACCGGTGTAGATACTGCCTAACACGGCTGCAATCAGCAGCACTACGGGGATCAGGCTGCGCGACTCCGACAGCTTTTGCATGAAGGTCATGCGCACGTCGGCAGCAGGCACTTGCTCGGGGTGGCGCAGTGCCCAGACCATGATGTAGCCCGAGAACAAGGCGGCCAGCAAGATGCCCGGCAGCACGCCCGCAATGAACAGCTGCGAGATGGACACCTCGGCTGACACGCCGTAAACGATCATGATGATCGACGGGGGTATCAGCAGGCCGAGAGTGCTGGCCCCGGCCAGCGTGCCCACCACCATGTGCTCGGGGTAGCCCCGGCGCGTCAGCTCGGGCAGTGTCATCTTGCCGATGGTGGCGCAGGTGGCAGCGCTCGACCCCGACACGGCGGCAAAAATGGTGCAGCCCACCACGTTGGTGTGCAGCAGCCGGCCCGGCAGCGCCTGCACCCAGGGTGCCAGGCCCTTGAACATGTCTTGCGACAGCCGGGTGCGGAACAGGATTTCTCCCATCCAGATGAACAGGGGCAGGGCCGTGAGGGTCCAGCTGGAGGCGCTGCCCCAGATGGTCACCGCCATCGCATCGCCCGCCGGACGTGCGGAGAACAGCTGCATGGCGATCCAGGCGACGCCGGAGAGGGTGAGCCCGATCCATACGCCGCTGCCCAGGATCAGGAACAGTGACAGTACGAGCAGGCCGGTTATGGCGAGATCACTCATGGTAGGTCGTGCCGGGTTTATTCATTGCGCAATGCTTCGCTGGATGTGGCATCCACACGCTTGCCCATCATCTCCAGCACCAGCTCGTCCAGGAAGGCGATCGCCAGAATCACTGTGCCCACCGCCATGGCGATCTGCGGAATCCAAAGAGGCGTGGCGTCGCTGCCTGTGGAGATATCGTGGAACTCGTGCGACTGCCAGGCCAGCTTGCAGCTGTACACCGCAAACAGCAGCGCCAGCAGCGAGGCAATGGCCAAAGCCCAGATCTCGAACGCCTTCTTGGCGCCGCCCTTCAAAAAGTTGAGCAGCAGCGTGACGCGGATGTGTTCGCCGCGCTTCAAGGTGTGCGCCAGCGCCAGAAAACCTGCGGCGGCCATCAGATAGCCCGCATAGGCATCCGTGCCCGGCACATGGAAGTGGAACTGCCGGCTGGCGATGGACAGCAGCACCATCCCCAGCAGGCCGGCCATGAAAAGCGCCGCCAGGGCGGCGGCGCTGTCGTACAGAAAGTCCAGCAGACGACGCATTTGCGTGGGCGCCTGGGCTTACTTGCGGTAGGCGTCGATCAGGGCCTTGCCTTCGGGGCCTGCCTTGTCGAGCCATTCCTTGAGCATGGTGTCACCCACCTTGGCCATGTCGGCCTTCAGTGCGGCGGGTGGGGTCACCACGTCCATGCCATTGGCCTTGAGCTTGGCCACTGTGTCTGTGTTGACCTTGGCACTGTTGGCCCAGCCGCGTGCTTCGGCGTCGGCACCCGCCTTCAGCAGCGCGTCCTGGCTGGGCTTGTCGAGCGCGTCAAACGCCTTCTTGTTCACCAGCACGGCGTTCTTGGGCAGCCAGGCCTGGGTGTCGTAGTAGAACTTGAGGTGCTCATACAGCTTGCTGTCCACGCCAGTTGCGCCCGAGGTCATGGTCGATTCGACCACGCCTGTGGCCAGGGCTTGCGAGAACTCTGCGGCTTGCACCGTCACGGGTTGTGCACCTACCAGCTCGGCGATGCGCGCAGTGGCGGGGCTGTAGGCGCGCCACTTGATGCCCTTGAGGTCAGCGGCTGAGGACAGCGGTTTCTTGGTGTAGATGCCTTGTGGAGGCCAGGCCACGGCGTACAGCAGCATCATGCCCTGTTCAGCCAGTTTCTTTTCGAGGAAAGGCTTCTGCGCCGCATAGAGTTTTTTGGATGCGTCGTAGCTGTCAGCCAGGAAGGGCAGGCCATCCACGCCAAACAGCTGCCATTCGTTCTGGAAGTTGGCCAGCAGGATCTCGCCCATCTGCGCCTGGCCGCCTTGCACGGCGCGCTTGATTTCAGGGGCCTTGAACAGCGCGGCGTTGGCATGTACGGTGATCTTGAGCTTGCCGCCCGTGGCTTTGTCCACATCGCCAGCCAACTGCACCATGTTCTCTGTGTGGAAGTTGGTGGCCGGGTAGGCGGCGGCCAAGTCCCACTTGGTCTGGGCGAATGCCGAGGTGGCAGACAGGCCCGCAGCCAGTGTCAGGGCGAGTGCGGTCACGGGGAAGATTCGACGCTTCATGGATATTGCTCCGCAGGGTTGTATGTACAAGGTTGGATGTAACAAATCACTGTATCGGAAGCCGATCCGATTGCGATAGGTGTTTTGCCTAAACGCTGACAAATTGCCAACAAATTACCATCGACTTACCTACAATGGCCTATGCATATCCCGTGCCAATGGCAGAACCTACAGGCCTGAACTTTCCATGAAACCTGAAGCCAAGTCCAAGGCCAAGACCGACTCCGGCCCCATTGTTTCTTCTGCGCATCTGGTGTCGGCGCAGAGCGCAGAGATGAGCGAGTTCGAGTTCGGCCTCATCGTGGCGGGCAACGCGTTCCACCGCTGGGTGGTGCACTGCATGGCGGCGGCGGGTCTCAAGGACCTGACACCGCTCGACGTGGTGGTGCTGCACCACGTCACGCACCGTGCGCGCGACAAGCGCCTGGCCGACATCTGCTTCATCATGAACGTGGAAGACACGCACCTGGTGAACTACTCGCTCAAAAAGCTGCAGACCCTGGGCGTGGTCGCCTCGCAAAAAAACGGCAAGGAAGTCACCTACGCCGCCACCGACACCGGCCGCGCCTATGTGCAGCGCTACCGCGAGATCCGCGAGAGCTGCTTGATCGATGCGCTCAAAGCCGACGACGCGCTCAACCGCGACATTGGCGAGCTGGCCCGTTTGCTGCGTGTGCTCTCGGGCATGTACGACCAGGCAGCGCGCTCCGCAGCGTCGCTGTGACAACCTGCCCCTGGTTTTTGAGTTTTGAATGAAATTGGGCTGCAGCGCATTTATTGAAAGCGTTGGCAGCTATTGATTAGATAGCATTACCATGTCCCAACAAGCTTCTCCTTTGTCCCGCTGGCAATTCTGGATTGACCGTGGAGGTACCTTCACCGACGTGGTGGGCAAGCGGCCAGACGGCACGTTGGTCACGCACAAGCTTTTGTCTGAGAACCCGGAGCAGTACAAGGACGCTGCCGTGGCGGGCATCCGCCACCTGCTGGGCCTGCAGCCCGGCGAGCCCGTGACGCCTGCGCTGGTGGAGTGCGTGAAGATGGGCACTACCGTGGCTACCAACGCGCTGCTGGAGCGCAAGGGCGAGCCCACGCTACTCATCACCACCAGGGGCTTCAAGGACGCGCTGCGCATTGCGTACCAGAACCGCCCCCGTTTGTTTGACCGCCACATCGTGCTGCCCGAGTTGCTCTATGAGCGAGTCGTCGAAGCGCAGGAGCGCATGGGGGCACAGGGCGAAGTGATCGAGCCGCTGGACGAAGCCCACCTGAAAGAACGCCTGTGGGCTGCCTACGACGCGGGGCTGCGCAGCGCGGCCATCGTGTTCATGCACGGCTACCGCTACGCCGCACACGAAGAAGGCGCAGCCCGCATCGCGCGCGAAATTGGCTTTACGCAGGTCAGCGCATCGCACGCCACCAGCCCCATGATGAAGCTGGTGAGCCGGGGCGACACTACGGTGGTGGATGCCTACCTCTCGCCCATCCTGCGCCGCTACGTGGACCAGGTGGCGAGCGAGATGCCGGGCGTGAAACTGTTCTTCATGCAGTCGTCGGGCGGGCTGACAGACGCGCAGGTGTTTCAGGGCAAGGACGCGATCCTGAGTGGCCCTGCAGGCGGCATCGTGGGCATGGCACGCACCGCAGGCCTTGCGGGCCACGACAAGGTCGTCGGCTTTGACATGGGTGGCACTAGCACCGATGTGAGCCACTACGCGGGCGAGTTCGAGCGCGAGTTCGAGACGCAGGTGGCCGGTGTGCGCATGCGCGCGCCCATGATGAGCATCCACACCGTGGCAGCCGGTGGTGGCTCCATCCTCGGCTTTGATGGCGCGCGCTTCCGCGTGGGCCCCGAAAGCGCTGGTGCTAACCCAGGCCCCGCCAGCTACCGCCGTGGCGGCCCGCTGGCGGTGACGGATGCAAACGTGATGGTGGGCAAGATCCAGCCCGCGCATTTCCCCCAGGTGTTTGGCCATGCCGCCAATGAGGCACTCGATGGCGATGCCGTAGCGCAGAAGTTTGGCGACCTTGCCACGCAAACCGGCCGCAGCGCCGAGGATGTCGCCCACGGCTTCATCCAGATCGCCGTGCAGCAGATGGCCAACGCCATCAAGAAGATCAGCGTGGCGCGCGGCTATGACGTGACGCGCTACACGCTGCAATGCTTTGGCGGCGCGGGCGGCCAGCATGCCTGTCTGGTGGCCGATGCGTTGGGCATGACGCGCGTTTTCGTGCACCCGCTGGCGGGCGTGCTCAGCGCCTACGGCATGGGCCTGGCCGACCAGAACGTGATCCGCGAGCAGGCCGTGGAAACCAGGCTGGTGCCAGAGGCGTTGGCGGGCATCGAAGCCACGCTGGACCAACTGGCCACCACCGCACGCACCGAGCTGGAGCGCCAGCAGGTGGGCGCGGGCACTGCGGTGGTGCACCGCCGCGTGCATGTGCGCTACGAGGGTAGCGACTCGGCCCTTATCGTGCCGTTTGGCTCGCTGGCTGAGATCACCGCCGCGTTCGAGAACGCTTACCGCCAGCGTTTTGCCTTCCTCATGCAGGGCAAGGGCCTGGTGGTGGAGGCCGTGTCCGTCGAGGCCGTGGTGCCCGGGGATGCCCCCGTGGAGCCGCGCCACGCACTGCAGCCTGCGCGCGAGGTGCCGCGCCGCAGCACCGTGCGCATGTACACCGGGGGCATCGATGGCGTTGCAGCATGGCACGACGCCGCCTTGGTGGTGCGCGAGGATCTGCGCCCGGGTGACGTGATCCCCGGCCCCGCCATCATTGCCGAGAAGAACGCCACCACCATCGTGGAGCCCGGCTGGGAGGCCGCGCTGACCGACCTGGACCACCTGCTGCTCAACCGCCGCGTGGCGCGCGCCGTGCAACATGCTGTGGGCACCACGGTGGACCCGGTGCTGCTGGAGGTGTTCAACAACCTGTTCATGAACATTGCCGAACAGATGGGGCTGCAGCTGCAGAACACGGCGTATTCGGTGAACATCAAAGAGCGACTGGACTTCAGCTGCGCGCTGTTTGACACCGCTGGCAACCTGATCGCCAATGCGCCGCACATGCCCGTGCACCTGGGCTCGATGGGCGAGAGCATCAAGACCGTGATCCGTGAGAACGCGGGCAAGATGCAGCCCGGCGATGTTTACGTGCTCAACGACCCGTACCACGGTGGCACGCACCTGCCAGACATCACGGTTATCACGCCGGTCTACATTGCCGACGAAGCCGAGCCTACGTTCTATGTGGGTAGCCGGGGCCACCACGCCGATGTGGGCGGCACCACGCCGGGCTCCATGCCGCCGTTCTCCACGCGCATCGAAGAAGAGGGCGTGCAGATCAACAACGTGAAGCTGGTGGAACGCGGCGTGCTGCGCGAGGCCGAGATGATTGCGCTGCTCGAAAGCGGCGAATACCCCAGCCGCAACCCCCAGCAGAACATGACCGACCTGCGCGCGCAGATCGCCGCCAACGAGAAAGGCCAGCAGGAGCTGCGCCGCATGGTGGCCGAGTTTGGCCTGGACGTGGTGCAGGCCTATATGCGCCATGTGCAGGACAACGCCGAGGAGTCCGTGCGCCGTGTCATCACGCGGCTGAAGGACGGTGCGTTCACGCTGCCACTCGATAACGGCGCGCAGATCAGCGTGGCCGTGAAGGTGGATGCGAAGAACCGCAGCGCCACCATCGACTTCACCGGCACCAGCCCGCAGCAGACGAACAACTTCAACGCGCCCACGGCGGTGTGCATGGCGGCGGTGTTGTATGTGTTTCGCACGCTGGTGGACGATGACATTCCGCTGAACGCGGGTTGCCTGAAGCCACTGAACGTCATCATCCCGCCCGGCAGCATGCTCAACCCCAACCCACCGGCCTCGGTGGTGGCGGGCAACGTGGAAACGTCTACCTGCATCACCAATGCGCTGTATGGCGCGTTGGGCCTGATGGCAGCCGGGCAGTGCACCATGAACAACTTCACGTTTGGCAGCACGCGCTACCAGTACTACGAGACCATCTCGGGCGGCAGCGGCGCGGGTGGTGTGTGGAATGCCAACGGGCAGTTGGTGGGCGGGTTTGGTGGCACCAGCGTCGTGCAATGCCACATGACCAACTCGCGCCTGACGGACCCCGAGGTGCTGGAGTTCCGCTTTCCGGTGCGGCTGGAGGGTTACGAGATCCGCAAGGGATCGGGCGGTGCCGGGCAGTGGAAAGGTGGCGACGGCGGCGTGCGCCGTGTGCGCTTTCTGGAGCCCATGACGGCCAGCATCTTGTCCAACGGCCGCCGCCATGGCGCGTTTGGCATGGCGGGCGGTCAGCCGGGCGCCGTGGGTATCAACAAGGTGGTGCGCAGCGATGGCCGGGTGGAGCTGCTGGATCACATCGGCCAGGCAGAGATGCAGCCGGGCGATGTGTTCGAGATTCACACCCCCGGCGGTGGCGGGTTTGGTGTGCCTGGGGCGAAATAAGAGCCAAAACTGTTGCAGGCGCTTGTTTTATATGCGCCTGAAGCTATCAAATCAGGAGTAACTGATCAGGAGTCTTTGGCTTCTG
>NZ_JADHVT010000146.1 GCF_016783915.1 Acidovorax sp.
TCTGGTGCGAGCGCAGAAAGCCGGGGTGCGGGTGGTGCGCTCCACCCGCTGCGCCGAGGGACAGGTACTACCCAAGCCGGGTGATGCGCTGCCTGCCTCGCAAGGCCTGTCGCCAGTCAAGGCGCGGGTCGCTCTGATGCTTGATTTGCTGCGGGCGGATTGATCGAAAAGGACTGCCAGCCGTGTTCACCGCACTCAAGACACACGCCTGGGCTTATCCCGCGCTCGAAGTCGTCCACATTGTGGGCATTGCGCTGTTGCTGGGCAATCTGGTGTTGCTGGAGTCGCGGGTGTTTGGGCGCGGTGCGGCCTTGCCGATGAAAGACCTCGCCCGGCTGAGTCTGACTTTGGCCGTGTGTGGCTTTGGATTGGCGGCAGCATCGGGTCTTTTGATGTTTGCCACCCAGCCGTCGGAGTTGCTCAGCAACCGCGCCTTTACCTTGAAGATGCTGTTGTTAATGCTTGCGGGCTGTAATGCGGCGTGGTTCCATGCACGTGATTCCCTCACGCGCCTGGACGGGCTGGCCCGCCTTCAGATGCTGGCATCCACCATGGTGTGGCTGGCGGTGGTGGCTTGTGGCCGCTGGATTGCGTATCTTTGAGATCGCCCCCTTTTCATCAGGAGTCTGTATGAGCCTGCAACGTCGCCATGTGCTGATCGCCGCCAGTGCCTTGCCTTTGGGGGTGCACGCCCACCATGGCTGGAGCAGTTTCGATGCAGACCGACCGCTGTATCTGGAGGGCGCAGTGCGCAAAGTGCGCTGGCAAAACCCGCACGCAGAGCTGAAGCTGGAACTGCCCGCAGCGCTCCTGTTGCCAGCGGACCTTGCGCAACGCGCCATCCCCGCGCAGACAGCGCCCGTGGATGGCCGCGCGCTGCTGGCCAAAACGGTGCTGCCGACCCGCAAGGACCGCGTCTGGGAAATTGAGCTGGCGCCGCTGACCCGCATGCAGGCGTGGCAGGTGCCAGAGATCAAGCCAGGCACCGCCGTATCAGTCGTGGGTTTTGGCCTGCGGGACGAAAAGGGCGAGGCGGTACTGCGTGCCGAGTACCTGTTTGTGGACGGCAAAGCCTACGGCCTGCGGTCCAGTCCTGCCTGAGTCAAAGCACACGCCCGCGACAGGCGGCTGTCGCGGCTGCCTTGCTTCAAGGCGGCCCATGAAAAAAGCGACGCCCTGGTGCGGTGCGTCGCTTTGATGGGGCTTGACCGCCCAATGTGTGTCAGGCGGTTTTTTGCTCCCGGTTCAATGTGTCAGCTGGCCAGCGCCTGCAGCGCGCGTGCGGTGATCTCGTCCACACTGCCCGTACCGCTGATGGCGCGGTACTTGGGTGCTGCGGCGGGTTCGGCCTTGGCCCAGTTGCTGTAGTAATCCACCAAAGGGCGCGTCTGGTCGCTGTAGACCTGCAGGCGCTTCTTGACGGTTTCTTCCTTGTCATCTTCGCGCTGGATCAGTTCTTCGCCGGTCAGGTCGTCCTTGCCTTCCACCTTGGGGGGGTTGAACTTGACGTGGTAAGTGCGGCCGCTGGCGGGGTGCGAGCGGCGGCCGCTCATGCGCTCAATGATGGCGTCAAAGGGCACATCGATTTCGAGCACGTAGTCGAGCTTGACGCCCGCTGCCTTCATGGCATCGGCCTGGGGAATGGTGCGGGGGAAGCCGTCGAACAGAAAGCCGTTGGCGCAGTCTGCTTGCGTGATGCGCTCCTTGACGAGACCGATGATGATGTCGTCACTGACCAGTGCGCCCGAATCCATCACTGCCTTGGCCTGCAGGCCCAGGGGGGTGCCAGCCTTGACCGCTGCGCGCAGCATGTCGCCGGTGGAGATCTGGGGGATGCCGTACTTCTGGCAGATGAACGTGGCTTGCGTGCCCTTTCCGGCGCCAGGCGCGCCCAACAGAATCAGTCTCATGGATGTCCTCGAAAGTTAGAAATCGGGTGGCGCCGCTGGCGGGGACGTTCGAAGGGCGCCTGAAGCCGTTCTGTTCGCCCGGGATGCGGTGCTCTCGTTACAGTTGAGGATAGCATGTGACCACCTCACGCTGACTTACAGGGGTGACCGTTTCCCGGCCAGCACCTCCACCTGGCCCCGCCTGGCCTCCATGTGGCCCCGCTATACGGACCCCATGCATTCAACGTGCGACCAAAACGCGCCGCAGCGCCGGGCGCCATAGAACTTTCAGCGAAACAACGCGCGCACCCGCTCCAAGTCCTCCGGCGTATCCACGCCAGGGCCGGGTGCTGCGTCTGAGAGGTGCACGGCAATGCGATAGCCATGCCAGAGCGCGCGCAGCTGCTCCAATGCCTCGACCGCCTCGGTCGGTGCAGGCGCCAGCTGCGGAAATTCCCGCAAGAACCCCGCGCGATAGCTGTAGATGCCCACATGGCGCAGCGGTGCAAAGCCTTGCACCGCTGCCACACCAGGGTGTGCCGTCTGTGCTGCGCCTTCCCACCACGCGTTGCCTGCATGGTCCCGCCCAAATGGAATCGGTGCACGGCTGAAGTAGTGGGCCAGGCCCCGTGCGTCCAGTACCACCTTCACCACATTGGCGTTGGTGTAGTCGGCCAACGATGCGATGGCATGGGCAGCGGTGCCCATGCTGGCTTCAGGACGCTTTCCGTCACGGTCTTGCAGCAGGCTCGCCACGGCATTGATGAGGCCGGGGGCTATCAGCGGCTCGTCACCC
The DNA here is from genome assembly GCF_016783915.1 of Acidovorax sp. GTDB lineage: Bacteria > Pseudomonadota > Gammaproteobacteria > Burkholderiales > Burkholderiaceae_C > Acidovorax. The sequence goes on from NZ_JADHVT010000146.1 coordinate 2,686, forward strand.
TGCACATTGACCACGATGTCGTCGCCGTCCAGCCCCAGTTGCGTGCAGGCTTCGGCCAGCCGGTCGCTGCCACTGGCATGGTCGGCGCGCGTCATGACGGCTTGCACACCATGGGCTGCGCAGGCTTGCAGGATGCGTGCGTCGTCCGCCGCCACCACGACGCGGGTTGCCGCGCTCTGCGCAGCACGCTGGGCCACGCGCACCACCATGGGCAGGCCGGCAATGTCAGCCAGGGGCTTGTCTGGCAAGCGGCTTGAAGCCATGCGTGCCGGTATCAGCACGGTGAAGGGGATGTGGGCTGCGGCGGGCACGGGTGCGCTCACTGCTCCAGTTCCTCGTCGGTCAAGGTGCGGGCTTCGTTTTCGAGCAGCACCGGAATTCCGTCGCGCACCGGGTAGGCCAGTCGCGCGCTGCGCGAGACGAGTTCCTGCGCCTCGCGGTCATAGGTCAGTGGGCCTTTGGTGACAGGGCAGACCAGCAGTTCGAGCAGTTTGGGGTCCATGGGGGAGGAGCTTTCCGGGAGGGTTCGTTCAGGCAGGGGCAGATGATAGCGGCGGCCTTGCAGCCCCATACCCTGGGGCGACTTGGTTCAGCCAGCCATCCAGTGCGTCGAAAAAAGGCGGAGCCATCTGCACGGCCAGCGGCACAGCCAGTGCGTCCGGGTGGCGGGCCCAGAGCTTCACCGCGTCCTTTTCGGTGCAAATCAGCGGTATGTGCTTGTTGGATATGCGCTGCCAGCTATCGAAATCATAGTGATCTGGCAGGGCCTCGGTGCGCTCCAGCGTCAGGCCTTGGGCGCGCAGCATGGCAAAAAAATCACCAGGCCTGGCCACCGCCGCCACCGCGTACAGCGGATGGCCGCGCAGATGGGCCAGCGGCACTTGGTGACCATCCGACTGAAGGGCATAGGGCGCCAGGCTGCGCTGCAGCGCAAATGCAGGCGCCGTGGTCCCACGCGGCGGCGCACTGCCTGCGTGCAGCACGATATCCACGGCGCGGGGCCAGGGCTCCCGCAGCGGGCCGGCAGGCAGCAGAAAACCGTTACCAATGCCTTGGTCGTTGAAGATGCAGATTTCCAGGTCTCGCTGCAGCGACAGGTGCTGCAAGCCGTCATCGCAAATGAGAACGTCGGTATCGGGGTGTGCGGCAAGCAGTGCGCGAGCGGCGGTGATGCGGCGTGGGGCCACAAACACGGGCACTGTGCCGCCGCCCGCCACGCTGCGTGCAATCAGGGCAGGCTCGTCGCCTACCTCACTGGCCGGGCTGTCGGGCCGCACCGCACGGCAGTCCTGCGTGCTGCGGCCATAGCCGCGCGAAATCACGCCCGTGCGCAAGCCGCGTGCCTGCAGGTGTTTGACGAGTGCGATGACCACAGGGGTTTTGCCGGCGCCCCCGGCAATCACGTTGCCCACCACGATGACGGGGCGGCCTGGGTGTTCGGCCCGGAGCCAGCCCTTGTGGTACAGCCAGCGGCGCAGGGCCACCAAGGTGCGGTACACCAGTGAGGCAGGCCACAGTGCCCATGCGACGGGGCCCCGGAGCTGCCAGATTTTTTGCAGCCGTTGTTCGGCCTTGGGTGAGGAGGGAGTAGGAGCCGGCGGGGCCGGAGCCCGAGGCGGCTGCGGCCCGGACGCAGACATGCCTGTCAGCGGCTGACCGCGCGTGCCGACGCGGACGACTGCGTGGCAAACGTGATCTGCGTGAGGCCCACGCGGCGCGCGGCTTCCATCACGGTGACCACAGACTGGTGCGGCGACATGGCGTCGGCGCTGATGATCACCACGCTGTCACGCCCCGCCGTAGCGGCGCTGCGCAGCGCCTGCGCGATCGCGTCCACGCTCTTGCCATCCACGCCGGTCTTGTTGACGGCGTATCGGCCGTCGGCAGCCACCGAGACGATCACTTCCTTGGGGTGGTCGCGCTGCTGCTCGGCATCGGCCACGGGCAGAGTGAGTTGCAGCTCCGTGAACTTGCTGTAGGTGGTGGTCAGCATCAGAAAGATGAGGATCACCAGCAGCACGTCGATGAACGGGATCAGGTTGATCTCTGGCTCATCCTTGGCGCGGGGGCGAAAGTTCATGGCGCTTATTTGACTTTGCGCAAACGCAGGATATGGCGAACAAATTGCTCCGATGCCAGCTCCAGCGTGAGCAGATAGGCGTCCACACGCGCCCGGAAGTACCGCCAGAAAATCAGCGAGGGGATGGCCACAATCAGGCCAAACGCCGTGTTGTACAGCGCGATCGAGATGCCGTGGGCCAGCTGGGCCGGGTTGCCGCCACCCATCGCCTGGCCCACACCACCGCCGCCCGCTTGCGAGCCAAAGATCTCGATCATGCCGATGACGGTGCCCAAAAGGCCCAGCAGCGGCGCTGCCGAGGCAATGGTGGCCAGGGCGGAGAGGTATTTTTCCAGCCGGTGCGCCACCGCGCGGCCGGTGCCTTCCATGGCGGCGCGCAGGTCGGTCTCGCTGCACTGGGGGTTGCTGTTGAGGGTGCGCAGGCCGCTCGCCAGCACCTCGCCCAAGGCCGAGTTCTGGGCCAGCTGGTTCACCACATCGGGGGTCGGCAAGCCCTTGGACGACACCGTGATGGCTTCGTCCAGCAGTTTTGGGGGGGCAACGCGGGCCGTTTTCAGGGCCAGAAAACGTTCAAAAATCAGTGCCAGTCCCAGGACGGAACACGCGATCAGGGGCCAGATGGGCCAGCCTGCGGCTTGTATGATGGACAGCAAATCTCTCTCCGCGCAGATGAAAGCAATCGGCGATTATGGCCTAGCTTGCGGCGGCTACTGCGTCACAAACCGTTACGTTATCGCACGCACTGCCCATCGCCGCGCTCACCCACAAAAACTGTGGATAACTTTGTGGGCAACCCGCATCCAGAGCCCCGCAAAGTGGCTTCGCGCCGTGCTTACAACAGATTGATGAAAAATTGTGCAATGAAAAACGTATATAGATCAACGACTTGCACGTGCGCTCGTGTTTTGCAGGCGGTTGGGGTCTCCATGCGGGGAGGCGCTCCCGCTGGCCTGAAACTGTGGAGTACTTGCATGGTGTGCGCGGCTCCAACGCCCGCCGTTTCTCATGTTTGAGCGCCCGGGCCCAGCAGCGGCGCCCCGTATCTGGGAAGTTGGCGCGCTGTGCCGCGCCATTGCTGATGCCCTGGAGGCGCGCTTCAATCCTGTCGCGGTGCGCGGCGAGATCACGGGCTTCTCGCGCGCCTCCAGCGGGCATTGTTATTTTTCGATCAAGGACGCCAACGGGCAGTTGCGCTGCGCCATGTTCCGCCGCGCGGCCACCCTGCTTGACTTTTCGCCGCGCGATGGCGAATTGGTGGAAGTGCGCGGGCGCCTCGGTGTGTATGAGGCGCGGGGCGATCTGCAGTTCATCGTGGAAAACATGCAGCGCGCGGGGCAGGGCGCGTTGTTCGAGCAGTTCTTGCGGCTCAAGGCGCAGCTCGACGCCGAAGGCCTGTTTGACACTGCCCGCAAGCGCCCGCTGCCGCTGCAGCCGCGCGGCATTGGCCTGGTCACGTCAGCTGGCGCGGCGGCGCTGCACGATGTGGTCACGGCTTTGCGCAGGCGTGTCCCGCACATTCCGGTGGTGCTGGTGCCAGCGCAGGTGCAGGGTGTGGCAGCACCGCCGTCCATCATTGCTGCGCTATCAAAACTGTATCTGCTCGCGCAAGCTGGACGGGCACATGGGGCTGATTCGAACCAGCACCCGTCCATTGACGTGATTTTGCTGGTGCGTGGGGGCGGCTCGATAGAGGACCTGTGGGCGTTTAACGACGAGCAACTGGCACGCACCATCGTACAGAGCCCGGTGCCACTGGTGAGCGGCGTGGGGCACGAGACGGATTTCACCATCGCTGACTTTTGCGCCGACCTGCGCGCACCCACGCCCACGGCGGCGGCCGAACTGGTGGCACAACCGCGTGAGGTCTGGCTGGGCGCGCTGGGGTTGCTGGCAGGGCGCCTGAGCGATGGCGTGCAGCGCCAGCTCGATGTCCGTCACCAGCGGCTGGACCAGGCCGCTGCGCGCCTGGGTCGCCCTTCGGGCCTGGTAGCGCGCCAACAGTTGCAACTGGCACGCCTCGCACAGCGCATGCGTCACGGGGTGCTCCTGAAAATGCAGCGCTTGACGCAATCACATCAAGCGCTGGCGGTCAATTTACCCCAAGCGCTGCAACGCAGTGTGGCGCAGCATACCGACCGGCTGGACCGCGCTGCCTTGCGGCTGGAACTGCTGGACCCGCGCCTCGTGCTGCAGCGTGGTTATGCGCTGCTGACTGACACCAGCGGTCAGGCGGTAACCAGCGTGCGGCAGACCCAGCCGGGCGACGCGCTGCGCGCCACGCTGGCCGACGGTGCGGTGGATGTGACGGTGTCGCAGCCACGTCTTTTGTAACCGGTTCATACCTGGCGGTGGGCGGGCGGCAACCCGTCTGTAGGACAGAGGCGGTTTGTGACGACGTGGGCTGAATCCGGGAGCCCACATGCTGCACAGGTCACCTGATGTTCCTACAATGCCCCTTTCGCGCTGTGTCTGACTGCATTGCTCAGGAAAGCCCGCGTTGCAGACGGCATCCCAGAATTTCAAACCACGAGGAAACACCACCATGGAACACACCCTTCCCCCGCTGCCCTACGCCATCGACGCCCTGGCTCCGCACTACAGCCAGGAAACCCTGGAGTATCACCACGGCAAGCACCACAACGCCTACGTGGTGAACCTCAACAACCTGCAAAAGGGCACTGAGTTCGAGTCCCTGACGCTGGAAGAGATCATCAAGAAGGCCAGCGGCGGCATCTACAACAACGCCGCGCAAATCTGGAACCACACGTTCTTCTGGAACTGCATGGCCCCCCAAGGTGGCGGTGAGCCTTCGGGTGCACTGGCTGCTGCCATCAACGCCAAGTGGGGCAGCTACGCGGCCTTCAAGGAAGCCTTCGTGAAGTCCGCTGTGGGCAACTTCGGTTCTGGCTGGACCTGGCTGGTGAAGAAGGCCGACGGCAGCGTGGACATCGTCAACACGGGCGCCGCAGGCACGCCACTGACCACCGCCGACAAGGCACTGCTGACCGTGGACGTGTGGGAACACGCTTACTACATCGACTACCGCAACATGCGTCCCAAGTTCGTCGAGACTTTCCTCGACAAGCTGGTGAACTGGAAGTTTGCTGAGGCCAACTTCGCCTGATCGCTCGAGACAGTCGCGGTGTGACCTCGCACCGCGCTGACAACAAAAAAACGGCCCGAGGGCCGTTTTTTTGTTGCACGGCAGAGAAGTTGAAGTCTTTTCGGCTGGATGCGCTAGTGAAATATGGCTCTGTTGCTATTAGATATGTAGCATCAACAGCCCTTGGCCCTTGGCGTTACTGCCGGGCAAACGGAGTCCCGCCGAGTTTGGCTCCGGCCTTGATGCCTTTCTTGGCAAACCAGCCCTGGTTCATTTCCAGCACATAACGCACGGGCTTGGCTGAGCAGTGCGAGTCCAGCGTCTGGGGTTTCATGTCCTCCAGGTTCACGATGGTGCCGTCATCGGTAATGAAGGCGGCCGTGAGTGGCAACAGGGTGTTCTTCATCCAGAAGCATTGCTGGGAGGGCTGCTCAAAAACAAACAGCATGCCCTCGTGCACGGGCATTTCCTTGCGGTACATCAGGCCAGTCTGGCGCTCCTGGGGTGTGAGTGCGACCTGGGCGTCGATGCGGTGCATGCCGGCGGTCAGCTCCACGCGCCGCAGGTTCATCTGCGGGCCTTCCTGAGCCTGGGCGACTCCAGCGGGCGCGGCCAGTGCACATGCCACCAGCCAGACACCCACTGCTGCGACTGCGCGGCGGGCAAGGCGAGGAATGCCTGTCGCACCGCGCAGGGCGGCGAGCGGGAGGGCTGGGATGGCGCGTGAGGCGGTCATGGGCGGGGCTTTCTGGGTAACAAAAACAAGGCAAAGAACAACGGGCTGCGCTAGGGACGGACTGCGGCGTGCACAAAAAGTTCAGGCAGCGCGCAGGGTATCCGCAACACCAAAGAAAACGCCCGCAGAAGCGGGCGGTTTTGAATCAGCGAAGGCCCGAGGCCCCTGTGGTGGGTAGGTCAGGCCTTGCGATGATTTCAGGCTGCCTTGTGGGCGGTTTTCTTCTTGGCGACCTTTTTGCTGGTCTTTTTCTTGGCGACCTTCTTGGTGGCCGGTGCTGCTGCCTGGGCCGTCATGGGAGCGGCTGCGGGAGCGGTGGTGGCAGGGGCGGCTGCGGGTGCCTGTGCAAAAGCACCAGCAGTGAACAGACCGGCCACGAGGACAGCGAGGAGTTTTTTCATATATGCCGTTTCCAGTGTGAACGAAGGTTGAAGGGCCGGACGAAATCCGTACGGCTCCACTCGCAACGATAGCAGCGCCCAGTGCGTTGACAGGGTCTTGGACGAAAATTTTTGTCATTAGAATGGTTTGAAACCACACTGCCACGCCTGTGGCGGTGCTTCTTTTCCTCGCTTTGCCCCCTCATCGACCGAATCACACTCGGCGCATACCGGAGACTCCCCACCCATGACCACCTACCAGCACATCGTGGTGCCTGCCGAAGGCCAGAAAATCACCGTCAATGCCGACATGTCCCTGAATGTGCCGGACGAGCCCATCATTCCGTTCATCGAAGGTGACGGCACTGGCCTCGACATCACGCCCGTCATGATCAAGGTGGTGGACGCAGCCGTATCCAAGGCCTACGGCGGCAAAAAGAAGATCCACTGGATGGAGGTGTACGCCGGCGAAAAGTCCACCAAGGTATATGGCCCCGACGTGTGGTTGCCCGAAGAAACCTTGCAGGTGCTGCGCGAGTATGTGGTGTCCATTAAGGGCCCGCTGACCACACCCGTAGGGGGAGGCATCCGCTCGCTGAATGTGGCGCTGCGCCAGGAGCTGGACCTGTACGTCTGCCTGCGCCCCGTGCAGTATTTCAAGGGCGTGCCCTCGCCGTTGAAGGAGCCTGAAAAGACCAATATGGTCATCTTCCGCGAGAACTCGGAAGACATCTACGCCGGCATCGAGTTCGAGGCCGAGTCGGAGAAGGCAAAAAAGCTCATCAAGTTCCTGCAGGACGAGATGGGGGTGAAGAAGATCCGCTTCCCCAACACGTCCGGCCTGGGCGTGAAGCCCGTGTCCATCGAGGGCACAGAGCGCCTGGTGCGCAAGGCCATCCAGTACGCCATCGACAACGACAAGCCCAGCGTGACCATCGTGCACAAGGGCAACATCATGAAATACACCGAAGGGGGCTTTCGCGACTGGGCCTATGCCTTGGCACAGAAGGAGTTCGGTGCCGAGCTCATCGACGGCGGCCCCTGGTGCCGCCTCAAGAACCCCAAGAACGGCAAGGAAATCACCATCAAGGACAGCATCGCCGATGCCTTCCTGCAGCAGATCCTGCTGCGCCCGGCCGAGTATTCGGTCGTGGCCACGCTGAACCTGAATGGTGACTACATCTCCGACGCGCTGGCGGCACAGGTGGGCGGCATCGGCATTGCCCCTGGCGCCAACATGTCCGACTCGGTGGCCTGCTTTGAAGCCACCCACGGCACGGCGCCCAAGTACGCGGGCAAGGATTACGTCAACCCTGGCTCCGAGATCCTGTCGGCCGAGATGATGCTGCGCCACATGGGCTGGACAGCGGCCGCCGACCTGATCATCAGCTCGCTGGAGAAGTCGATCGCATCCAAGAAGGTGACCTACGACTTTGCCCGCCTGATGGAAGGCGCCACGCAGGTCAGCTGCTCGGGGTTTGGGCAGGTCATGATCGACAACATGTAGTCGCATCCGCCTTGGCTTCGGAGCGGTTCAAAACGTCTCCATAAAAGAAGAACCCTGGTGCGTCATTCGGACCAGGGTTTTTTGTTTGCGCCTCAGCGTCCCAGCGCGCGTACCAGATAGTCGATGAGCACCCGCACCCGCAGGGGCATGTGCCGGTTGCCTGGGTAGATCAGCGAGAACGGGCGTGACGCGCCCGCATGCCCCGCCAGCACTTCGACCAACTGGCCGTTGCGCAGATCCTCCTCCACCAGAAAACGGTACGTTTGTACCAGGCCTGCTCCTGCGCGGGCCAGCGTGACCTGACCCAGGATGTCATCAGCACAGCGCAACTTGCCCTTGGTCGGCCATTCCATGGTCTGGCCCTCGTGCACCAGCAACCAGGGAACGACCTGCCCGCTGCTCGGCAGCACGAACTGCACGCATTCATGTCGTTCCAGCTCTTCTGGCGTAGCGGGTGCGCGGTGGCGTTTCAGGTAGGCCGGGGCTGCGACAACGATCAAGGCCGCATCCTCCAACTTGCGAGCCACCAGGCTCGAATCTGGGGGTGTTCGGCCGCGGATGGCGAGGTCAAAACCTTCCTCGGTGAAGTCCACGTTACGGTTGGACAACTGCAGTTCTATCTCTATGTCGGGGTACTTCTTGCTGAACGAGGGCAAGAGAGGCAGTACGCGATGGTGGCCGTACGAAGTGGGCAGGCTCATCCGCACAAAGCCTGCTGGCTTGAGTTGCTGGCCCGACGCCTCACGCTCTGCCTCGCTGAGTTGCGTCAGCGCCTGGCGGCATT
>NZ_JADHVT010000034.1 GCF_016783915.1 Acidovorax sp.
AAGGACTTTCTGGACTTCGAAGAGCCCTACCGCCTGCGCCATACAGAGGGCTGAGCATCACCATGGCTGTCACCATCTACCTGCGCTACGTGCTCAACACCAGCAAACTCAAGGAGTTCGAGCACTACGGAAAGCTGTGGATCCCGCTGGTCGAAAAATTCGGCGGCCAGCACCACGGCTACTTCATGCCCAGCGAGGGCGCCAACAACATCGCGCTGGCGCTGTTCACGTTCGAAAGCCTCGCGGCCTACGAGCGCTACCGGGAGGCGTCGTTGCAGGACGCGGAGTGCCAGGCGGCGTTCCGCTATGCCGAGGAAACGGGCTGCATCGTGAGCTATGAGCGGAGTTTTTTCCGCCCTGTGTTCCGCTGAACCGGAGGGGCCGACGCGGCCCAGTTACCGGAACTGCTTGCGCAAAAACGACTTGTGGCGCGCGATGTGCGCCAGCTGGGCGGGGGCCATGGAGCCGCCCAGGTCTTCGTCCTCGGTGTTGAGCACCCGGTTCGCATAGGCCATCGCGCGTGCCACCACCTCTTCCTCGCTCACGCCCTGCGGGGCAGCCAGGTCCATCGCCACGCGGCGCATGGCGCGCTGCGACAGCATCCACATCGCGCCGAAGGAATCCCACGCGGCCGCAACCTCCTTGAACTTGTCGTGTTCGGCCAGGATGTCGTTGAGCGGCTTGGCCAGGATCTCCTGCAGCGCCTCCACCTGGGCCTTCAGGGCCTCGAACTGCGCCTCGCGCTGCAGGGCCTCGGCGGCCGCATTGGCAGCGGCATCGGGCGCCGTCGGCACGGGCACGCTGCCATCGGGGTTGAGCTGGGCAATGGTGAGGTCGGAGGATAGGGACATGGTGGGTTGGAATATACGGCCGAGGGCTCGTCCTAAACTACGCCGATGCAAATCTACATGGTGGGCGGCGCCGTCCGCGACAAGCTGCTGGGTCGGCCCGTGAATGACCACGACTGGGTGGTGGTGGGTGCCACGCCAGAGCAGATGCTGGAGCTGGGCTACCTGCCAGTGGGCCGAGACTTCCCGGTGTTTTTGCACCCCGAAACGCGCGAGGAATATGCACTGGCCCGGACCGAGCGCAAGAGCGGGCGCGGCTACCGGGGCTTTGTGGTGGAAAGCTCGCCGGATGTGACACTGGAAGAAGACCTTTCCCGCCGCGATCTCACTATCAATGCAATAGCTACTAGTGCTTATGGGACAAGCGCTGGAGGCATTTTTGACCCATATTCTGGAGCCAAAGACATCGAGGCGCGGGTGCTGCGCCATGTGACGGACGCCTTCCGCGAAGACCCGGTGCGCATTCTACGTGTGGCGCGGTTTGCAGCGCGGTTCACCGACTTCACGGTAGCGCCCGAGACAATGCAGCTGATGCGCGAGATGGTGGCGCATGGCGAGGTGGACCACCTGGTGGCCGAGCGCGTGTGGCAGGAGCTGGCGCGGGGGCTGATGGAAGAAAAGCCGTCCCGCATGTTCGAGGTGCTGCTTGAGTGTGGCGCGCTGCAGGTGCTGCTGCCCGAGGTAGCGCGCCTGTGGGGCGTGCCCCAGCGGGCCGAATATCACCCCGAGGTGGACACCGGCGTGCACCTGATGATGGTGCTGGACATGTCGGCCCGGCTGCAGGCGCCGCTCATCGTGCGGTTTGCCTGTCTGGCACACGACCTGGGCAAGGGCACCACGGCCGCCGATGTGCTGCCGCGCCACATTGGGCACGAAGAGCGCAGCGCCGAGCTGCTCAAGGACGTGGCGGAGCGCCTGCGCGTGCCGGTGGACTGCCGCGAGACCGCCGATGTGGTGGCGCGAGAACACGGCCACATCCACCGCAGCACCGACTTGTCGGCCGCAGCCCTGGTGCGCCTGCTGGAGCGCTGCGACGCCATCCGCAAGCCCGAGCGGTTTGCCGACATCCTGCTGGCCTGCGAGTGCGATGCCCGTGGGCGGCTGGGGTTTGAAGAGTCGGCTTACCCGCAGCGTCCCCGCCTGATGGCCGTGTTGGGTACCGTGCGGGCGGTGGTCACCAGGGAAATTGCAGCGCAGGCTGCCGCCAAGGGTGTGAGCGGCCCGCAGGTGGGTGCGTTGATCCACCAGGCGCGGGTGGAAGCGGTGGCACAGTGGCTACGTCGCGATGCTGCGCCATGACCAGCGCACGAGGGCGGCTGGTGCATTGAACCGGCTTTAGCAGCTCAGGCGTGCCAGCGGTCTGTCAAAAGGCGTAGGCAACCGCCAAGACACCGTTCACTCCAGCCCGGTCCCGCACAATGGGACTGCTGGCGGCATCGCCCTGGAGGCGGCTGTAGGACAGCGCAGCGGTCGCAGATGCGCGCGGTGTGATTGCATAGGTGGCGGACACCGACACACGCACGTCCCGCACACCGGCGCTGGCCGTGTAGACGCTGCGGCCACTGCGGACGGCCTGGGCAGCATCGACGCCGAAATACGTCTGCGTGTAAGCGGCATTGGCCCAGGTGGCTGCCACGCCAGCTCCCATGCGCCATGCGGGGGCCACCTGCGCGGTGAGTCCCGCCCCCAGGTCAAACAGCAGGCCATTGCGCCCCTGACCTGCGCCATAGCGCAGCGAGGAGGTCAAAAACGTGTTGGCCGTAGGCTGCAGGTTGTAAAACGCACCGAGCTCCGGACGCACATCGACGTCGCCCAGGCCACGCAGGACCTCCGAGCGGCTTTCATCGCGACCAAAGTCAGCCGTCAGGCGCACACCGTACTGCACACCCGGCTGGCGCGAGAAGTTGTAGCCCACACCATTGGTAGTACCGGCAAACCAGCCATTGGCCCAGCGGTAGTCAATGGCCGGATAGGCCCGCGTGCGGCGCTCGTCCGACCCCATGTATTGGTGGCCCGCCACCACCGCCAACCCCACCGTGCCGCCATCACGGTCAGTCGCCGCGCCGTACAGACGTACGGCGTCAAACGCCTGGGCACGCGCTCCGAATGACAGCCCTGCTCCGAGAGCGGTGGTGGTCATCAAGATGGCGATACGGACCGCAGAGGGACGTGCGAGCACGGCAGGGCGCATGATCAACTCCTATACATGATGGTTACAAAGTGACCGAATGGTATATATTTAATACAACCCAGTCAAAGCCCGGGTCGTTCGAGGGGAAAGCGCCGCAGGGCAGCGGGTGCCCCTACTGCATTCGCACACACCAACACCATGGCGCAGGCGCTTCACGAGCCGCTGTGCTGGACGCTGGGGTCGGACTTTCACGCACATAGAAAGAAAACGCGCCCACGCCTGACGGACACATCGCGTGCGCCCTTCACCAGCGCAGCAGACGCGGCCCCAGCACCGCCCCCAGCACCGTCGGGATGGCCATGCCCGCCAGGTACCAGACCGCCAGAAACGGTGCGGCCATCTCGGGGCAATGCAGGGCGTACACCAAGGCGCCCAGCGCACCGGCCAGCAAACCGGCACCCGCGCCCGCCCAGGCCAGGCGTGTGGGCGCCGCGCCCTTGAGCGCCCAGAAACCCGTAGCAAACGCTGGCACCGACAGCGCCGCGATATTGAATGGGCAGGTGCGCCACGTGCTGCCCAGGATGAGCGGCATGCGCTCTGCGGCAGACACCTGTGACAGGGCCATCAGCGCCATGGCCCACAGCACCAGCGGCGGCACGGCCAGCCACAGCGCTGCGTTCCCCACGGGCATGCCCGGGCGGGCCATGCGACGCAGCAGCGCCAGCCCGGCAGCGGCCAGCGCGGCGGCAAACACCAGCTTGCCCCAGAACATGGGCAGTGCCATAGTCGTGAGCAGGTCGGGGCGCAGGCCGAACATTGCCAGCATCAGCACCCCGGCACCCACAATACCCGCTGCGATGGCAACGGCAAACCGCTGCTCAATCGCAGTGGTCTCTACGGGCCGGTCATCCGTGGCCAGCAGGTGGATCAATTCATCGGTTTTCATGCCATTCCCCTGATCTTGGCGGCCAGGGCCTTGAGCCCCCGGTGCACGCCGACTTTGACGGCCGACTCCGACAGCCCCGTGAGGCGCGCCGTCTCGACCACAGACAAACCTTCCAGCTTCACATACTCAATCGGCAGGCGCTGCTTGTCTGGCAGCGTGCGCAGAAGTTGCCCCAGGTCCCGCCGGGCTTCGGCAGCCTCGCTGTCGCTGCTGGCAAACAACTCGTCGGCATCGTCCAACGGGTCATTGCGGCCCTCTTTCACCGCGTGCGAGCGCAGCCAGTCGATGAGCTTGTAGCGCGCAATCGCGTGCGCCCAGGCCGTCACCGGCATCTCGGGCCGGTAGGTGTGGCGCTGGTTGTGCACGGCCAGCAGCGTCTCCTGCACCAGGTCTTCCACCTCATCGGGCCGCTGCGCGAGGCGGCGACGCAGGAAGGCGCGAAGGTGAGCACTCAGCTCCTTCAAAAAGCGCTGGTAGGCGGCGGCGTCGGCATCCAGCCCCTGCAGCAACAAGCCTCGCAGGCGCTCTTCCACTATCTCCATGGTGTCTCCCTGAAGGCAATTCGGATGCCGGGACCGATGGGTTACAGGCCGCGCAAAAAATATTGGAGGCCTGCCGCCAATATTTTTTGCGCAATGCTGTAACCCGCCTGCTGCACAGCGCGAATTACAACGCAGATCGGGCAGTTCAGTGCTGGCTCTGTGCAGCACCCCGGTCGGATTCAAACCCTACCCAACCCTCGGAGAACCGTACCATGACCACTCGCACCCTCAGCCTCGGCGCCCTCGCACTCGTTGCCCTGACCTCTGGCGCCGCCATGGCCCAAACTAACGCGGCCCCCATGGATGGCGCCAAGCCCGCCATGGAGAAGTGCTATGGCGTCTCGATGGCAGGCAAGAACGACTGCGCCGCCGGCCCCGGCACCACCTGCGCGGGCACGTCCAAGATAGACTACCAGGGCAACGCCTGGAAGTTTGTGCCCGCTGGCACCTGTAGCACCATCAAGACCCCCAAGGGCATGGGCACACTGACACCCGCCAAGGCCTGAACCATGACCCCGTGCCCTCTCACCGCCGGCCTGGGACTCAAGCCCCAGCACTACGACGAGGCGCTGCATTGCTCGGCCCCCGGCCTGTGGTGGGAGGTGCACCCCGAAAACTACCTGGCCGGTGGCGGCCCGCGCCTGGCCTGGCTGGATGCCATCCGCGCGCACCACCCGGTGGCATTGCACGGCGTTTCACTGTCCCTCGCGGCCGATGCACCGCCCAACGCGGCCCACCTGGCGCGACTGGCAGCCCTTGCAAGGCGGATGGAACCCGCCATCATTTCAGAGCACCTGGCCTGGTCCACCTGGCGCGGACAGTACCTGCCCGACCTGCTGCCGTTTCCGCGCACGCACGCGGCATTGCACCGCATCGCAGACAACATCGCCCGCACGCAGGATGCGCTGCAACGCCCCATCGCCATCGAGAACCCCACGCACTACCTCCACATCGACGGCCACGACTGGGCTGAAACCGATTTTTTGGCCGAACTGTTGCAGCGCACTGGTTGCACCCTGCTGCTGGACGTGAACAACGTGTTCGTCAGCGCCAACAACCTGGGCTTTTGCGCACAGGCCTACCTCGACGCCTTTCCCCTGCACGCAGTGACCGAAATCCACCTGGCAGGCCACCATGCCGACCCGGTGCATGGCAACGCCCTGCTGATCGACAGCCACGATGCGCCCATCGCTGCTGCGGTGTGGGCGCTGTACGAGCAGGTGATCGCGCGCACAGGCCCCGTGCCGACCCTGATCGAACGCGACGACCAGCTGCCCGCCTTCAGTGAACTGCTGGCCGAGCGGGAGCAGGCCCACAGCGCGCTTGCAAAACCACTGCCTCAGGAGGCCGCATGCAGCTGAGTGCATTTCAAGACGGTCTCTCTGCCGCGCTTCTGGGCCACGCCGTGCACGTACCGTGGGTGTCGGCGCTGGAGTCTCAACCGGGCTTTGCCGTATACAGCAACACCGTGCTCAAGGGCGGCATCGACGCACTGCAAGCCAACTACCGCACGGTGTGCCAGCTGGTGGGAGAAGACTGGTTCCGCGCCGCCGCAGCGGTCTATGTCCGCGCGCAGCCGCCGGCTGACGGACTGCTGATGGACTACGGCGTGGGGTTTGCAGACTTTCTGGCCGGGTTTGCACCCGCGGCCGAGCTGCCCTATTTGCACGCCGTGGCACGCCTGGACCGCTGCTGGACCGAATGCCATCTGGCGGCAGACGCCACCGCTGTCGGCCGCGACTGGCTGGCACAGCAAGCGCCCGACACTTTGCCCCTGGCGCAGCTGCTCCCCCACCCCGCCGCGCGCTGGGCCTGGTGCGAAGAACATCCCGCCTACGCACTGTGGCAAAGCCACCGTGAAGGCCTGGCCCTCACAGAGCCGCTGGAGTGGACAGGCGATGGGGCCTTGCTCACCCGGCCCCGTGCAGAAGTGACGTGGCGTCCCCTGTCGCGCGCAGGAATGGCGTTTCTGGACGCCTGCGCCCACAGCCAGACACTGGAGGCCGCCGCCACTTCAGCCCTGGATGCCGAACCCACCGCAGACTTTGCGGCCCTGATAAGCACCTTGCTGGACGCAGGCGCATTGATACCCACCGATTCACGCCCAGGCTAAGGAGCACTTCATGACCACCAGCACACATTTCCCCACCGCGCCCGCCAAAGGCCCCCGCGTGCTGTGGGCGCGCCTGGCCGATGCCGCCACGTGGCTCACCCCGCACAGCCTGCTGGCCTTGGTCAACCGGGTGGCCATTGCAGGCATCTTCTGGCTGTCGGCCCGCACCAAGGTCGAAGGCTGGTTCACCATCTCTGACAGCGCCTATGCGCTGTTCCGCGACGAATACAAGCTGCCCTTGCTGCCGCCCGAGCTGGCGGCGCAGATGGCCACTGTGGCGGAGCATCTGCTCCCTGTCCTTCTGGTGCTGGGGCTGTTCACACGCCTGTCGGCCCTGGCCCTCTTGGGCATGACGCTGGTGATCCAGCTGTTTGTCTACCCCGACGCATGGCCCACCCATCTGTCATGGGCGGGGCTGATGCTGTACCTGGTGGGGCGCGGTGCAGGCAACGTATCGCTGGACCGGGCGCTCGGAATCCGCTGAGCAACAGGTTTCTTCAACCAGCCGCTGTGCGCACCCAGCGCACGATGTCTGCCGCCCCCAGTGCGCCCGAGATGCGCGCCACCTCACGCCCCTGCTGGAACAGGATCATGGTCGGAATGCTGCGGATGGCATAGCGCGCTGCGATGGCCTGCTGGTCTTCGGTGTCGAGCTTGGCCAGGCGCACTCGGGGCTCCAGCTCCCGTGCGGCCTGCGCAAAGGCCGGTGCCATCTGGCGACATGGCCCACACCAGGGGGCCCAAAAGTCCACCAGCACCGGGATGTGGCTGCGCGCCACATGCTTGTCGAAGCTGGTCGCATCCAGCTCCAGAGGCGCCCCCGCAAAGAGCGGCTGATGGCATTGGCCGCAATCGGGCGCGCTGCCCAAGTCGGCACTTTGCACGCGGTTGGTGGTGTGGCAATGGGGGCAGACGATGTGCAGGGCTTCGGTCATGGCGTGGCAAGGGCTGGGGGGGAATCGGTGTACTGATCACATTGCGACGCAGGCTCACCGTTTCAAGGGTTGGCCTCGCCAGCCTCGGTTGCCAAAGTTGCATACGGTCGCAGACCTTGCGCGCGTTTACCAGCCCTGAATCCCCCTGGTGGCCGTATCTGCATTGCAGCGTCTGCTATGGTTTCGCGCATGCAGCTGCTCCCCACACTGACAACTGCCCATGCGCTTTTTCTGGACTTCGACGGCACGCTCACCGAGCTGGCGCCGCGCCCCGAGGCGGTGCGCGTTGCGTCGGGGCTAGTCCCGACACTGTCATCGCTGTACACCCACCTGGGCGGCGCGCTGGCCATCGTGACCGGGCGGCCCGAGGCCGACATCGACGGATTTCTGGCACCGCTGCGTCTGCCGCTGGCCAGCGAGCATGGAGCCCAGTACCGCCTGGGTGGCACCTCTGTTCCCGCCACGTCACCACCCGCCCTGGAGCCCGTTTTACAGGCCGCACAAGACCTTGCAGCACGCCACCCCGGCCTGCTGGTGGAGACCAAGCGCGTCAGCGTGGCCTTGCACTACCGCCTTGCGCCACAGCTGGAGGCCTTGTGCCACGACACCCTGGTACGGGCCATGCACCAGGTGGAAGGCGTGGAACTGCTCTGCGGCAAATGTGTCTTTGAAGTGAAGCCCCGTGGCGTTCACAAGGGCCAGGCGATTGCCGACTTCATGACCCAAGCCCCTTTTGCAGGGCGCATACCGGTCTTCATCGGCGATGACGTCACCGACGAAGCGGGCTTTGCTGCCGTTCAAGCCCTGGGCGGCTGGGGCATCAAGGTGGGCGAAGGACCCACCATGGCACAACACCGCTGCATGACATCGGCCGCATTGCGCGGCTGGCTGTCGTCTGCACGCACGACCTTGGAGCGCGAACGATGAACACAGCCGCCACACAACCCCAGACGGGCTCGCTCAACCTCGGGATGATCGGCAACTGCGCCATCAGCGCACTCATCGACAACCATGCCCGCATGGTGTGGTACTGCCTGCCCCGTTTTGACGGCGACCCCGTATTCAACGCCCTGCTGCAGCCCGGCGACGAAGGCAGCCACTTCGCGATCGAACTGGAAGACCTGGCGTCGGCCCACCAGTGGTACGAGCCGAACACCGCGATCCTGCGCACGCAGCTGTTCGACAAGGCAGGCCACGGGGTGGAGATCACCGACTTTGCGCCGCGCTTTTACAGCCGCTCGCGCTACTTTCGCCCTATGACGCTGGTGCGCCGGGTACGCCCCATCCAGGGCGCGCCACGCATTCGCGTAGCGCTCAAGGTGCGCTACGACTGGGGCCAGACCACACCCGAGATCACACGGGGCAGCAACCACATCCGCTACGTGGGCGAGAGCATGACGTTGCGCCTGTCCACCGATGCGCCGGTATCGCATGTGCTGTCAGGCCAGGCATTTGTGCTCACGCGCGAACACAACTTTCTGCTGGGCGCGGACGAAACCCTGGTGGACGGCATTGCCGACACCGCGCGCCTGTTTGAGCAGGAAACCACGGCCTACTGGCGCAGCTGGACCCGCGCTCTGGCCGTGCCCCTGGAGTGGCAGGACGCGGTGATCCGCGCGGCCATCACTCTCAAGCTGTCGCTGTACGAAGACACCGGCGCCATCGTGGCCGCCATGACCACCAGCATCCCCGAGTCCGCCCACAGCGGCCGCAACTGGGACTACCGCTACTGCTGGCTCCGCGATGCGTTTTTTGTGGTGCGCGCGCTCAACAGCATCTCCGAGGTGGGCACCATGGAGGACTACCTGCGCTGGCTGAGCAACGTGGGGGTCGAAGGCGGAGACGGCCACATCCAGCCGCTGTATGGCATCGGGCTGGAGAAAGACCTGCCCGAGCGTTTTGTGCCCCAGCTGGCGGGCTACCGGGGCATGGGCCCGGTGCGCGTGGGCAACCAGGCGGCCGAGCATTTTCAGCACGACGTGTACGGCAACATCGTGCTGGGCGCGGCCCAGGCCTTTCATGACCACCGCCTGCTGCACCGCGCGGGACTGGCCGAATTCACACGGCTCGAACAGGTGGGCGAGAACGCGGTGCGTGTGTATGGCCAGCCCGATGCGGGCATGTGGGAGCTACGCACGAGGGCCCGGGTGCACACCTCGTCCGCCCTGATGAGCTGGGCGGCCTGCGACCGGCTGGCCAAGATCGCCGCCACCCTGCAGCTGGCCGACCGTGCCAGCCACTGGCAGCAGCATGCCGACCGCATGCGCGCCGAGATCCTCGACAAATCCTGGTGCGAAGCGCGCCAGGCGTTCGCCGAGAGTTTTGGCGGCCATGAACTCGATGCGAGCGTGCTGCTGATGGCCGAGGTGGGCCTGATCGACCCCAAGGACCCACGCTTTGTGAGCACCGTGGAGGCCATGGAAAAGAGCCTGTGCGATGGCCCCTACATGCGCCGCTACGAGGCGGCCGACGACTTCGGCAAGCCCGAGACGGCCTTCAACATCTGCACCTTCTGGCGCATCGACGCGCTGGCGCGTATCGGCCGCAAGGCCGAGGCCCGCGCCATCTTCGAGACCATGCTGGCCGCCCGCAATCCGCTGGGCCTGCTGTCCGAAGACACGCACCCCGAGACCCAGGAAATGTGGGGCAACTTCCCGCAGACCTACTCTATGGTGGGCGTCATCAACGCCGCCGTGCGCCTGTCGGCCCCCTGGGACAGCGTGATTTGAGGCACTGTCCGACAACGGCCAGGGGCGATCCACAACGATGATCAATCCATGAGCCGTCTTGTTGTCATCTCCAACCGCCTTGCAGACCCCCGAAAACCCGCTGCCGGTGGCCTGGCCGTCGCCCTGGGCGAAGCCCTGAACCAGACCGGGGGCCTGTGGTTCGGCTGGAGCGGCACCGTGGTCGAAGGCGGCACACCCGGCGAGGGCGACCTGCAAACCCGGCAGGCCGGTGCCGTCACCCTGGCCACCGTGGACCTGTGCCGCGAAGACCACGACAGCTACTACCATGGCTACAGCAACAGCGTGCTCTGGCCGGTGTTCCATTACCGCCTGGACCTGGCCGACTTCAACGCCAGCTACATCGCGGGCTACCGCCGCGTGAACCAGATGTTTGCGCGCAAGCTGCTGCCGCTGCTGCGCGACGACGACGTGATCTGGGTGCACGACTATCACCTGATCCCGCTGGCGGCCGAGCCGCGGGCCATGGGCTGCAAGCAGCGCATCGGGTTCTTTCTGCACATTCCCATGCCGCCGCCGCTCATCATGGCGGCCATCCCGCAGCATGAGTGGCTGATGCGCTCGCTGTTTGCCTACGACCTGGTGGGTCTGCAGAGCGAGGCCGACGTGTCGCATTTCACGCGCTATGTGCGCAACGAAGGCAGCGCGGAAGAGGTGGACGAAAAGCGCGTGCGCGCCTTTGGAGCCACCGTGGTCGTGCAGTCCTTTCCCATCGGCATCGACGTGGACGAATTCACACGCCTCACGCACGCGCCCGACGCGGTGGAAACCTACGAGAACATGCGCGACGAGTATTCACGCAGGCGCCTGCTGCTGGACATTGACCGGCTCGACTACTCCAAAGGCATTCCGCAACGTGTGCGAGCCTTTCGCGAACTGCTGGACCGCTACCCGGAAAACCGCGACAGCGCCACGCTCATCATGATCGCCTCGCCCACGCGCGACGACGTCAACGCCTATGCCGACCTGCGCCAGGAGCTGGAAGCTCTGTGTGGCTCTGTCAACGGCGACTATGGCGAACTGGACTGGATGCCCGTGCGCTACATCCACCGCATGGTGGCGCGCAAGCGGGTGCCGGGCCTGTGCCGCGCCGCTGCCGTGGGGCTGGTCACGCCACTGCGCGACGGCATGAACCTGGTGGCCAAGGAGTACGTGGTGGCGCAAGACCCGAACGACCCGGGCGTGCTGGTGTTGTCACGCTTCGCGGGTGCGGCCGAGCAGCTGAAGGAAGCGCTGCTGGTGAACCCCTACGACACCCAGGGCATGGCCGACAGCATCCAGCAGGCCTTGCAAATGCCATTGGTGGAACGGCAGGTGCGCCATCAAAAGCTCATGGCCCGTATACGCCAATACGACGTGCACTGGTGGCGCAAGGCGTTTCTGGACGCGCTGCAGACGGCGGGCTAGCAGGCGCACCGGCACCAGCAGCTGTTGTGGCTGCCCTACAGCAGCTTGGTGATCAGGCTGACCACAAAGCTCAGCAGCAGCGTGGATGCCAGAGGCACATCCCAGTCGCGCCCCAGCCAGCGAAACCGGAAGTCCCCTGGCAACCGCCCAAAGCCCATGCGGCGCAGCAGGGGCGACAGCCAGCTGATGAACATCAGGGCCAGGAGGATGACGAGGAGCCAGCGGAACATGGGCAGCGCAGCAGCAGGCGTCAGAGCCGGTGCGAACGGTCTCCGTGCCTGAACCCCAGCGGTTCCCACGGCTCGCCCGCGCCCACGGCCAGCACCTTGAACAGCTCACCCATCTCGTGCTCCATGATCAATTTGGCCGCTGTCGCCCGCTGGGCCTGCGGCAGCTGCTCCATTTTTGGGAGCAATCCACAGTTGATCAGAAAGTGCGCCTGCGTGGTGTAGCCCAGCACATTCAGGCCCGCCTCCTGCGCGGCCAGCGCCATGGCGGTGAAATTGACGTGCGCGGTGATGTCTTTAAGCCCCACCGCCACCAGCGGGTCGCCGTCGGCTAGGTGGCCCTGGTGGCACATCAAGGTGCCCATGTGGCGCTGGGGGTGGTAGTACTCGTCTTCGCCAAACCCATAGTCCAGCAAGAAGGCCGCGCCGCACGTGAGCCGGTCGGCCAGCATGCGCATGAAGCCCTCGCCCTGGGCGTGGATCTCGGTCAGGTAGTCCTGCGGGCCTTCGATGTCGATGGGCGGGCGCAGGTCGGTGGGCCGGTCGGCCCAGGCAAAGCGGCCGTCTTCGGCCACCACCACGCCACGTTCGTGCCAACCATCACCGTCTTTGCCGCCCTGCTGGCCGCCGTGGCGCGCCAGCAGTTGCACGGGCATGGCGTCCAGCACCTCGTTGCCCACCACCACGCCGCTGAATTTCTCAGGCAAGGCATCCACCCAGCGCAGCTTGTGGGCATGCGCCACCAGCTTGGCCTGCTGGCGCGCGCGCAGGCTGCCCGACAGGTCGACGATGGTGTAGCGCTGCACCTGGTCGCCCAGCGCATCCAGCAACTGCAGCGCCAGCGCGCCCGAGCCCGCGCCAAACTCCCAGACCTCTTCGGTACCGGTTTGGGCAAGCGCCTCGCCCACCTGCACAGCCAGGGTCTGGCCGAACAGGAGCGTCAGCTCAGGCGCGGTCACAAAGTCGCTGCCCGACTCGGGCATGGCGCCGAACTTGGTGGAGCCATTGGCGTAGTAGCCCAGGCCGGGTGTGTACAAGGCCAAGGCCATGAAGCGGTCAAAACCCAGCCATCCGCCCTCGGCGGCAATGGCCTGGGTGATGTGCTGGTGCAGGGCGGTCGTTAAACTGTCGGGTCTTTGGGTCACGGCCCGCATTGTCCCCCACATGTCCACCCCTTCCCTCCCCCATCGCCCCCGCACCGTGCTGGTGACCGGTGCCGCCAAGCGCCTGGGCCGCAGTATTGCGCTGGCCCTGGCCGCCGGCGGCTGGCAGGTGGCGGTGCACTACCGCTCATCGGCGCAAGACGCTATTAATACCGTAGCTGAATGCGCAAGATTGACTAGCGCCAGCGCCCATTTTGAGGCTGATTTCGATGACGAGGCCGCTGTGCGAGGCCTGCTGCCCCGCGTGGTGGCGCATTTCGGCAGCGTGGACGCGGTGGTCAACAGCGCCTCCCTGTTCGAGCACGACAACGTAGAGACCTTTGGCTTTGCCGCGCTCGAAAAGCACCTGCGCAGCAACACTGCCGCCCCGGTGCTGCTGGCCCAGGCGCTGCACCAGCATGTGGCCGACCGGGTGGTGGCAGGCGAGACCGATGCTCAGGGCGCCGTGGTCAACCTGCTGGACCAGAAGCTCTGGAACCAGAACCCCGACTTCATGAGCTACACGCTCTCCAAGGCAGCGCTGGAAGCCGCCGGCACCATGCTGGCGCTGGCCCTGGCGCCGCGCGTGCGGGTGGTGGGCGTGGCGCCCGGACTCACGCTGACCAGCCACATGCTGAGCGACGAAAAATTCGCCCAATTGCATGCCCTCTCGCCTCTGGGCCGCTCGTCCACCGCCGAGGACGTGGCGAGCGCAGTGAAGTTTGCGCTGGAGAACCGGTCCATCACCGGCACCACGCTGCTGGTCGATGGTGGCCAGCACCTGATGAAGTTTGACCGCGATTTCTCTTTGATGTGAGCGCACGCACACACGCAAAAAATGGCTCACTCAAGCCAGGACCTTTCCCCATGACCCACGCTGTTGGCACCCAGATTCTCACGCTCACCGGTTTGCGCTTCGATGCCAACCTGGGCATCCTCGACCACGAAAAGACCGACCCGCAACCCATCCAGGTCGATGCCGAACTGAGCCTGGGCGTGCAGCCGCTGGCCCCACGCGACGACGACATCGGCCACGTGCTGGACTACCGGCGTGTGCGCCAGATCATCATCGACGAGTGCACGGCCGAGCATGTGAACCTGCTGGAGAGCCTGATCGGCAAGCTGGCCAACCGCCTCATGCAGCTGCCCGGCGTGCTGGGCGTGCGCGTGAAGATTGCCAAACTCGAAATTTTTGACGACTGCGAAGTGGCCATTCGCGTCGAGACAGGACAGTGGTGACCCCATGAGCACCGTAGTGAACGAAGCCCCGACCACCAACCCCGCCCTCTCCGCCCCCGTCGGCTGGGCCGACGGGCCTGCAGAGGCAGCCGCCAGCGGCGCCGCTCGCATGAAGATCGAGCGTGAAACCCACAAGCTGGAAAAGCGCCTGTGCCGCGAAGTCGGCAAGGCCATCGTCGACTTCAACATGATTGAAGAGGGCGACAAGGTCATGGTGTGCATGTCGGGTGGCAAGGACAGCTATGCGCTGCTCGACATCCTGCTCAAGCTCAAGGCCCGCGCGCCCATCCACTTTGACCTGGTGGCCGTGAATCTGGACCAGAAGCAGCCTGGGTTTCCCGAGCATGTGCTGCCCGAGTACCTGGCCAGCACCGGCGTGCCCTTCCACATCGAGAACGAGGACACCTACAGCATCGTCAAGAAGCTGATCCCCGAGGGCAAGACCACCTGCAGCCTGTGCAGCCGCCTGCGCCGGGGCATTCTGTACCGCGTGGCCGATGAGCTGGGCTGCACCAAGATCGCGCTGGGCCACCACCGCGACGACATCCTGCAGACGCTGCTGCTCAACATGTTCTTTGGCGGCAAGATGAAGAGCATGCCGCCCAAGCTGGTCAGCGACGATGGCAAGCATGTGGTGATCCGACCACTGGCCTACGTGGCCGAGAAAGACACCGCCCGCTGGGCTGCGCACCGCAACTTCCCCATCATCCCGTGCAACCTGTGCGGCAGCCAGGAGAACCTGCAGCGCAAGCAGGTGGGCGAGATGCTGCGCGAATGGGAAAAGCGCTTCCCCGGCCGCGTGGAGAACATGTTCAACGCCCTGCAGAACGTGGTGCCCTCGCACCTGCTGGACGGCAGCTTGTACGACTTCAAGAACGCCAAGGTCACCGGCATCGCCAGCGAAGACGGCGACAAGGCCTTTGACAAGGAAGAGTTTGCGGCGCCATCGCCATCGCTGCCCGGCGTGCAGGTGGTGCAACTGTCGTGAACCCTGGCGGGCTGCGGCACTCTCACAGAGATCCTTGTTTCAGGACACTCTGACCATGACACAGCGCCGATGGATTCCCGCCCTGCTCCTGGGCCTCACCGTCACCCTGCTCGCAGGCTGCAGCACCACCCGCGTGGTGGAGGGCCAGGTGCAGAGCTTCTCAACGCTGGCGGCCGTGCCCGCACCTGCCACGTACCGCATTGAGCGCCTGCCTTCGCAGCAGGCCCCTTCGTTCGACACCATCACCACACTGGCCGAACAGGCCCTGGCGCGCGCGGGCCTGCAGCGCGACGATGCTGCGCCCCGCCTGCTGGTGCAGCTGGGCGTGCAGGCCGACGCCGTGCCGCGCTATGACCCGTTCCGCCCGTACGGCCCTTACGGCCCCGGCCCCTGGGGCATGGGCGGCTGGTATGGACGGGGCTGGGGAGTGCATGGCATGTGGCGTTTTGGCGAGCCCACGCCCCTGCACCGCCGCGCGGTCAGTATCGTGATGCGCGACGCCAGCACCCAGGCCGTCGTGTACGAAACCTCCGCCGTGCACGAAGATGTGTGGGTCAGCGATCCGGCCGTCTATGGCGTGCTGTTCGACGCCGCACTCAACGGCTTTCCGAAGCCGCCCGAGGGGCCACGGCAAGTACGCCTGCCATTGGTTCCGCCCTCACACTGATTCCCTCTACGCCTGTCTATTGCATGCACGCCACCCGCATCGTTGCCATCCGCCACGGCGAAACCGCCTGGAACGTGGACACCCGCATCCAGGGCCACCTGGACATCCCGCTCAACGACACCGGCCTGTGGCAGGCCGCCCAGGTCGCGCAGGCCCTGGTGGGCGAGCCGATTGCAGCCATCTACTCCAGCGACCTGCAACGCGCGCACGCCACCGCCCAGGCCGTGGCCCACACCACAGGCGCCCCGTTGAAGACCGAGCCGGGATTGCGCGAACGCAGCTTCGGGCACTTCCAGGGCCGCACGTTTGCCGAGATCGAGGCCGAGCTGCCCGAGGACGCATTGCGCTGGCGCAAGCGCGACCCGCACTACACACCCGAAGGCGGCGAGTCGCTGGTCACGCTGCGCGAGCGCATTGAACGCACCGTGACCACCCTCGCGCAGCAGCATGTGGGCGAGCAGGTGGTGATGGTGGCGCACGGTGGGGTGCTCGATGTGCTGTACCGCCTGGCCACGCGCCAGGACATCCAGGCGCCACGCACCTGGCAGCTGTCCAACGCCGCCATCAACCGCCTGCTGTGGACGCCCGACGGCCTGACACTGATTGGCTGGGCAGACACCCAGCACCTTGACAACAACGCAGCGCGCGATGAAACCCATTCCTGAAGCACTAGAGGCCTGTATCGGCCAACGCGTGGACCTGATCGACACCCCCGCCCTGGTGGTGGACCTGGATGCCATGGACCGCAACATCCAGCGCATGGCCGACTTTGCGCGCAAGCACCATGTGCGCTGGCGCCCCCATGCCAAGCTGCACAAGAGCGCCGAACTCGCGCTACTGCAGCAACGCGCAGGGGCACAGGGAGTGTGTGTGCAGAAGGTGGCCGAAGCCGAGGCGCTGGCTGCCGGTGGAGTGGATGACATCACCATCACCAACCAGGTCATCGCCATGCCCAAGCTGCACCGCGTGGCGCGGCTGGCCGCGCAGCTGGCGGCACGCGGCGGACGCCTGGGTGTGGCTGTGGACCACTCCGACGGCATCGAACGCCTGGCCGAAGCCATGACACAGTACGGCAGCGACGCGGGCATTGATGTGCTGGTGGAGATCGACGTAGGCCAGGGCCGCTGCGGCGTACCCCCTGGCGAGGCCGCAGTGCCCCTTGCGCTGGCCGTGGCGCGCAGCCCGCGCCTGCGTTTTGCAGGTCTGCAGGCCTACCATGGCCGGGCCCAGCACCTGGCCAGCACCGTGGGGCGCAAGGAGGCCATCGCGCAGGTCGTGCGTGCAGCCATCCATACACGGCAGCTGATTGAGGAGGCCGGTGTTACGGTGCCGCTGATCGCCGGATCGGGCACAGGCACCCTGGTGCACGAGGCCGCCAGCGGCGTATTTGGCGAGTTGCAGGCAGGCTCCTTCCTCTTCATGGATGCCGATTACGCCCGCAACGAGCGCGAACCGGCGCAACCCGCGTTTGAACACGCGCTGTACGTCAAGACCCAGGTGGTATCGGTGCGCGACACCCACGCCGTGTGCGACGCGGGCCACAAGAGCCACGCCATCGACTCCGGCCTGCCCACGGTGGCCCTGCTGCCGGCCGACCGCACCCTGCGCTACGCCAACGGCGGTGATGAACACGGCCTGCTGTATGCCGACGCCCCTGACGCCCGCCTGCCCAGCCTGGGCCACATGCTCTGGCTCATCCCCGGTCATTGCGACCCCACGGTCAATCTGCATGACTTTTTGATCGGTGTGCGCGGAGGTTTGGCGACGGGTACGGTAGAGCGCATCATCAGGGTTGATGCCAGAGGCGCGCTGACCTGATTGGGGCAAGAATCGGCGGACATTTTGGTGTCCTCCATGAGCCCCAGCCAGATCATCGTCCTTGCGACCCCCGTCTTCTTTTTGCTGATCGCCATCGAACTGGCGGTGGGCTACAGAAGGCAGCGCAACACCTACCGGCTGGCCGATGCGGTCAGCAGCATCAGCCTCGGTATGCTCAGCCAGACCAGCGCAGTGTTCACGCGGCTGCTGCGCATCGGCATCTACACGGCCCTGTTCGAGCACGTGGCGCTGTGGCGCAACGATGCCTTCTGGACCAGCCTGCCCGGATGGCTGCTGGCGCTGGTGTTCTACGACCTGTGCTACTACTGGCTGCACCGCATGGGGCATGAATCGGCCGTGCTGTGGGCCGCCCACGCGGTGCACCACCAGAGCCAGGACTACAACCTCTCCACCGCGCTGCGCCAGACGAGTTCGGGCGCGCTGCTGGGCTGGATCTTTTATGTGCCCATGGCACTGGCGGGCGTTCCGCCGCTGGTGTTCGGCGTGGTGGCACTGATTGACCTGCTCTACCAGTTCTGGGTGCACACCGAGCAGGTGGGCAAGCTGGGCTGGTTCGACCGCTGGTTCTGCAGCCCCAGCAACCACCGGGTGCACCACGCAGTGAACGACGCCTACCTGGACAAGAACTACGGCGGCATTCTGATCCTGTGGGACCGGCTCTTTGGCACCTTCAAGGACGAAGACGACCAGGAGAAGTGCGTGTACGGCACGCGCGGCCTGCTGAACAGCTGGGACCCGCTCTGGGCCAACGCGCAGGTGTACGCCGGGCTGGCACATGACAGCTGGCACGCGCGCAGCTGGCTCGACAAGCTCAAGGTCTGGATCAAGCCGCCGGGCTGGCGGCCTGCGGACGTGGCGGAGCGCTTTCCCAAGCCGGCCTTCAGCATGGCGCAGATGGCGCTCTACCACCCACCGATGTCGCGCGCCGTGCAATGGTTTGCACTGGTGCAATTTGTGCTGCTGCTCGGGGGCGTGGCGGCCTTTTTGTGGCAGGCCGATGCGGCGCCGCTGACGCACAACGCCGTCTGGTTCGCCGTGCTGCTGACCGTGCAATGGTCGCTGGGCGCTGTGATGCAGGGGCGCATTGGCATGCTGATGGCGCTGATGCTGCAAGGCGCTGCGCTGGCCACGGCCACCAGTGCGCTGGGGTTCACACAATGGCATTGGCTGTTCAAGCCGCTGACCATGGCAATTGCTCTTATTTTAGTAGCTGCCAGCGCTTATCCATCAATCGCTAGAGGCCAATTTTTCTATAAACATCTGTTTCTTCTTGCTGCCGCACTGGGCGGATCGCTGGCGGGGGATGTGTTTCTCATGTTCCCGGGCTTCTTCATCCCGGGCCTGGTGAGCTTTCTGGTGGCGCATCTGTTCTATGTGGCGCTGTTCAAAAGCGGGCAAGCGTGGTTTGCGCACAGAGGTGCACTGGCCGCCACGCTGGGCATTGGCATGGCGATGTACGCATTTTTATGGGCAGGCGGTTTGCCGCCCGCACTGCGCGCGCCGGTAGCCGCCTATGTGCTGGTGATTGCGCTGATGGCCGCCCAGGCCATCGGCCGCGCTACAACACTGCGCGATGCTCCATCGTTGCTGGTTGCGGTTGGCGCGGGGTTCTTCATGCTCAGCGACTCGCTGCTGGCCACCAACCGCTTTGTGACGCCCCTGCCGATGGCACAGGTGTGGGTGCTGTCTACCTACTACGCGGCGCAGGTGCTGATCGTCTGGGGCATGCTGCCAAGCGTGGCGCGGGTACCGGCTGATGCGAAGGCTGTGGCACCCGTCGAAGCGGGCCGCGCTGCGCGCGCGGCCACTGTCCACACCGGCGCTGACGGGCGGGTTTCCACCGCGCCGCCCGGGCTGTGAAGCAGCAGGCGACAAAGCGAAAAAACAAGCAAAATTGGCCTCTAGCGCTTTTAAGATAAGCGCCAGCAGCTATCAAATCAGAAGCAGTGCGATTCTTTGCACGCGGAGGCACCCCGCCGCGCGCCCCCTAACGCTTCAGCGCAGGCAACGCGGTGGGCACCGGCTCCACACCTGCAGCAATTGGCTCGTCGCGCGCAATGTGCCCGTCGATCAGCTCCACCAGCCGGTCGCAGCGCGCGGCCAGGCGCGGGTCGTGTGTGACCACCACAAAACTCGTGCCCCGCTCGGCGTGAATGCGGCGCAACAAGGCAAACACTTCGGCTGACGAGGCAGTGTCGAGGTTGCCGGTGGGCTCATCGGCCAGCACCAGCGGCGGGTTCATGACCAGCGCGCGTGCAATGGCAACGCGCTGCTGCATGCCGCCCGACAGCTCTGCCGGGCGCTTGTCCATGGCCTGGGCCAGGCCCACGGCGTCCAGCAGGCTGCGCGCGTGATCGCGGCTAGCGGCACTGACGCGGCCTTCGGCCATGAGGGCCGGTAGCGTGACGTTCTCCAGCGCTGAGAACGCGGGCAGCAGGTGGTGGAACTGAAAGACAAACCCCAGGGTGCTGCGTCGGCGCAGGGTGAGCGCGGCATCGTCCAGGTCCTGCACCGCCTCGCCGTCCAGCAGATAGCTGCCAGTCGTCATGCGTTCGAGCAGGCCCAGGATGTTGAGCAGCGTGCTTTTTCCCGACCCCGAGGGCCCCATCAGCGCGATGAACTCGCCCCGGCGCACTTGCAGGTTGATGCCGTGCAGCACCTCGGCCTCGCTGGGGCGGCCCAGGTTGTAGCTCTTGCGCACGGCATCGAACGCGATCAGATCGGGGGCGGCTGCGGTGTTCATCACATCCTGATGGCCTGCGCCGGGTCCAGCGCCGCTGCGCGCCGCGCGGGCGCCACGGCCGCCAGCACGCCGCACACCGAGGCAATCAGCGCAATCTGCAACGCCATGGCGGGCGCCAGCGCAATCGAAAACAGCGGCATGCCATCAGAGCCCCGCACGAAATGCGTGAACACCCAGATCAGCCCTACCGCCAGCAACAAGCCCAGCACCGAGCCCAGCGCACCCACCACAGCGCCCTGCAACAGAAACACGCGCAGCACCTGGCCCCGCGTGGCGCCCATGGCGCGCAGGATGCCGATCTCGCGGCCCTTTTGCACCACCGACACCACCAGCACGCTGGCAATGCCCAGCACCACCACCGCCAGCACCACACCCCGGATGATGGAAGTGCTGATGGACTGCGCGTTGAGTGCTGACACCAGCTGGGCATTGCTCTCTTGCCAGCTCTCGATCTTGTAGGGGAACTGCATTTGCAACGCACGCGCCAGGGTCTGTGCCACCCACACGTCTTTCAAGGTCAGGTCGAGCTGGCTGGCGCCCCCCGGCAGCGCCAGCAGGCTTTGCGCCGCGCGCAGCGGCACGATCACAGTGCGCCGGTTCAGGTCTTTCACCCCCAGGTCCACCAGCGCGGTGACGCGCACCGAATCACTCACCGTGCCGCCCGCGCCGCTCGTCTGTACCGTGAGGCGGTCTCCCACACGCACGCCCAGGTCGGAGGCCAGCTCGCGCCCCACGATGGCCTCGCCCGGTGCCAGCCGCGCGGTGCCACTGACCACCTTGGAGCGCAGCCCCACCACGCGGTCATAGCGGTCCAGATCCACGCCCATCAGGGCAATGGCCTGCGATGCCTCGCCGCGCAGCGCCAGGCCCGAGCCGGACACCATGGGCGACACCCCAGCGACTTCGGGCAAACGCTCCAGCAGCGGCACCAGCGCCTGCCAGTTGGCCACCGACCGCAGGCGCTGGGCACGCGGTTGGGTTTCGGTCAGCGCAGCGGTGCCAGGCAAGGCAGGGGCTGCCGGTATGACCAGGTCGTCCGGCGCCCGCAGGGTGATGTGCGCCTGGGCGCCCAGTGTTTTGGCCAGGGTGTTCGATTGCAGTCCGCTGATCAGCGCCGAGATGTAGGCAATGACGGCCACGCCCGCCGCCACGCCCACGATGATGAGCACGGTCTGCATGCGCCCTTCGCGCAGAAAGCGCAGCGCCACGCGCAACTCGAAGCCGGGCCAGATCCACATGGCGGCTCAACGGCCCATGGCGTTGGTGAGGGTAGCGCCGGCGTCAGCGCCTTGGGATCGACCTTGCGCTGCACCGGCTGTGGCGGAGCCCGCGCTCCACTCCACCGTGCGGGCACGTACGCGGTCGCCAGCCTGCGCGGTGCCGCCACGCAGCACGGTGTCGCCCTCGGCCAGGCCGTCCAGTACCTCCACAGCGTCCAGTGCGCGCAGCCCCAGCCGCACGGGGCGGGCCTGGGCGCGCCCCTCCTGCAACACCAGCACCGTGGCCTGGTCACCCACCACCGCACCCCGCAGGGCCGCCTGCGGCAGCACCAGGGCACGCTCGCGCCGCGCAGTCTCGACCTCGACCGACAAGGTCATGTCCTCGCGCAGAAAGGCGGGGGCCTGCTGCTCCAGCGCAAACTTCACCTCAATGGCGCCACGCTGAGCATCCACCGAGGGTGCGATGGTGAGCACACGTGCTGCAAAGCGCTGGCCAGCAAAGGCATCGGCCACCACCGAGGCCTTTTGGCCCGGCAGCAACTGGTCCAGAAAACGTTCGTCCACCTGGGCCACCAGCTGGGTGGGCCCGGCCAGCGCCAGGCTGAGCAGGGCCTTGCCAGGCTGCACGATCTGCCCGGGCTCGACGTCGCGGACCAGCACGCGGGCATCGGCCGGGGCCAACAACGTGGTCTGCGCCAGGCGGGCCTGGGCCGCCACCGTGGCCGCCTGGGCCAGCGCCAGCTGCGCCTGCGCCTGGACCACATCGGTGCCCGCATCGGAGTTGGCCTGGACCTGCGCCTGCGCGCTCAACTGCTGCGCCCGGGCTACCTCGACGGCGCGCTGCGCCTCATCAAGCTGCGCGGCACTATAGAACCCCTGGGCCACCAGCTGCTGCACCCGCGCCAGGTTGGCGCTGGCCGCCTGCAGGGTAGCGTCGGCCTGCGCGCGCGCCGCCTGTGCCGCGCTGCGGCCGCTGCTGCGCAGGCCCACCAGGCGCGACTGTGCCTGGCGCTCAGCCGCCACAGCCTGCGCCAGGGCAGCCCGCAGCTCGTCGGCCTCCAGCTGCACCAGCACATCACCCTGGCGCACCTGTGCGCCTTCTGCCACCCGCACCTCGGCCACGCGGCCGGTGATGGTGCTGCCCACGTCCACCCGCGACAACGTGGCCACGCGCGCCGAAAACTGCAGCGTACGCACCAGCGGCGCCGACTGCACCAACAGGGCATCGACCTGCGGCCCCTGCAACGCCATTGCGCCCACTGCGGCAGCCACCACCAGCACTGCCGCGCCCAGCCCCAGGACCCAACGTCGCTTGTTCACAAGACAATCCAAAGTGCGAGGGATGTTCGGGGTGTCATGTGCCGTGCCTTCAGATCATTCAGAGAAGAGTCCGCCCGCCGCCTTGGGCGGCGCCACCCCCAGGTGCCTGAACGCCGCCAGCGTGGCAATCCGCCCACGCGGCGTACGCTGCAAAAAGCCCTGCTGGATCAGGTAGGGCTCGATCACGTCCTCGATGGTGCCGGCCTCTTCGCCAATGCTGGCGGCAATGTTGTCCAGCCCCACCGGGCCGCCGTCAAAGCGGTGGATCACGGCTTCGAGCAGCTTGCGGTCCATCACGTCAAAGCCCTGCGGGTCCACGTCCAGCATGGCCAGGGCCCGGTCGGCTATTGTTTTGGTGATGCGGCCATCGCTCTTGACCTCGGCATAGTCGCGCACCCGGCGCAGCAGCCGGTTGGCAATGCGCGGCGTGCCGCGCGAGCGGCGGGCGATCTCAAAACCACCTTCGTCATCCATGGGCGCATTGAGCAGCCCCGCGCTGCGCTTGACGATGCGCGCCAGCTCGTCGGCCGTGTAGAACTCCAGCCGCGCCACGATGCCAAAGCGGTCGCGCAGCGGGTTGGTGAGCATGCCCGCGCGCGTGGTGGCACCCACCAGCGTGAAGGGCTGCAGGTCGAGCTTGATGCTGCGCGCCGCGGGCCCCTCGCCGATCATGATGTCGATCTGGTAGTCCTCCAGCGCGGGGTAGAGGATTTCCTCGACAACGGGCGAGAGGCGGTGGATCTCGTCGATGAAAAGAACGTCGTTCTTTTCCAGGTTGGTCAGCAGCGCCGCCAGGTCCTTGGGCTTCTCCAGCACAGGGCCACTGGTCTGGCGCAGATTCACTCCCAGCTCCGCCGCAATGATGTGGCTGAGCGTGGTCTTGCCCAGGCCGGGCGGGCCGAACAGCAGCACATGGTCGAGCGCCTCGCCCCGCTTACGCGCCGCGCCGATGAAGATCTCCAGCTGCTCCCGCGCCTTGGCCTGGCCCACATACTCCTGCAGGAGCTTGGGGCGTAGGGCACGTTCAATGGCCTCCTCTTGGGGGGATGCGGGGACTGAGGAGATGACGCGTTTGGCGGGGGCGGGGGTGAAGTCGTCGGTCTGGATGGTCATGTCAACGCCTATTGGCTGGTCCACGCGTAGTAGGACACACCCTCGTACACATATTCAGGGTTGTTGGAGACAATGAAGTCACGTTCTGCCAGGCTAATCGTGTAGAAATGGACCTGCTTCGAGGGCCTGTAAAAGCGGTACACAGGGGATGCCCCAGCAGTGGGACTGGGCGCTGCATACCAGGCAACGCCCTCATAGCGATATGACGGCAGGTTATTCAGTACGGAGTCTCTTTCCTGTGCACTGCTGGTGTAGAAGTGCGCACCGCCCACAAGACCATAGAAACGATACACAGCGGAATTGCCGGTCGCAGGGGCTGCCTGCGCATAAAAGGCAACGCCTTCGTACGAAAAGCTGGGCGCCGTCTGTATCGTATTGTCACGCTCCGCCACGCTGGTGGTGAAAAAATGGGCACCGGTCGTGCCATTGAAGAACCGATAGACTGCGGCGCGGCCATTGCCAGAAGGGGGGGACGACGCTGGTGCCAGCCAGTTCTTCAATGCCGTGTTGAACGCAATATCAAACCGCCCATAGAACTCGGAGGATGTCTTGGCCGAGCACGTCGCACTTCCGCCATACAAGGTACCAATCACCTGGTTGGCACTGTTGAACAGCGCGGAGCCGCTACTGCCGCCCTCGGTTGTTCCTCGACTCCAGTTGATCTGATAGTAGTTACCCGAATTGCCTATGCACTGGAATCCGGTGCCAGTGCCAGGAGGAGTGCAGAAGGTTTGCCCGCTGATGTTGCCAAAACTGATCTTGAGCACGTCCCCGCGCGGGTGATGCAGCCCCGTCACTTCCGAACCTACCACCTGAGCGCCCGCGTCCCAGCCAGCAAAAAATGCACCAGCCGGAGGGGCCTCATTGAGCTTGAGCAATGTCATGTCGAAACCATCGGAAGCGTAGAGCAAAGTCGCTCCACCCAGC
This sequence comes from Acidovorax sp., assembly GCF_016783915.1. GTDB lineage: Bacteria > Pseudomonadota > Gammaproteobacteria > Burkholderiales > Burkholderiaceae_C > Acidovorax. Next base: position 25,095 of record NZ_JADHVT010000034.1, read on the forward strand.
CGCCTCTCTGCCGAAGAAGACAAGGTACGGCTATTGCATATTGGCGTCCTGTAAAACCAGTCCGTTTGCAGCGACTCTGCTTCCGCTGCGGACGAAATGCAGTGATTGGCCGTCAGAAAATAGGGCGTGCCTGAAGAAATGCTGTCATTCAGCAACGTGCCAGTGCACAGGTAGGTATTGGCACCAGAAGTAAAGATCATCCGTGCGACCGCGTTGCGCTGATTGGCATACGCGTCGTAGCAGGAGGCGTCCAGTTGGCAGGCTGCCGACTCGTTGATCTTCGTGGAGAAATCGCCCTCCGTCGGAAGCGACAGGTCCTCAAAGATATGTGACACGCGAGGAACCGCAATGTCGAGTGCTCCCAACGGGGTCCCCGGAGGTAGCTCCACCTCCAGAGTGACTTCGTCAGAACCCAAATCGGGAGTCCACCAAGTCTGTCCGTCTAGGCCCGAATCCCCTGCCATCTTCTGTCGTTGAATGCGCTGCAGCACCTCCTGGCCTGGGATCTGAAACACCGTGCCAGCTTTTGCCGGACTGTAGATGCGCAGCACGGAGCCACCGGGCAACTGCTTGACCACCACACCGAGACGCAAGCCATGCGCCCCCTCTGAAGAAAAGCTGATGGCAGCGACCAGCCCTCCCGACTCGGTGGGCCTCCAATGAAACATCTGCAGTGTCTGGGCTGATGCGCCAGTGGCATCCACATCGCGGGCCATGCCGATCAGACGGGGCGCCAAGCCGGTCTTTAAAGGGAAAGGTATTGCCTTCTCTTGTGCAATGGCACCAAGCCGGATTTTCGCAGGGGTAGGCAGATTTATCGCTTCGCGCAACTTGACATATGGCACGCCCTGGTCAGCGCTGGCGGGCTGTACCCAGCCTTCCATGCGGGTGGTCTGAGACGTCGCCTCTGCGTCTCCGGAACCGCCCCCACAGCCCGCCAGCAGCAATGACAGGGCCACACCACCAAGCGCGCTCATCAGATTTCTAAAACTGTTTGCCATGGAATGCTCCAACAACCTGAAAAGACGTCATCACAAAGAACCACACGATTTTGCAAAGACACGCAGCGCTACTTCGCCAACGCCTTCAGCGCCATCTTGATGCCATCACTGACTCCCACCTCCACCGGCAGAGCCTTGAGCGCCGCTGCCGCTTCTTTGTCGTTGTATCCCAGCGCGAGCAGCGCCTGCAGAATGTCGGCTTGCGCATCGCTGGTGGCCGCATCGCGCACAGCGCCCATGTCGGCGCCCAGCTTGCCCTTGAGCTCCAGCAGCAAGCGCTCTGCCGTTTTTTTGCCGATACCCGGCACCTTGACTAGGCGCCCCGCCTCCTGCAACGAGATCGCTTGCGCCAGGTCGCTCACGCCCATGCCGCTCAGGATGGACAAGGCAGTGCGCGGCCCCACGCCTGAAATCTTGATCAGCTCACGAAACGCCTGGCGCTCAGGGGCGGTTGCAAAGCCGTACAGCAGCTGCGCATCCTCACGCACGATGAACTGGGTCAGCAGGCTCACCCGCTCGCCCACGGCGGGCAGGTTGTAGAACGTGCTCATGGGCACATTCACCTCGTAGCCCACGCCGTGACAGTCCAGCAGCACCTCGGGGGGATTCTTCTCCAGCAGGGTGCCGGTCAATTTGCCTATCATTGATGTCCTTTGACGTCGCGGACATGACATGCCGCGCCGCCGTTCTTGCTGTTTTCCGTTGCCTGACTGGAATTATCCGCGTGATCCTGCGCCACACCTTCACCCCCCACAACAACACCCGGCTCACCAACCTGTGTGGCCCGGCCGATGCGCACCTGCGTACCATCGAGGTGGCCTTGCAGGTGAGCATTGCGCACCGGCACGAGCAGTTCAAGGTCGATGGCCCCAAGGCCAAGGCCACGCAGGCGATGGAGCTGCTGCAGGCCCTCTATGAAATGGCCGAGCGCCCCATTGGCGAAGACTACATCCAGCTCATGCTCGCGGGCGACAGCGAACTGCTGGAGGCCCCGGACGACGCCATCATCCTCAACACCCGCCGTGCCGACCTGCGCGGCCGCACGCCCACGCAGAACCTGTACCTGCAGAACATCGCCACGCACGACATCACCTTCGGCATCGGCCCGGCCGGCACGGGCAAGACGTATCTCGCCGTGGCCAGTGCGGTGGACGCGCTGGAACGCAGCAGCGTGCAGCGCATCGTGCTGACCCGCCCGGCGGTCGAGGCGGGGGAACGCCTGGGCTTTTTACCCGGCGATCTGGCGCAGAAGGTGGACCCCTACCTGCGCCCGCTGTACGACGCGCTGTATGAACTGATGGGGCATGACAAGGTGCAAAAGGCCTTCGAGCGCAACGCCATCGAGATCGCGCCGCTGGCCTTCATGCGTGGGCGCACGCTGAACAACGCCTTCGTCATCCTGGACGAAGCGCAGAACACCACCCCCGAGCAGATGAAGATGTTCCTCACCCGCATTGGCTTTGGCGCTAAGGCGGTGGTGACGGGCGACGTGAGCCAGATCGACCTGCCCAAGGGCAACCTGAGCGGCCTGATCGACGCCGAACGGGTGCTCAAACGTGTGAAGGGCATCTCCATCACCCACTTCACCAGCGCTGACGTGGTGCGCCACCCACTGGTAGCCCGCATCGTGGACGCCTATGACGCCCCCCGCCGTGCAGCCACTGCACGCGGCAGGGACTGAACACCACTCGCTCCTATTTTCATAGCTTTCAGCACCTACTCTTCCAGCGCCTGCCGCCAATTTCGCTTCACATGCCACTGAACCAACTCTCCCTGTCGCTGCAGTTCGGCTCGTTTGACGAGGCCGCCGCCCACCGGGCCGTGCTGCCCCGCCACAAGGTCACGCGCTGGATTCGCCACGCCCTGGCCACCGACGCCGAGATCACCGTGCGCATCGTGGGTGCTGAAGAAGGCCGGCAGCTCAACCGCGAGTACCGCAAGAAGGACTACGCCACCAACGTGCTCACCTTCGACTACACCCAGGAGCCGGTGGTGACTGCCGACCTGGTGCTTTGCGCCCCCGTGATCGAGCGGGAAGCGAAGGAGCAAAACAAGAGCCTGGAAGAACACTACGCCCACATGCTGGTGCACGGCGCGCTGCATGCCCAGGGCTGGGACCACGAGACGAGTGAGGCCGATGCCGAGGAGATGGAGGCTTACGAGACCGACATCCTGCAAGAGCTGGGGTTTGCAGACCCGTACGCTTCTGAATAGCGCCGCCCAAGTAGAGCGGCCAAGGCATAGAGCGCCCTGGGCTTGGCGCTGCACGTGCCTCACCACGGGTCACATCTTGCCCACCAAGCCTCCTGCAGGGATCCGGAAACAAATCGTATTTCTTGCTGTTTATTTTTTACTGAGTGGTATAAAAGTCCGACCTAAGGGAGGGCTAAGGATCAGGTTCGGGATAAGCGTTTGTAACGCTGCACGGCCCTGGCTACGGCACTTGGGGGCACACATCTGACATCGCCAAGCCCCCATCCTCCTCCGTTCGCACCGCTTCCTTTCCCACTTCAGGACAACAGGACATTGCCCATGATCGGACACTCCATACCTCGCAGGACACCTACCACCCCGAGGCCGACTCACCTGGCGCGGGCACTGATGATGGCCGTCCCTGTGATGCTGGCGGCCTGCGGTGGGGGCTCAGGTTCGGACGCTCCATCCACGGGCCTTGCAGCGCCGTCGGGTTTCACCGTGGGCTACGGAACCAAAGGTTACAAATTCCAATGGAACACCAGCACGGGCGCCTCCCGCTACGAGCTGTTCGAAGACCCTGACGGCCCCACTGGCCCGCAGCCGGAGACGATAGTAGGCAGCACCAACGACCACACCATTACCGCCTTTTTCCACGAGATAAAGTCAGCGCAACTGCATGAGCGAGTGAATGCCACCTACCGCCTGCGCGCCTGCGACGGCACTGGCTGCGGAGCATTCACGACCGCAGTCGTGCCCGATGTGGCCCAGGCCATTGGCTACTTCAAGGCCAGCAACAGTGAGCCTGGCGACACGTTTGGGGGTGCCGTGGTGCTGTCGGCAGATGGAAAAGTGATGGCCGTGAGCGCGACCGGCGAACGCAGCAACGCGACCTGCCCCACAACCACCTCCTGCGACCAAGCCGACAACTCCATCACGAACGCAGGCGCCGTCTATGTTTTCTCGCGCAACAATAGCTACGGCTTGTGGACACTGGCGTCCTATCTCAAGGCCGGCAACAACCGGGCCTACGACAACGGACGCTACCTGGACAACGGTCCCCGCTTTGGCGCCAGCCTGGCCCTGTCTGCCGACGGATCCACACTGGTCGTGGGAGCACCCGGCGAGACCAGCAGTGCCAAAGGGGTGAACGGCGACGCATCCGACACCCAGACCCAGGGTGCGGGTGCCGCATACGTCTTCAAGGCCATCGGTAGCCCCCTGCCTCACGGCCTTTCTATGAAGTGGGTGCAGGAGGCCTACATCAAGGCAAGCAATACGCGCCCCAAGGCCGATTACAGCGTTGACATCATGGGCTATTACGTACGCAACCCCCAAAGCTTCGGAAGCAGCGTGGCGGTGTCTTCCGATGGCAACCTGGTGGCCGTTGGCGCACCCGGCGAAGGCAGCAAAGCCACCGGCATCAATGGCGATCAGAGCGACAACTCGGCCATCCGCTCAGGCGCGGTATACACCTACACCCGCAGCAGCAGCGGCGCCGGAGGAGGAAGTATCTGGGCCCATCAGGCCTACCTGAAAGCCAGCAACACCGACAGCCTGCGTTGGAAACACTTTGGCGAATCCATTGCGCTCTCGGGTGATGGGAGCACGCTGGCTGTGGGGGCTCCGCAGGAGAGCAGCAGCGCCACCGGCGTCAATGGCAACCAGCAGGATCAATCGGCCAGCAGCTCCGGTGCGGTCTACGTCTTCACCCAGAGCAGCAAAGGCTGGAGCCAGCAGGCCTTTGTCAAGGCATCCAATACTGCCGCCAACGACCGATTTGGCCTCAAGCTCGCACTTTCGGCAGATGGCAACACACTGGCCGTTGGGGCCCAGGATGAGAGCGCGTCTGGAACGGGCATCAACAACCCGCCCGGCGCTCGCACCCTGGCACGTGCGGGCGCCACCTATCTGTTTACCCGCGGCAACGATGCGTGGAGCCAGCAGGCCTATCTGAAGGCCAGCAACACCGGCCAGGACCACTGGTATGGATCCAGCCTCGCACTGTCTGCCGACGGCAATACTCTGGCCGTGGGCGCCATGGCCGAAGCCAGCGGCGCCAGGGGCATCAATGGCAAACAGGCGGACCATTCTGCGGGCGGCGCGGGCGCTGCCTACATATACCAGCGAAGTGGCGGTACCTGGAGTCAACGCGCCTACCTGAAGGCCAGCAATACCGATGCGGGGGACCTCTTTGGTGCCAGCATCGCCTTGTCAGGCGACGGCACCACCCTGGCAGTGGGCGCCACGGGCGAAGACAGTCTGGCCAAAGATATCCAAGGCAACCAGGCGGACAACTCGGGCAGCCCCGCCTACCCTGCAATGCCCCTTCCCGTCAGCGTCGGGGCGGTGTATCTGTACTGACCATTGATCCGGGGCACGCCCTCCCACTCCACTCGCCAAAACCCAACACTCTAAGGAATCCCTTCATGCCTCGCATTCTTCAACCCCTGAACGGCTTGTTTCTCGCTATCCCGCTGGTACTGACAGCCTGCGGCGGCGGCTCCGGAAGCTCGACCTCCCCTACACCTTTCAGCCTCACCGTAGGCTACGGGGTCAAGGGCTACAACTTCAGCTGGAATGCCAGCGCCGGAGCCACACGCTATGAACTGTTTGAGGACCCCGATGGACCGACAGGCCCCCTGCCCGAGACACAGCTCGGAGGCGCACTGAGCAGCACCTCTTACGCCCATAGCCTCGCCCCTCAGCTACTACACGAGCGTGTGAACGCCAGTTACCGACTGCGTGCCTGCGATGCGAACGGCTGTGGCCCGTTCACGGCCACCGTCACCCCCGCCCTCACGCAGGCCATTGGCAAGTTCGAACTCGCCGGCGGCAATGCCGCGCGAGTTGGCAGCTACACAAATGTGATTGCCCTGTCGGCGGACGGTGCAACAATGGTTGTTGGATCTCCGAGCGAGGACAGCTCAGGCGGGTTGGCCGGGGCAGGCGCGGTGTATGTCTTCAGTCGCAATACAGTGGGCGGCACCTGGAGTCAGCAGGCGCGCATTGAAAACACCAACTCCGCCGCCAAAATGGCCTTTGGCGCCAGCGTGGCTTTGTCTGCTGACGGTAATACGCTGGCTGTGGGCGCACCGGAAGAAAGAAGCAACGCGCGGGGCATCAATGGTGATGCATCCAACCGCGATGCGTATGGCGCAGGAGCGGTCTATCTACTCACTCGCAGCAGCGGCACCTGGAGCCAGCAGGCTTACATCAAGGCACGCAACACACCGCAGAAAGTCGAATCCTGCAGCCGCCTCGACGTCATGGGCACGTTTGTGTTTCCCTGCACCCCCCAACACTTTGGCTTCAGCGTGGCTCTGTCAGCCGACGGAAACCTGCTGGCAGTGGGAGCTCCTGAAGAAGGCGCTAACTTCACCCCGGGGCTTGAAGGAAGCCTCGTCGGCTCGATCTCCAGCGGAAGCGATTCCATTTTTGGCGGTGGTTTGGGCGCGGTTCACACCTTTGTCCGCAACAACAGTGCCTGGGCGGAGCAGGCGCACCTGCCGCGCAGCAGCACCGACAGGCGTGTGGCCCGCTTCGGAGCGGTAGTAGCCCTGTCCAGCGATGGCACACTCCTCGCAGCGAACAGCCAGCACGACGTGTCTGTCCTGACACAACTCAGTGGTACGTGGAGCTCCCCCAAGCAAGTGTGGAGCAAGACCACCGACGTAATGGATGGGGAGCACCCCTTTGCGCTGTCCGGGGACGGAAGCACGCTGGCCGTCCTGGATGGTGCTGGATTCTCCAGCGTTGAGCTGCAAACCTTCACACGCACGGGGGACGCCTGGACGCAGCAGCCGGCCCTGTCGGTCAAGGCTGATGGCCAATCGCAGTCAACAAGCGTCATGTTGTCGCTTTCCTCGGATGGCCGCACGCTCGCCCTGGGTAACCTGAGGGACGCCAGCAACGCCCCCGGCATCAATGGCGACGCCAGCAACCAGGCCGCCAGCGCGGCCGGGGCCGTCAACATCTACCGCCGTGACAGCACCACCTGGGCACACAGGTCCTACCTCAAGGCGCCCCAACCGCGCGCACTTGCGCGCTTCGGCGCTGGCGTGGCGCTGTCTGGTGATGCCAGCACCCTGGCCGTGGGCACCAGCAGCGCTACGGATGGCGTAACACCCGCCGCGCCCAATGCAGCCTATCTGTACTGATTGCGCTGAGGGTAGCCCTTTCATATTGACCAGCCCCAGCACCTGACAGGCGCCAGGGAAGGAAAAAGTGTTGCACCTGCGCCGTCGCCAATGGCGGTGGCGCCACCCCCTACCATCGGTGCATGCTCGACACACCTTTGCTTCTCACCGCCGCCTTCATCGCTGGCGCCCTCAATGCCGTTGCCGGTGGCGGTAGCTTTCTGACCCTGCCTGCCCTCGTCTTCACCGGCGTGCCACCTGTGGTGGCCAACGCTACGGGCACGGTGGCGCTGTTGCCGGGCTACATGGCGGGGGCCTGGGGGTTTCGGGAAGACATGCAGCCGCCGCCCGGCCTGTCCATGCGGGCGGTGGTGCTGCTGGCCCTCATCGGCGGATCGGCCGGGGCGGCGCTGCTGCTGATCACGCCCGACGCTACCTTCCGCAAGGTCGTGCCCTGGCTGCTGCTGGCGGCCACGGCGATGTTTGCGCTGGGCCCGCGCCTGCGCCAGTGGGCCGGCGCGTCGGCCCATGGCCCCGCCGCGCCCTGGAAGGCGGCCCTGGGCATGCTGGCCGTGGCGGGGTACGGCGGCTACTTCAACGGCGGGCTGGGCATCTTGCTGCTGGCGCTGTTTGGCCTGCTGGGGCAAACCCAGCTCAACGCCATGAACGGCATGAAGAACCTGGTCTCGGCCCTGCTCACCGCGATTGCGGTGGCCATCTACGCAGCGGGCGGCATCGTGCAGTGGCCGCAGGCGCTGGTGATGATGGTGGCCGCCACCGCGGGCGGCTATGGCGGTGCCCGCGTGGCGCGCAAGCTGCCTGCCAACGTGCTGCGCTGGGGCATCGTGGCTACCGGGCTGGTGATGGCGGCGGTGTTCTTCTGGCGGCAGTGAGCAGCAGCCCCTTGCCGTCCTCGTCGGCGCCTCCATCCTTACCCGCGGGCAGCGGCCGCCCACCACCCCGCGTGCTGTGGGCCATGCTGCTCACGCTGCTCAGCGGCTTTGCGCTGAGCCAGGCGTTTCGCACCACCACCGCCATCCTGGCCCAGGGGCTGACCGCCGAGTTCGGGCTTTCGCCCGGGTCGCTGGGGGCCTTTGCCGGGCTGTTCGGCCTGTCGTTCGGTGTGGCCCAGTTGCTGATGGGCGTGGGGCTGGATCTGTGGGGCCTGCGGCGCACGGTGCTCACCGCCTTTCCACTAGCGATTGCCGGGGCTGCTCTCTCAGCAGCAGCGCCCGGCTATGCGTGGCTGATGGTGGGCCAGTTGATGATCGGCGTGGGCTGCTCGCCCGCGTTTCTGGCCTGCACGCTGTTCATTGCGCGGCATTTCCCTGCCGACCGGTTTGCCTACCTGTCGGGCGTGGCGATGGGAGTTGGCGGTCTGGGCCTGCTATTCACCGGCACGCCACTGGCCTGGCTGGTGCAGCACGGTGGCGGCTGGCGCACGGGTTATGCCGTGCTGGCGGTGCTCAGCGCGCTGTCGTGGCTGCTGATCTGGCTGCGGGTGCACGAGCCCGCCCCGCTCGTGCCGCCACCGGCGCAGCGCGAAACCTGGGGCCAGGCGCTGCTGGGCTTTGGCCAGCTGCTCACGGTGCCGCACACCTGGGGCATCCTGCTGCTGGGTATGTCGGGCTACGCCGCGTTTTTGTCGCTGCGGGGCCTGTGGCTGGCGCCGTTGCTGATGGAGCGGTACCACCTCACGCTGGTGGACAGCGGCAACGTGGCGCTGGGCCTGTCCTTGATTGCGCTGTTTGCACCCGGTCTGGCGGGCCGTCTGGACCCAGGCATTGGCCGCCGCCGACGCTGGATCGGCAACGCCTCGCTGCTGATGGCTGGGCTGTTCGCGCTGCTGGCATTTTTGCGTGTGCACCCGGCGGCCAGCGTGGTGCTCATCCTGCTGATGGGGCTGCTCTCGGGCTACGGCGTGCTGCAGTACGCCGATGTGCGCGCCTCATACCCGGCCGCGCTCACAGGCCGGGCCCTGTCGGCGTACACCATGGCGATGTTCCTGGGCGTGGCGCTGATGCAGTGGTACACCGGCATCGTGGCCAACGGCGCCCAGCGCCAGGGCTGGGATGCGCACACGGCCGTCATGTTGGCCATTGCGACTTGGCTGACGCTGGCGTCCATGGCGTTCCGGTTTCTGCCTGTGTCGCCATTGGTTTCTCTGAAAACATCAGAGCCTAAATAGGCTCTAGCGCTTATATATCAAGCGAAAGCAGCTATCAATTTTGATGAGCTGCAGGCGGCATCCGCAGCGGAATCGTCACCGGTCCGTCGTTGACCAGGTGCACCTGCATATCGGCTGCAAACTGGCCGGTGGCCACCACAGGGTGAATCTTGCGCGCCTGGGCCACCAGGTAGTCGTACAGCCGCCGCCCCTCGTCAGGCGCGGCCGCCTGGGTGAAGCTGGGGCGGTTGCCGCCGGTGGTGTCTGCCGCCAGGGTGAACTGGCTGACCAGCAGCAGGCCGCCGCCCACATCCTGCACGCTCTGGTTCATCTTGCCCGCAGCGTCCGAAAAAATCCGCAGCTTGAGGAGCTTGGCCAGCAGCCTGTCGGCCTCGGCATCGGTGTCGCCGCGCTCGGCGCACACCAGCACGAGCAGGCCTGCGCCGATGGCGCCCACGGTTTGCCCCTCGACCTCTACACGCGCTTCGCGCACACGTTGCAATACGCTGATCACTTCACGGCATCCTTCAAATCATCACGGGGGTCGTCGAAATGCGCCTCCACATCCGTGGGCAGCAGCTCGATAGTGGCGCGCAGGCCGGGCACGGCGGTCATCAGCGCGCGCTCGACCTGGCCGCGCAGCTCGGCGGCGTGGCGCAAGGTCCAGTGGGCGGGCATATGCAGGTGCATGTCCACAAACTGGCGCTGGCCTGCGCGGCGCGTGGAGACATGGTCGAACCGCACGGCACCGGGTGCCTGTGCCGCCACAAATTGCTGCAGCGTGGCGTCGATGGTGGCCTGCACCTCGGGCTCCACCGCTGAATCCATGAGGCCCTGGGACGACCGCCACACCAGCTCCACGCCCTCTTTCAGGATGTTCAGCGCCACAGCAATGGCCGCCGCCGCATCCAGCCACAGCCAGCCGGTGAGGGCCGCGCCCGCAATGCCCACCAGCACACCGGCCGAGGTCCACACGTCGGTCACCAGGTGGCGGGCATCGGCCTCCAGCGCGATGGAGCGGTGCTCGCGCGCCGAGCGGAACATCACCCATGCCAACAGCCCGTTCAGGGCCGAGCTGAGCACCGAAAGCCCCAGGCCCCAGCCCACCTGCTCGATGGGTTGTGGGTCGAACAACCGATGCCCGGCAGCCCACAGGATGCCCGCCGATACGCCCACGATGAGGATGCCCTCGAAGCCCGAAGAAAAATACTCGGCTTTGTGGTGGCCATAGGGGTGGTCGTCATCAGCCGGCCGCGCCGCCACCGTCACCATCGCCAACGCAAACATGGCGCTGGCCAGGTTCACAAACGACTCCATCGCGTCGGACAACAGACCCACCGAGCCCGTGACCACCCAGGCCAGCGTCTTGAGTGCGATGGTGACCACCGCCACGGCCACCGAGGCCCAGAGCAGGTTGCGGGGCGATAGCCAGGGGTGGGATGCTGGAGAAGATGCGGACATGGTGGGTATGCGAAGGAGCGGCAGACAGGCGAATCGGAAATTACACCAGAGCCACCTTAAGCTCCGTTTAATGGGAGGCACGAGTGCAGCCCAGGGCTAAGGCAACGCAGCCCCCATGCCAGAATCCGCGCATGCTCCCCGCCTGGCGCCTTCTTTTGCGACACACGCCCCACCTGCCCAGCTTGCTGCTATGGGCGTTGGTGGCCTGTGCTGGCTCTGGCTGGCTGGCGGTCAACCGCTTGCAGCAATTGCACGCGGCGTTTGAGACCGACGCGCGCATCGTGCACCGGCTACTGAGCCAGCGCGTGGTGCAGCACGACGCCATCATGGCCACGCTGGCGCTGTTGCAGCCCGCCGCTGCGGCGGATGACCTGCACAACGCGGCATCGCCCCTGCCCCGCCTGACATCGGTGTACCCCCAGATCCTGGCCGTGCTGCAGAGGGCGGCCCACAGCGACTGGCCTCCCGCGCTGCAGGCCGAACTGGCGGCAGCCGAAGCCACCTCGCGCCGCACCGGCCACGCCGCTATGGCAGGGCTGAACCTGCCCGCAGGCCGCTACTACCTGGTGCTCGCGGGCACGCCCGGCAGCTATGCGCTGCACATCGACCTGCGCACCACCATCCCGACCGACGAGTGGCCTATGGACATGGCGACCAGCCCGGTTCGCGTGACGCTGGAGCGAAGCGGCGCTGCCTTTGTGGTGCAGCCCGGCCATGCCAATCAGGGCAGTGGCATCCGCAGCTACGACTTTCACAAACTGCTGGCCGCACCCAGCCAGCCGCTGGATGTGGTGGCCCGGCGCAGCGTGGGCCTGCACGAGCTGCCCTGGTGGGGCATGCTGGGCTGGTGCCTGCTGACCGCGGCACTGTGGGCTGCCGGCCGCGCACTGTGGCGCCAGCGCGTTGCCCGCCAACGGGCGGAAGAGCTGCTGCGCCTGGGCCAGGTGGCTCGGCTGAACACGCTGGGCGAGCTGGCTGCAGGCATGGCCCACGAACTGAACCAGCCGCTGACCGCACTGCTGTCCAGCACCCAGGCTGCGCAGCGCCTGCTGGCCGATGACCCGCCCGAGCTGGCGACGGCACAAACCGCCATGGCCAGGGCTGTGGAACAGGCACGCCGCGCGTCCACCGTGGTGGGCCGACTGCGCCGCCTGGTGGAGCGGCCCGACCTGGCGGCCCAGGCCCAGCCACTGGCGCTGCCCACCGCCGTGCAGGACGTGCTGCACCTGCTGGAGCCAGAAATGGCGCAGCGCGGCGTGGCGCCCGAGGTGTCTGCCCCCCCTGACTTGCCCCAGGTGCTGGCCGAACCCGTGGCCCTGCAGCAGATCATCCACAACCTGCTGATGAACGCCCTGCAGGCACTGGAGCAAGTGCCCCCCCCTGAACGCCAGCTGCACCTTGAGATGGCGCGCGCCGGTGCCGGACACGTGGCCCTGTCGGTACGCGACCACGGTCCGGGCAGACCGCCCGAGGCACGCCAGCACCTGTTCGAGCCCTTC
>NZ_JADHVT010000147.1 GCF_016783915.1 Acidovorax sp.
TCAGGACGATCCTGGCGCTGGCCAAGAGCCTGGACCTGGAGGTGGTGGCGGAGGGGGTGGAGACGACGGGGCAGTTGTCGTTCCTGAGGCTGCATGGGTGTGAGGGGTTCCAGGGGTATCTGTTTGGAAGGCCCGGGCCTGTAGAGTTGTTTGAGCGTGAGCATCTGCCAGGCTACTCGGCACCGTCCCTATCTACAGCGCAGCCCTCACAGCAGGAGCCGCGACCATGACCGGCGTGGGCATCCTGTGGGTGGACATCGATACCCAGCACGCGGCGGCGGCGCGGCGGCTGATGGCGGCGCGTTACCCCGACTGGCGGGTGGTCAATAGCCCCACGCCGGAAACCGCCAAGGCTCCCCTCGCCAGCCAGTCCTGGGATGCCGTGGTGTTGTGCCTCAAACCCACCGATCAGGAACTGCCCGGCCTGCTGGAGCTGTGCGCTGGCCGCCCGGTGCTGATGTGCATCGATGCAGCGCAAGAGGCCCTGGCCGCGCGCGCCTTTCGCTGCGGGCTGGGCGACTATGTGCTGCGCGAGTCCGATGGTGCTGCGCACCTGAGCGAACTGCTCAACCGCCTGGTGGCACTGGTGCAAGGCGCCAAGGGGCAGGGCCAGCCCGTGCGCATGGTGGATGCCCGCATCTGGCAAGAAGCGCTGACCATGCTCCAGGAGCAGCGATTGGCCCTGCAGGCCACTCTGGCTAGCATGAGCCAGGGCATCTTCAAGACCGGGCCCGACGGCCGCATCACCGTCTACAACGAGCGGGTGCTGGAGCTGCTGAATCTGCCCGAGTCGCTGATGGCCACACGCCCCACGCTGGCTGACCTGACGCGTGTACAGGCCGAGCGCGGTGACTTTGGCGAGGGCTACAGTCTGGTGGACCGGCGCGGGCACGACTACGTGGCCCAGGGCTCTGTCGCCGCTGCCCCGGCGCTGTACTGGCGCACCACGCGCGATGGCCGCACGTTCGAGGTGCGCACCACCACACTGGCCGACGGCAGTCTTGTGCGCACGTTTGCCGATGTGAGCGACTACGTGCGAGTGGAGAACGAGCTGCGCGAGAGCGAGGCGCGCTTCCGGTCGCTGAGCGACCTGTCGTCCGACTGGTATTGGGAGCACGATGCCGAGGGCCGCTTCGTGCAACTGGCGGGTGACCTGAGCGTGAATGGCATCCCGCTGTCGGACGTGATGGGGCGCACGCGCTGGGAGATCGGCGCCCTGAACATGACCGACGCTGATTGGGCCGCGCACCGCGCATTGCTGGCGGCGCAACAGCCATTCCGTGACCTGGAGCTGCAACGTCGGCGTGCGGACGGCAGCATGCACTGGATCTCGGTCAGCGGCGTGCCTGTGTTCGATGCCAATGGTGCCCTGCGCGGCTACCGGGGCTTGGGCCGCGACATCACCGAGCGCAAGCAGGTCGAGAGCCAGATCGAACGCCTGGCGTTCTATGACTCGCTGACCGGTCTGCCCAACCGCCGCTTGCTGGTGGACCGGCTGCAACACGCCACGCTGGCGGTCGCGCGCTCTGACACCCAGGGCGCGCTGCTGTTCATTGACCTCGACAACTTCAAGGACCTCAACGACACCCTGGGCCATGACACCGGCGACCAGTTGCTGCTGCAGGTTGCGCAGCGCCTGAAGGGCTGCGTGCGGGAGTCCGACACCGTGGCCCGTTTTGGTGGCGACGAGTTCGTGGTGCTGGTAGAGGGCCTCAGCCCCGACCCCGCCCACGCAAGCGCCGAGGCTGCGCTGGTGGCCAGCCACATCATCACCACGCTGGGCAAGCCCTATGCGCTGGGCGATGCCAGCCACCACAGCACACCCAGCATAGGCATCGCGCTGTTTGGCCAGCAGACCGTGAGCGTGGATGAGCTGCTCAAACATGCCGACCTGGCCATGTACCAGGCCAAGGCGGCGGGGCGCAACACCCAGCGTTTTTTCGACCCCGACATGCAGGCGGCCGTGAGCAACCGCTCGGCCCTGGAGGCCGACCTGCGTCGGGGCCTGCAAGACAAGGAGCTGGTGCTTTACTACCAGCCAGTGGTGGACGGCAAGGGGCGCCTGCAGGGAGCCGAGGCCCTGGTGCGCTGGCGCCACCCGCGCCGGGGCATGGTGTCGCCTGCCGAGTTCATTCCGCTGGCAGAGCAGACCGGGCTCATCCTGCCCCTGGGCCAATGGGTGATGGAGGCCGCGTGCGCACAGCTGGTGGCCTGGCAGCGCAGCTCACTCACGCGACAGTTCTTTCTGTCGGTGAACGTGAGCGTGCGGCAGTTCCGCCAGCCCGACTTTGTGGAGCAGGTGCTGGGCGTGCTCGATGCCACGGGTGCCAACCCGGAACGCCTGAAACTCGAACTCACCGAGAGCCTGTTGATGGCCGATGTCGAGGACGTGATTGCGCGCATGGAGCACCTGCGCCGCTACGGCGTGGGCTTCTCGCTGGACGACTTTGGCACGGGCTATTCCAGCTTGAGTTACCTCAAGCGCTTGCCACTCGACCAGCTCAAGATCGATCAGGGCTTTGTGCGCGACCTGCAGACCGACCCGAACGACGCCGCTATTGTGCGCACCATCCTGGCGCTGGCGGAAAGCCTGGACCTGGCGGTGGTGGCCGAGGGCGTGGAGACCACGGGTCAGCTGGAATTTTTGCAGCGCTACGGCTGCAAGGCCTTTCAGGGCTACCTGTTTGGCCGACCCATGCCCGCCGAAGTGCTGGAGCGTGCGCTGCGGCCTGCGCTATGACAATTACCCGCCAGGGCGCGCAGTTCACAATCGCGCCATGAAAAAACAGGTGTTGGTCGCCGGTGGCGGCATTGGCGGCTTGGCCGCCGCGTTGGGCGCATCCCGGGCCGGGTGGGAGGTGCGGCTGTACGAGCGCGCTGCCGCGTTCAGCGAAGTGGGTGCGGGCGTGCAGATCGGGCCCAACGTGGTGCGCCGCCTGCAGGCCTGGGGTCTGCAGCAGCCGCTGCAGGCGGTGGCTGCCTTTCCCAGCCGGTTGCAGGTGCGCAACGCCGTCAGCGGCAAAGAACTGGCCGTGTTGCCCCTGGGGCCCACGGCGGTGGAGCGCTATGGCGCGGCCTACGCCACCATTCACCGTGCGGACCTGCATGGCCTGTTGCTGTCCGCCGTGACGAAATACACCGACACACAACTGCATCTGGAGCATGCGATTGACAGCTTTGCCGATGCCGACGGCGTGGTCACCGTGCGCACCAGCCGGGGCAAGCAGGTAGAGGGCGATGCTCTGATCGGTGCCGATGGCCTGTGGAGCCGCACCCGCACCCAGCTTATGGGCGCGGTACCGCCACGCGTGACGGGGCACCTGGCCTACCGCGCGCTGGTGCCGCAGCATGCGCTGCCCGACGCCTTGCGCACGGCGCAGGTCACCGCATGGCTGGGCCCGCGCCTGCACGCGGTGCAGTACCCCGTGCGTCGGGGCGAGCTGCAAAACCTGGTGGTCATTGTGCAAGGGCGCGCACCGCAAGACCTGGAGAACTGGGACCATGCTGCCAACGTTGCAGGCCTGGAGCACGCGCTGCAAGGCACCTGCACCGCGCTGCAGGACGTGGTGCGCAGCGTGAGTGCCGTGGGTGGAGCGGGCTGGCGCCTGTGGCCCTTGTGTGACCGCCCGCCCGTGCGCAGCGCCGACGAGATGGCACAAGGCCTGGTGGGCCTGCTGGGCGATGCTGCGCACCCCATGCGACCGTACCTGGCCCAGGGCGCGGGCATGGCGATTGAAGACGCGGCCGAGCTGCAGCGTGCATTGGCCATGCACGACCTCGATGTGCCGCTGCGCCTGCGCCGCTACGCGCTGAACCGCTGGCAGCGCAACGCGCGCGTGCAGGCCCGGTCCACGCGCAACGGCCGCATCTTCCACGCCACGGGGCTCGTGCGCTGGGGGCGTGACCTGTCGCTGCACCTGCTGGGCGAGCGTTTGCTGGATGTGCCCTGGCTGTACCGGGGCGATGGCTCCAGCGCCAGTTCTTTGTGATGGGGAGTGTGCAGGTGGCGTCCTGCAAATAAGCCCTTGGCGCAAGGCCCATGCACGGGCGTCAACTTGACTTCCCGGTTGTCAGGACATTCCCTATCCGGGGCAACCCGTGCCAGCGTTTTGCGGGGTGAACTTCGCGCAGTGTGCCACGCTCTATCGCTGTGTGTGCAACGCCCAGAAAAGGCCAACCATGCGTCCATGAATTCGCTGTTCAAGCGCAGGTCGTGGTGCTACAAGGGCCAAGCCGGTAGCGATTGCCAATGCAACACCGTGGTACCACCTGAGCCCGCCAGGGGTGCCGCCACAGGAGGTCGTATGGATGCCATCAGCAACTTCGCCGCGCGCTATGCCCGTAGCCGCGAAGAGGAAATGTCGATCGACGAGTACCTCGCCGAGTGCAAGCGTGACCCCATGGCCTACGCCACATCGGCCCAGCGCATGCTGGCAGCGATTGGCGAGCCCGAGATGGTGGACACGCGCAATGACCCGCGGCTGTCGCGGCTCTTTGCCAACAAGGTCATCAAGCGCTACCCCGCGTTCACTGAGTTCTACGGCATGGAAGAGTCCATCGAGCAGGTGGTGAGCTTCTTCCGCCATGCCGCGCAGGGGCTGGAGGAGCGCAAGCAGATCCTCTACCTGCTGGGCCCTGTGGGGGGCGGCAAAAGCTCCATCGCAGAGCGCCTCAAGGCCCTGATGCAGAAGGTGCCGTTCTATTCGCTCAAGGGCTCGCCAGTGAACGAGTCGCCGCTGGGCCTCTTCGATGCACTTGAGGACGGCCCGGTTCTGGAAGAGCAGTTCGGCATTCCGCGCCGCTACCTGCAGCGTGTGCTGTCGCCCTGGGCGGTGAAGCGGCTGGAAGAGTACGGCGGCGACATCCGCCAGTTCCGTGTGGTCAAGCGCTACCCCAGCGTGCTCAAGCAGGTGGGCATTGCCAAGACCGAGCCGGGTGACGAGAACAACCAGGACATCTCCAGCCTGGTGGGCAAGGTGGACATCCGCAAGCTCGAAACCTTTGCGCAGGACGACACCGACGCCTACAGCTACAGCGGCGGCCTGTGTCTGGCCAACCAGGGGCTGCTCGAATTCGTGGAAATGTTCAAGGCGCCCATCAAGGTGCTGCACCCGCTGCTGACTGCCACGCAGGAGGGCAACTACAAGGGCACGGAGGGCTTCGGTGCCATCCCTTTCGACGGCGTGGTGCTGGCCCACAGCAACGAGAGCGAGTGGAAGGCGTTTCGCAACAACAAGAACAACGAGGCGTTTCTTGACCGTATCTACATCGTCAAGGTGCCGTACTGCCTGCGCGTGAGCGAGGAGATCCGCATCTACGAAAAGCTCATCCGCGAATCATCGCTGGGCAACGCCGTGTGCGCGCCCGGTACGCTCAAGATGATGTCGCAGTTTGCCATCCTCACGCGGCTGAAGGAGTCCGAGAACTCCAGCATCTTCAGCAAGATGCAGGTGTACGACGGCGAGAGCCTGAAGGACACCGACCCCCGCGCCAAGAGCTACCAGGAGTATCGCGACTACGCCGGCGTGGACGAGGGCATGACGGGTATATCGACCCGCTTTGCGTTCAAGATTTTGTCCAGGGTGTTCAACTTCGACAGTGCCGAGGTGGCCGCCAACCCCGTGCACCTGATGTATGTGCTGGAGCAGCAGATCGAGCGCGAGCAGTTCCCCGCCGAGCTGGAGACCAAGTACACCGGCTACATCAAAGAGTTTCTGTCGCCGCGCTATGCCGAGTTCATTGGCAAGGAGATCCAGACGGCCTACCTGGAAAGCTACAGCGAATACGGCCAGAACATCTTCGACCGCTACGTCACCTACGCCGACTACTGGATCCAGGACAACGAGTACCGCGACACTGACACCGGCGAGGTGTTCGACCGCAGCGCGCTCAACGCCGAGCTGGAGAAGATCGAGAAGCCCGCAGGCATCGCCAACCCCAAGGACTTCCGCAACGAGATCGTCAACTTCGTGCTGCGGGCGCGCGCCAATAACCAGGGCAACAACCCGAGCTGGACCAGCTACGAAAAGCTACGGCTGGTGATCGAGAAGAAGATGTTCTCCAACACCGAAGAGCTGCTGCCGGTGATCAGCTTCAACGCCAAGGCCAGTGCCGAAGAGGCTCGCAAGCACGAGGACTTCGTCACCCGCATGGTGAACAAGGGCTACACGCCCAAGCAGGTGCGGCTGCTGTGCGAGTGGTACCTGCGCGTGCGCAAGAGTAGCTAGGGTCGGTGCCTGGGCCACAAGCCCTGCATGGGGAACGGGAGCAACGGATGGCATTGCAAATCATCGACCGCAGGCTCGCTGGCAAGAACAAGTCGGTGGGCAACCGCGAGCGATTTGTTCGCCGATACAAGGAACAGATCGCGGATGCGGTGCGCCGTGCCGTCTCGCAACGCGGCATCCGCGACATGGAGCAGGCCGAGAGCATCACCATCCCGCGCAAGGACATCAGCGAGCCCGTCTTCCACCACGGCCAGGGCGGCATCCGCGACACCGTGCACCCCGGCAATGCAGAGCATGTGCGTGGCGACCGCATCGAGCGGCCCCAGGGCGGGGCGGGTGGGCGCGGGTCGCAGGCCAGCGACAGCGGCGAGGGCGAAGACGACTTCACCTTCACGCTGACCAAGGAAGAGTTCATGCAGCTCTTTTTTGAAGACCTGGCGCTGCCGCACCTGCTGCGGACCCACATTGGCGAGAACCCGCAGTGGAAGTCGCGCCGCGCGGGCTACAGCCAGGACGGTATCCCCAACAACCTGGCCGTGCTGCGCACCATGCGCGGCGCTTTGGGCCGGCGCATTGCACTGGGCAAGTCGGCGCACCGCGAGCTGCTGGCGCTGCAGGCCGAACTGGACGCCCTGCTGGCGCAGGACGACGGCACCAGCGAGGCGGTGGCTGAGTTGCAGCGCCGCATCGATGCGCTCACGGCGCGCATTGGCAAGATCCCGTACCTCGACCCCATTGACCTGCGCTTTCGTGCGCGCACGCCGGTGCCCTTGCCCAGCAGCCAGGCGGTGATGTTCTGCGTGATGGATGTGTCGGGTTCCATGGACGAGACGCGCAAGGACCTGGCCAAGCGGTTCTTCATTCTGCTGTACCTGTTTCTCACGCGGCACTACGAGACCATCGACATCGTGTTCATCCGCCACCACACCCAGGCGGCCGAGGTGAGCGAGGAGCAGTTCTTCCATTCCACCGAAAGCGGCGGCACGGTGGTGAGCAGCGCGCTGGTGCTGCTCGACCAGATCATCCGTGCGCGCTACCCTCAGGGCGACTGGAACATCTACGTGGCGCAGGCCAGCGATGGCGACAACTTCACCAACGACAGCGGCGTCTGCCGCAACCTGCTGGTGGACAAGATCCTGCCGCTGGTGCGCTACTTTGCCTATGTGCAGGTGGCCGAGGAAGAGCAGAACCTGTGGGACGAGTACAGCCAGTTGATGCCGCTGTACTCCCACTTTGCGATGCGCAAGGTCTCCGCACCCGGTGACATCTACCCGGTGTTCCGCGATCTCTTCAAGAAAGAGGGGGTGGCCGCATGAACAACGTTGTGCAGTATCCCGTGCTGGAGCGCCGCCTCAGCGACAACCCCTGGAAGGCCGCTGCCGTGGGCGAGCGCCGCCACCGTGCCGTGCCCGGCCAGCCCCTGCCTGCAGGCGCGCGGCCGGCCGAGCCGTTGCCCGACCCGAGCGACTGGACGTTCGAACTGATCGAGCGCTACCACGCGGCCATTGCCGCCACGGCCGAGCGCTTTGGTCTCGACACCTACCCCAACCAGCTGGAGATCATCACCGCCGAACAGATGATGGACGCCTACTCCAGCGTGGGCATGCCGGTGAACTACCGGCACTGGAGCTACGGCAAGGAGTTTCTGGCCACCGAACGGCGCTACCGGCGCGGGCACATGGGCCTGGCGTACGAGATCGTCATCAACTCCAACCCCTGCATCAGCTACCTGATGGAGGAGAACACCACCGCCATGCAGGCGCTGGTGATTGCGCATGCCGCCTATGGCCACAACAGCTTCTTCAAGGGCAACTACCTGTTTCGCATGTGGACCGATGCGTCCAGCATCATCGACTACCTGGTGTATGCCAAGGACTATGTGGCCCAGTGTGAGGAGCGCTACGGCACGGGCGAAGTGGAGCGCCTGCTCGACTCCTGTCATGCCCTGGCCAACTTTGGCGTGGACCGCTACCGCCGCCCGTCCAAGAAGAACCTGGCGCGCGAGCGGCTTGAACGCGCGCAGCGCGAGGCCTACGCCCAGCAGCAGGTGAACGAGCTGTGGCGCACCCTGCCCACGCGCCCCGGCAAGGAAGGTGCGGCGCAAGAGGCCGACCGCTTCCCCAGGGAGCCGCAAGAGAACATCCTGTACTTCATCGAAAAAAACGCGCCCCTGCTGGAGCCCTGGCAGCGCGAAATCGTGCGCATCGTGCGCAAGATCGCCCAATATTTCTACCCCCAGCGCCAGACCCAGGTCATGAACGAAGGCTGGGCCACGTTCTGGCACTACACGCTGCTCAACACGCTGTACGACGAGGGTTACCTGAGCGACGGCGTGATGATCGAATGGCTGGGCTCGCACACCAACGTGGTCTACCAGCCACCCGTGGGGCACCGCGCCTACAGCGGCATCAACCCCTATGCGCTGGGGTTTGCCATGTACCGCGACATTCAGCGCATCTGCCAGCACCCCACCGAGGAGGACCGGCACTGGTTCCCCGACATCGCCGGCACCCCCTGGCTGCCCGCGCTCGACCATGCCATGCGCAACTTCAAGGACGAGAGCTTCATCGGTCAGTACCTCAGTCCGCACCTGATGCGCGAGATGCGCCTGTTTGCGCTGCATGACGACGCTGGCGAGCGCGATCTGGTGGTCAGCGAGATCCACGACGAAAACGGCTACCGCAGCCTGCGCCAGATGCTGTCGCAGCAGTACGACCTGGGCACGCGTGAGCCCAATATCCAGGTGTGGAACGTGAACCTGCGCGGCGACCGCAGCCTGACCCTGCGCCACACCCAGTACCAGGGCCGCCCGCTGGCCGACGACACCCAGGAGGTGCTCAGGCACGTGGCGCGGCTGTGGGGCTTTGGGGTGCAGATCGAGAGTGCGGACGCCGATGGCAACCACCCGGTGTTGCTGCACCAGGTGCCCGCCTCAGCCACCTGACCGGGCTGCGCTGGCACCTGCGCGGCGGTTGAACGAAGATTGCTCTGTTTTTGATAGCTGTCAGCGCATGATGTACTAGCGCTACCGCCCGATTGGGTTCAAAAAACGGGCGAAGAGGCCTTGGCCCGTGGCACCCGGGCCTGCAGCGGGCAGTCGGTGGCCACACGCTCGGCCAACGTCTGGCGCAGGCCCTGCAGCGCGGCAATGCGGTCGTCAATCTCCTGCAGCTTGGCGGCCAACACCTGCGCCAATGCGGGGCCGGGCTCGGCGGCGTCCCAGATGGCGGGCAGCCGGTCTCCGATCTCCGCCAGGGTAAAGCCCAGCTGCTGCGCGGTGCGGATGTATTGCACCAGCGTCACCACCTCGGGCGGGTAGTCCCGGTAACCGTTGTCCAGGCGCCGCGCGCGAATCAGGCCCTGCTGTTCATAAAAGCGCAGCGCTTCGCGGCTCAGGCCCGAGGCCGTGGCCAGTTCACCGATCAGCATGATCCCGTTCCCCTCACAAAGTGCTTGACCCTGAAGCGTACTTCAAGGTGGAAGCTCGGGGCCTCATTGATTCATTCACAGAGGTTTCTTGTCATGCACATCCCTGCTTTCGCTTCCGGCCGTTATCTGCGCATCGTCCGCGCCAGCGGCTGGTACGACCTGCTCGTCACCTGGCCGTTTGCCTCGCCCTGGACCTTCGCCTGGCTCTACACCCAGCTGAACCTGCTGGCCCAGGCGCTCGCATTGCCCGGCACCTTGCACCCCTTGGACACCACGCACATGCTGCTGGCCAACCTGCTGGGCTCGGTGGTGGTGGTGTGGTCGGTGGCGCGCATCGTGGCGCCCACGGTGCTGCTGGGGCGGCTGGATGGCGTGGCGCGGTTTCTGTTTGGGGCCTGGCAGATCTACGCGGTGGCACATGGCGCCAATGCCATCGTGCTGGGTTTCACCGCCTTCGAACTGCTGTTTGGCGTGCTGCAGTGGTGGCGTGTTGACGGTGCCAGCGCCGCGTGGTGCCCACCGGGCCCAGGGCGGGTCAATGAGCGGGCGCGGGCAGCAGCCTGAAGGCCAGTGCACCCACCACCAGCATGGCCGCGATGGTCAGCATCACCGCCACGTACGGGTCTGCACCCTGTGCGGCGGCGATGGAGGCCGCCACGCCCGTCACCCACTGCATCAGCGCCACGCCCAGGAACAGCGCCATGGTGAACACCGCCATGGCGCGCCCTGTGACCGCAGGGGCGTAGGCCGAGCGCACGTCCGAATACTGCAGCACCATGTAGCCTGACAGCAGGCCCACGGCCACGGAGCCGCCCACGTCCAGCCATTCGGCATGCAGAAAGCCCATGGCCGCAAACAAGGCCGCCAGCAGGACGGTAAAGCCCAGCAGCCAGCGCCTGCGCCGCCTGGGGCCAGGGTCCAGCCGACCAAAAAGGGCTGGGCTGAACAGTGACACCAGCGACGACAGCATGGCCACATTGCCGCTGGCCACCAGCGAATAGCCGTGCCGCTCGATCAACAGTGGGCCCAGCCACAGCCCGCGCAGCGTGAGGAACGAGGCATAGGTCATCAGCGCCAGCAGCATGATGCCGGCGGTGTGCGGCAGCAGGAACAGCGCGCCGAAGCCGCGCACCGCCTGCAGCACCGATTCGCGCGGCGCGGCATCGTCGATGGGTTGTGCGGGCTCATGCACCTTCCAGAAGATCAGCAGCCAGGCCAGCGCAGCCAGGCCTGCCAGCACGCCAAACCCCATGCGCCAGGACGACTGCTGCACCAGCCAGGCCAGGGGCGTGCCGGTGAACAGCATGGCCCCCCCCCCCCCCCCCCCCCCCCCCCCCCCCCCCC
>NZ_JADHVT010000148.1 GCF_016783915.1 Acidovorax sp.
TGTTCAGGCCTGCGGTGATGATGTCCCTTCGCCTTCTGTACTCCTCGACCATCTGGGAGACTGCATCCTGGGGACCGGTTAGCGCCACTATCCCGGCGTATTGTGTAAAAGAGCTGGCACACGTCACCGAATGTTGTTGAACCTTCAGTATCTCTTTCGCCAAAGGCCCCTTGGCTGCCACGTAGCCCAAGCGCCAGCCCGTCATGGCATAAGCCTTGGAGAAGCCATTGATGACAATGGTTCTATCCAGCATACCGGACAAACTGCCAATGCTGATATGCTCGTGACCATCGTACAGGATCTTCTCATAGATCTCGTCCGATAGGACCAACAGGTCGTTTTCCAGGGCCACCGTGGCGATGGTCTCAAGCTCCTCTCGAGTGAATACCCGTCCCGTGGGATTGCTGGGCGAATTGAGTATCATCAGCTTCGACCTGGGAGTCAGCTTTCGCCGCAATTTGGCATCCGTGACGCAGAAATTGTCTTCCGCGCTCAAGGGGACATGGACAGCCACGCCACTTGCCAACTGCACACAGGGCACGTAGGAAACCCAGGCCGGATCAAGGATCAGCACTTCATCGCCCTCGTCCACGGTGGCCATGATCGTGGCAAAGAGAGCCTGCTTCGCCCCTGGAGTGATGATGATCTCCGCGTCAGGGTCGAACTCCAGGCCGTTTTCCTCTCTTAGCTTGTCGGCTATGGCCGCCCGGAGCCCTCTCACACCGGAACTGGCTACGTAGTGGGTATGCCCTTCGCGTACGGCCTCCAGAACTGCCTCCACGATGTGTGATGGCGTGTCGAAGTCAGGGTCGCCACCACCCAGGCTGATGACGTCCAAGCCCTGTGCAGCCATGGTCCGGGCCTTGTCGGAAACCGCAACCGTAGCTGAAGGCTGAACGCCGATAACCCTCTTTGAAGCTTTGTGTTTCAGGTTCATAAGTAAATGCCTCCCTTATCTATTTTATTTGCGGATTAGCTCAGGTCTCAAACGAATCCGTGTTTTCCTACCAATCCGTGGTTCTCCCATGCCACACCTGGAATCACTGAACCACTGAGGTCACTGAGCACACTGAACACACTGAAGACCGGCTTGGCTCCGACAGTCAGTTATCTCAGTGAACGCCTCGGCCGACGCCTCGGCGGAGGCCTCAGTGTCCATCAGTGTCATCAGTGATTCAAAACTCCTCTCAACCAATCAGCGCCTGCTGGATGGCGGGCGTCAATTGCAGCAGCAAATCATGGACGGATTCCAAACCCAGCCCGACCAGGAACCAGACAGGGCCATAGTCCAGCCGGATGAAGCCGCGCACGTGCCAGCGGGCGCGGCTGTAGTCCCAGGGGCAGACGCCGATCACACGCTTCAGCAGCCAGCCCGCCAGGTACTCTATGGTCCAGAAACCCAGCATGTAGACAACGCCCCGCAGCGGCCAGGGCCAGGCGCGGAGGGCGTTGTGGAGGGGTTCGTACAGGGGCGCGATGAGGCCATAGAGGGGAAACATCCACAGATAGGTGGTGCCCCTAAGCTTCCAGTCTCGCTGCTGCCCGCTGAGCTTTTCCCTGGTCGCGGTCCAGGTGATCTCGCCGCACCAGCCAAGTAGTCCGTAGATGATGAATCGAAGGATCATGTTACGCCCATGCACGAGCGTCTGGGGGCTGCGCCCCCAGACCCCCGCTTCAGAATTCAGAAATACAGAAACCAGAAATCAACAGCTTAAGGAGAGCCGGGGGAAGCCGCCACCCGAAACCCAATTTTGCTGACACGGCTGCCTGGGGAGCCCCTGCCGCGGCAAGCGCAGCGGGCGAAGTTCAGATCGTAGTACCACGAGCCGCCACGCAGCACACGGGGACCTGCACCCTCAAGATCTTCCCGACCATCCTCTGGAACGTAGGGGTAGTCCTTATGAAAGCTCCGCGTCCACTCCCACACGTTGCCCGCCATATCCAGCAAGCCGTAGGGGCTATCGCCACGTGGCGAGTACTGACCAACTGCTGTTATCCCAATAGCAGCTGAAGCTACCAAAGAAGCTAAGCCCCTTAATAAACTCGCATCCACATTGCACCTCGACTTGTCCCACACGTTCCCCCAGGGATAGACTCGGCCATCTGTGCCCCGCGCGCCCCCTTCTCCCACTCGGCCTCGCTCGGAAGGTAGTAGGACTTGCCGGTGACTCCGGCAAGCCAGTGGCAGTAGGCGATAGCGTCGTGCCAGGAGACGTTTACCACGGGATGATATCCTTTACCTCCCGGCGGTGTGCCGCTTTTCCAACGTTCCGGCTGGCGATGGCCGGTAGCCTGCACAAAGGCCGCGTACTGGGCGTTGGTCACCGGCGTCTTGGCCAGGTGGTAGTCGGGCAGGTACAGGGTATGTTGAGGCTGCTCGTGGTCCCGCGCGTCTTTGTCCACGTTGGGATCACTGCCCATGAGGAACTCGCCAGCGGGGATGAGGATCATTTCGGGCTCGAAGGACTGGAGAGCTGGGACAGCTTCTTCCCTTCTCCTCACCTCAGGTGTGGAAGGGGGTGATTCTGGCACGTCCAGCACCTTCTCCAGCGTCTCAATCAGCCGGTCTACGTCGTGGTGGAAACGCGTGTCGCTGATCTCCAACGCGTTGCGGCGGGCCAGCTTCTTAAGCGCGTTTGGCAAATCCGCTAAATGGGGCATGGTCGAGCCCCCTACCAGCGCGGGGATCACTCGAATGTTCCGATCAAGAGCGGTCGCGACTTCCAGCCGGACAAAGTCTTGCGGGTTATCCAACCGCCGACGTCCAGTGGCATCAGTAATGGTCAGCCACTCCCTGCCGATGAGCACGATCAGCACGTCGCACGAGCCCACCGCCTCTTCGATAACCTCAACGAAGTCCAGGCCGGGCTCAATCGTGTTAATATCCATAAAGATTTGGCCTTGGCCAAAGCGCTGGCTTAGCCGGTCGTGCAAACGTCCAGCGTAGCCGGCGCTGTCGGCACGCCGGTAGCTAATGAAGATACGTGACATACTCGCTCACTCCTTTCCCAAACCGAAAGATAAGTGAATGAAGACGATCGGGCAAAGCGTCCAGGCCACCGCCGCCGGCTACTTTGACACAACCGCTATCCCCAAGGTCCCCGGTCCCCCTTGAGTCGCTATGACCATGCCCGTTTCGGCAAGAAGGATGTTCTCTCGCACTCTCATTTTCTTCCTCCTGCCTTTCACCTTCGCCTGCGCGGGATGCTGGCCAACTCTGCCGCCAGACGGCCAAAGAAGGCAGCCTGTCCGCACTAGCTCGCCGCAACGCGCTGTGCGGCGTTGCACAACAGGCGCATGAGCTGCTGAACAGCATTGCTGTCCTGCCTGTCCACGCGCAGTACCCGTAAAGGTACGTCAGGCCGCTGGCGATTGGGCGAGCGAGTGTCCATGGTGCGCCATATCTCGCTCAGCTTCGCTTCCAGGAATTCCTGATCGGTTGTGCCGTCGCTGACCAGAACGATGTCACTCACGGGCACGACGTCAATCAAGTGGGCCAACTCAAACAATACGCCCTGGTTCCTGGACGAGAAACCCCGCAGGTCCATCAAGATGACTTCGCTTTGCGACACCAGGCGCTGCAAGGTCATGCGCCAGGTGTCGTCATGGCAGAAGAACTCGTTGACCCGGAAGCGCCCATCTGGATCGGGAAGCTGATCCATGCTTTCAATGCGCTGGCTCAGATGCTCCTCGTTCTTGACAAACTGCCGGCTAAGCCGCCCGTTCATGTACTCGAAAAACTCGTGGGGCTCCAGGTTGGCCGTCGCCAGGTCGGTGCCAGCGATCAGATGGATGTTGCCCAGGTAGCGCCACCGCAGCTCAAGGTCTCCCAGCAGGCGTTCGCTGCGCTTACGGAAGCCAAAGACACGAAGGAGCAGGAGGCGATGGGGGGGTTGCCTTGACGCAGCGGCGCGCAGTGGACGCAGCCCAATCCACAAGACGATTTCGTACCCTACAAAGGCCAACAATCCCAGGAAGCCCAGTAACCCCCCTGTAACTGACAGGATCTGACATTCCCACAGCGTGAACAACAACCACCACGTTGCCAACCACGAGAGCTGATCGCTTGACTTCTTGCGGGCATAACGCTGGGCAAACCATCGAAACCCAAGCCAGGCGACGACCCAGAAGCCCAGCAGCACCATCAGCGCAATTCCCAGGATGACCACCAGGGGAAGCGTGGAGAGCAGGCCGACAGGTAAAACCTGGATGCCGAGCCCAAGAGAGAGAACACCGAGCAAAACCCAAGAAACAATCAGCAGGAGAATCGGGCCAACTGCTCGCAGCCGGCGGTTGCCGACGGCCAGCGTGATCAGCGTGGGAATCCCCAGGAAGTAGGTCCACAGGGACAGCAACTCCCCCACATCAATTGACGTGATCAGCAGCAGTGAGATCAGCGCCAATGAAAGCGGCACAATCACCTTGAGCAGACGATTGCCGCCGGCAACGGTCACTACCGTGGGAACAGTGGGCCACGCCAGAATGAGCCATACGAAGAGCGTTCTGATCGGCAAGAATTCAAGGTCATTGAAAAGGAAGAGCAGAATCGCGGCGATGACGGCGTGGACACAGCCAGCGACAGCGTATACCAGGGCCACTCTGAGCCTGGTGCGATCGGCGTGCTTCAGCATCGCGTCGGCAGTTCCTGTTTGCTCAAGCCGCGTATGCGGGTCAACGACCTGGAGCTGCAGATCCGGCAGGGACGTTTGCTCAGCCTGCCCCCGATCTCCTGCTTCGGGCTGCGCACTGCCTGTGCCAGAGCCGCCCGCATGTTCCAGCATTGATTTGAGGACGGCATTGCGGTACCGTCTCAGCACCCAGAACGAGAGCAGCATGGCAATAGGTACTGCAACCACGATTAGCGCAAAGATAGCGACAAAGAGGTTGATACCTTCGAAGTTCGTTGCGTTCATGGGCCTCTCCCCAGGGAAGATGACACTGGACAACGTTCTTGCCTTTCACCTTCGCCTGCACGGGATGCTGGCCAGCTCTGCCGCCAGACGGTCGAAGAAGGCGGCATCCTCTCTATTCCCCACCCGCCGCCGCCAGCGCAGTGGACAGCGCCTCAACCCCGTCCGGGGCCGCCAGCGCCAGCGCATCCAACAAGCGCAAGACGCGCCCTACGATTCCGGCATCTTTGTTGATCGCCCGCGCGGCCTGATAGGCTTCGATGGCGGCGGGCAGATTCTCCCTGTCCCCACACAGGACCAACCCGCACAGGACCAACCCCTTGACATCCAGCGCATAGTAGTTTGAGCCGTATGCGCCAGCAGGGCATCAGCCTGGGCAACTGCCTCCGCAAACGCCTGTTGCGCCGCCGAGCGGTCCCCTTGCCGCAGGGCGATCACGCCCAGCAGCGCCAGGACGTAGTGATTGTTCTGCGGCTCGTCGTGCTGGCGCGCGGCCTCGACAGCGGCACGGGCGGCGGGCAGATCACTCGCATACAGGTAAGCCAGAGCGAGGTAGCCGTTACTATAGCTGCCAAGACTCGTGCTGCTGATTTCATCTCCAATCCTCACGCCTTCCAGCGCGCGCTGTATGGCTTGAGGGTAGCGCCCTTCATCTACCAGCACTTCTGCCAGATTGACAAGGTCAGCGCTCTCCCCTTGCCGGTCCCCGATCTCGCGCAAAATTGTCAGCGCTTGCTCGTAGTAGTCAATCGCGCGGGCGGTCTGCCCTAACTCACCATAGCTGTTGCCCAGGCTGGCCAACCCAGCACCTCGCCGCGTCGGTCGCCTATCTCCTGCGCAATCTCTAGCGCCGCCTCGTAGTACTCTATGGCCCCCGGATGGTCTTTATCCGCCTCCACCTGCCCCAGGTCGCTGTAGGCGTTACCCAGGTTGCCAAGCCACGCACCTTCGCCCCAGCGTTCTTCCGCCTCATGGGCCATCACCAATGCCTGCTCATAACAGGCAATCGCCTTTTGGACCTGCCCCATCAGCCGATACGCCGTACCCAGATTGCCCACGCTGGCCTGCTTTAGGCGCGGGTCGTTCAGCTTGCCCTGCAGGCGCTCGTGCATGTCAACCATCAGCCGATAATGGCCCCACAACAACAGGTAGTCGAAGTCAATATCCGTCAATACGTCCGCCGCCGTGTCGTAGTCTTGCCCGGCGTAACGCAGGTCAAACTCGGCCAGTTGTGGCGCTAAGTCCTCGATCGTCTTCCACTCCTCGCGCGGCTTGCGCGCTTGCCGAAAGTATTCCGCGCCGCGATGCAGCAGGGCGAAGCGGGTGTAGGGCGGCGCGTCCTCCTCCAGGCGATCCGCCTCCTCGCCTTCGGGCACGCGCGCAAAGGCATAGTCGCGATCCACCTGGTGCATGTAGTAGCGACCGGCTTCCTTGCGGGCAAAGTGCATCGTCACCAACCGGTTCAGGACCGGCGCGCTGTTCACACCAGGCAGGTAGGGCTGCAGCAGGTAGTCCACTGCGGCAGGCGTCACCGGGCGGGCGTACACGGCCAGCGCCTCCATCACCCGCTGCGCCGTGGGATCGAGCCGGTTGAAGGCCTCTCCCACCAGCTTCTCCACCACGTGTTCGGGCAGCAGCCTTTCCGCATCGTCCAGAACTTCGCGCAGGGTCGTGTAGCGGTCGGCCGACAGGATGGCGAACAAGGCTTCCAGCGCGCGCGGATAGCCCAGGGTGCGCTGGCGGGCTTCGTCCAACAAGTCTGCCGGTGCATCTCTCAGTCCCACCTTGCCGTCCACGTCCATCTCGCGCAGGATGTTCTCGGCGTAGGGAGACTCCAGCCCCTCGTCCAGCTCCAGGCGGACCTGCCGGCCCGGCTGCACCAGCATCAATCCGCGCGGGGCGACGCGCGTGGTCAGGATCACGTTGACGGCGTGATGGGACAGGTTCAGCAAGGCGCGCAACGCCTCGTCCAGCTCTTCGTCGCGGATGGCGTGCGTCTGGGGATCAACCAGGTCCTCAAAGTTATCCAACAGCAACAGCACGCGCCCGCGCGGGAAAGCGGCCAGCAAGGCCCGCATCTTGGCCTCGGTGGCGGCCTGGGGGTCTTTGTAGAGCGCGTCCAGCCTCTCCGCAACGTCGTCCGGCAACAGCTTGATCAGGTCAGTGTACAGGTTGGGCACCGTCACGCGATGCGACCCGCTCGTGCTCAGATAGACGATGCCATCCACACTCAGCGGATAGTCGTCGGGCAACCGCCCGCTTTCCAGCGACTTGAGCACGCGGCACACCATGGTGGTCTTGCCGATCCCAGCCCGTCCGACCACCGTCATCAAGCGCTTGGACTCGTCTTTCAGGAAATCACCGATCAGCCCCATTTCGACGTAGCGATCCTGGAAGTAGCTTGGTGCTACGCCCGGCGGCGGGTTGATGAACCTGGTGCGCTTCACGCCGGCGACCGGTTTCTCCGGCTGGCGTTCCCGTTCCAGCCCCCGTTCGATGCTCTCCTCGACGCGCCTCGCTGCCCCCTGCGGATCGTCAACCACCCGCTGTTGATCGGCGATTTGCCTTTTCAAGGCGTTGATTTCATCCTGAATGCGCGTTTGCTCCACGTCGTCCCTGGCGCGGCGCAGATCGCGTTGGGCGTCGGCCAGGCGATCCTTCATCGCTTGCAGCACGCCCTCCGGCGACGCCAGCCACTGCAGGTGGGTGCGCAATCTCGCCAGGGCCGGCTCGAACGCGCCGGTGGAATCAACGTACTGCCGGCTGCCCAGGCGGAACGGCATCTCGGCGTCCCGATGGAGCAGGATGGGAACGATGGGCTTTTTGTACTTGAGAGCGCGCGTCCATTCCTGTTTGCAGACGGACAGAGGTTCGACGCTATCGGGCGTCATGACGAACAGCAAGCTGTCGCAGGCGCGGATGGCCTCGACGATCTGCTCGTCCCAATCCTGCCCGGGTTTCAATTCGCGCTTGTCCAGCCATGCAGAGATCGAAGGTGGGCCTGCGATCAGCGTATCGCACAGCTTCAGAGCGAAATCCAGCGCGTCAGCTGAAGAGTAACTGATAAAGTGATGAGTAGGCATAGGTCTCTCCTTTCGGGTTAGCTTTGGTGGAGTACAAGGTCGTTAGGATCAACGCCAAGACCGTGCTGAGCACTCCCAGCCCCAAAATCCACGTTCTCAGTCTCTTGAAGTTAGTTTGATAGCGTACAGAATTGGCGTCGAAGAGCGCGAAGCGCTCCCAGGCCATCTTGAGGGTTGGGTCATGCCTCACGGTGACACGAGGAGGCACTTGGCGAGGCGGATGCACTGGCTCGGGAGGCGTAACGTGAGAGGGCGCTTGGCGAGGCGGATGAACCGGCTCGGGAGGCATGATTTGACTTTCAACAAGTTTCGGGCCATGTAGAGCGCGACGATGACCCGAACGTCGAATAGGCGACCAGTGGCGATCAAGGGCTCAAATCCTGTTAACAGCACCTACAGCCGCATCCATTGTTTCAATTACATTTCGTCAGACAGGACACTGCCCGGCGTGCTTACTTGGACCGAAATCGTGCTTGCCCTAATGAGTATTGCCCGCTAATGGTGTAGCAGGCACGGATCTCATTCCGTAGGCTGTTCTTGCCCGGCCACAGATGCAGGTGATACTTGAGGTTCTTCGCGTTCGGCTCCGTGAATAGACACATACTGGGATGTTGTACTACCCAGAATGCTTTCAACGCGTTCTACTAATATTCTACTACGTTTTCGATCACTCCGCACTGCGTATTCGCCTACTTCGTAGAGATAAAACTCTCTTTCTCGCTTCAACATTTCAACCACTGCACGAAAGTTGAGCCAGTTCTCCTGGAACTTGTATAGCTTGCCAATGCCAGTAACAATCACTATCACAGATGCTAGAGAGGCCGAAAGCACTCGTAGCCAAGGCTCAGGGAAAGCATCTAGCACATTGATAACCGGAATGAGCCCTCCAGCTACAAGCGTAATGATTTCGACAACGTAGAACCTGTTCTTGTTCCAAGTGGCCTTGCTAGAATGCCATTTCCTCTGGCCTTCAAGACGGTCATCAAGATATGCCAATTCTTCAGTCATTTGTTCCTCCTTATTCAATTCAGTGGGCTTTCAAGAAGCCAAGGCTGTTTTGCCATCATCGAGAATGAACTGGCTAAACAATATGAGGGATTCAGTTAAAATCATTGGTATCTCAACTCAAGTGTTGGTTTATTACCTCAATTACAACGGAGATTCCTTCAATTGACGGGTTATGTTCTTTCAGAAAGTTTAAGTTGCTTAGCACACTCCGAAATTTTTCTTTGGCCGTCGCTGGTGTCAAATCCGCAGCGTAATTGAAGGTTCTGACAGCTTCTTCAACATCTCCCTGGATTAATTGCAGCGTGGCCAGATCGTACCAACTCCAGTAGTCTCCTTCTCCTGTTTCGATATCCTCCTTAACCAGCCGTATTGCCTTAGGGAGATAGACTCTCCGTTTTGCCTGATCTTGTTCCCAGTTTCGAGCCGCACCTAGCGACACAATATTCACCAGCGAGTATGTGGACTGTTCATTGATATTGAAGGCTTTCTCATAACTCTCGATTGCTTGCCCAATATCACCCTTTCTTCTATAGGCGCCCCCCAGTCCTGCCCAAGCGTCATCATCTTCTGGGTTCAATCCTAAATACTGTTTATACTTTTCAATGCCAGCCTCAATTTCACCGCTTCTTACTAACGACAAGGCTCTAGCCTTTAGATATTTCTTGGAAAACTCTTTCGCCATTCTAGTTGCCCTCCAATTCTTCAACCTTGCGGAGATAATATTGTCCCTTTTCTTTGAGGGTGTCATCTGCGTCACAGAGCAGCCACAGTCTGTAGTATATGTCCTGCAATTTCTCTGTGCTCAAGCCTTTGATATTACTGACCATTCCAAGATGTCTGATCGCGCGCTGCTGCCCGCTTGGGTCCTCCTGTAGTACCTTCTCAATCGCCTCAAGGAACTTGAACGATTCTTGCTTGAGATGTAGACTTGTCCCATTTATCAGCAAGAACTGGATAAAGTCAGCGACCAGTTTTGGTGCGTTTTCAAATGCGCCTATGAGCTTGCGCTCAAGTTGTCGTCCACTGTGTATTTCAACGTAGCCCTTGTAAAAACTGCTACTCTCAACTGGCTTTTTGTCATCGTCCAATTTGTCTAGATAACTTCGAATGAAACTCACTATCTCTTTTTTGGCTTTACTGGGTCCTCCAAGACCCAGAGTGTAAGATATGCATCGTAGTTGCTCGATATTAAATGGCAATGCTACTCCTTCAAGACGGATCAAGATATTAAGTGAGTCTTTTACAGACAAACGAATACCATGCTCCAGAAACACATTAGGGTTGTGACCAGTAATGTCTGTAATCGTAATATCCGCTGTGCAGATTTGCTCGATTAACTGACGAACAATGTCGCCTGCTTCAGGTAAGTCTTGGCCACGAGTACACTCTATGTATATCTGTTTGTCTCTATATTCGTCGTTTACTTGGTCTATGGCAGCTTTTATGATGTGCTCATAAACACCATCAAAATCGACAGCCATATCATTACTGTTTTGGACTTGGCATCCAGATGGTAGCTCAACCCAGCCCCACTTATCATCTCTGACCAGTGCAACCGGTTGTTTTCTGTTTTCCCCTCGATTTGAGGGGATAATGACGAAGCAGGTCAATTTTCGCATGACATCGTACCCTCAGATTAGAGACTACTCAAGCGACACCTTCAAATGCGGGAATACGTGGTACACAATGCTGTCATCGCTTCGCTTTTGCAGACTACTGCGAATGAATCTCTCAATCTTATCTTTTGCTTCACTTGATTCCTTTAGGCCTATGTCGTATTCGATAATCCTTTGTCCCCGAATGTTGAATGGAATCTTGGTTCCCTTTTTTCGAATCAAAATTGTGCCTGATGGTTTAAGCGTATGTCGTACCCCGAGTTCGTAAAACACA
>NZ_JADHVT010000149.1 GCF_016783915.1 Acidovorax sp.
GGCGGCGGCACCGACGTGGTGGCGCGCGCGCTCGCGCAGAAGCTGGCCAGCCGCCTGGGCACGCCGGTGGTGATCGACAACAAGCCGGGCGCCTCCACCATCATCGGCACCGAAGCCGTGGTGCGCGCCGATCCGGACGGCTACACGCTGCTGGTCTCGGGCTCCACCAGCTACACGGTCAACCCGGCGCTGCGCAGCAAGCTGCCCTACGACCCCGCCAAGGACCTGATGCCCGTGGCCACCGTCGCCCGAGCACCGCTGGTGTTGGTCGTCAGCGCCAGCGCACCCTTCAAGGACCTGAACGCGCTGATCGCAGCGGCCAAGGTCAAGCCCAAGAGCATCCACTACGCCACCTTCGGTTCGGGCTCCGGCCCGCATCTGGCGGGCGCACTGCTGGAGCAGGCGGCAGGCATCCAGTTGCAGGACGTACCTTACCGGGGCAGCAGCCAGTCGCTGATCGCCCTCATGGGCGGTGAAATCCAGTTGGGTATCGACACAGTGGCCGCTGCGGCGCCGCAGGTGAAGGCCGGGAAGCTGCGCGCACTGGCTATCGCGGGCAAATCGCGCTCCAGCATGCTGCCGGGGGTGCCCACTGTGGAAGAACTCAAGCTGCCAGACGCGGCGTTTGACGCCTGGTACGCCATCGCCGCCCCCGCCAAAACACCACAGTCCGTCATCCGAAAGCTGGTGACTGAGGTGGAAGCCGTCACCCGCGACAGCGGCCTGCAGGAACAGATGCGCACCCAGGGCATGGAACCCGTGCACCTGGGGCCGGTGGCCACGCGCGCCATGATCGATGACGAGATCGGCCGCTACCGCGCGCTGGCCCACCGCGCCAAGATCGTGGTGGACTGACGAACACCCAACAAGGACCTGCACGATGAACCGCCAACAACTCATTCAAGACGTCCAGCGCTACTTTGACGATGGCCGCTTTGCCACCGACCTGCGCCGCCGCGTGGCATGGCGCACCGAAAGCGACACTGGCAAGGTGCCGCCCGAGCTGCGCACCTACCTCACCGACGAAATGGTGCCCTGGCTCACGCCGCAGGGTTTTGAGTGCAAGGTGCTCGACAACCCCTCGCCACAAGGCGGCCCCTTGCTGGTGGCCCGCCGCGTGGAAGACCCGGCGCTGCCCACCATACTCACCTACGGCCATGGCGACGTGGTCAACGGGCAGGACAGCCAGTGGCGCGAGGGCCTCTCACCCTGGGAGCTGACCATCGAAGGCGAGCGCTGGTATGGCCGGGGCACAGCGGACAACAAGGGCCAGCACACCGTGAGCCTGGCCGCACTGGCCCACACCATCGAAGCCCGGGGCGGCCGCCTGGGATACAACGTGACGCTGCTCATGGAGATGGGTGAAGAGGCAGGCTCGCCCGGCCTGGGCGCCTTCTGCGAGCAGCATCGCGATGTACTGAAAGCCGACCTGTTTGTGGCCAGCGACGGCCCCCGCGTGAACGCGGGCCATCCCACCCTCTTCCTGGGTTCACGCGGAGCCATCAACTTCTCACTCGCAGTACGCAGCCGCGACAAGGCCTATCACTCGGGCAACTGGGGCGGTGTGCTGGCCAACCCGGCCACCGTGCTTACCCACGCCCTGGCCACACTGGTGAACGCGAAGGGCTGTATCCTGGTCAAAGGCCTGCTGCCGCCTGCAGTGCCCGACAAGCTGCGCACCGCCCTCAGAGACGTAGTGATTGGTGCAGGCGCCGATGACCCCGCGCTTACCCCCGGCTGGGGCGAGCCCGGCCTGACCCCCGCAGAGCAGTTGGTGGGCTGGAACACGCTGGAGGTGCTGGCGCTGGGCGCGGGCAACGCGCAGCGACCCATCAACGCCATCCCCGCGCAGGCCGTAGCGCACTGCCAGCTGCGCTTTGTGGTGGGCACCGATTGGCAGAACGTGCAGGCCACGCTGCGTGAACACCTGGACGCGCATGGCTTCAGCCAGGTCGAAATCACCATGGGCATGCACTGTGGCGCCACACGGCTCGATCTGCACAACCCCTGGGTGGACTGGACGATGGCCTCGCTGCAGGCCAGCGCAGGCCAGCCCGCCACGCTGCTGCCCAACCTGGCTGGCTCGCTGCCCAACGACATCTTTGCCGACCAGCTGGGCCTGCCCACGCTGTGGGTGCCCCACTCGTACCCCGCCTGCGCCCAGCATGCGCCCAACGAGCATTTGCTGGCGCCCGTGGCACGAGAAGGACTGGCGGTGATGGCTGGGCTGTTCTGGGACCTGGGTGAGCCCCAAGGGACACCGTGGACTGAAGGACGCACCACCCGGCAGGAGGCAACTGCCTGACAGCAGCGCGCACAAACTCGCAGAAAAACAAAGGGGCCTGCACGGCCCCTTTGTTTGATCTTGCCGATTCGCAGGGCCACGCCCTGCCCCGGTCACAGCGCAGGGTCGCGCAGCTCCCAGCGGATCGCATCAATGGTCTTCAGCACCTCGGGCGACAGCGTCGTGCCCCAGGCATTCAGGTCTTCCTCCAGCTGCGCCACCGACGTCACGCCAATGATGGTGCTGGCCACTTGCCACTTGGTGTAGCAGAACGCCAGCGCCATCTGCGTGGGCGTCATGCCGTTGGCACGCGCCAGTGCGTTGTAGCGGCGCGATGCCTCCAGCGCCTCGGGGCGGCCCCAACGCTGTTTGCGCACGGATTCATACGATGCAATGCGCGCGCCCTTTGGGGCGGTCGGGCCGGTAGTGCCGCTTTCGTCGTACTTGCCCGTCAACAGACCAAAACCCAGCGGCGAGTAGGCCAGCAGAGACACATCCAGGCGGTGGCAGGTTTCATCCAGTCCGTTTTCCCAGGTGCGGTTGATGAGGCAATACGGGTTCTGCACCGTGGCCACACGCGGCAGGCCATGCTGCTCAGCAAGGCGCACGAATTCGTGCACGCCATACGGGGTTTCGTTAGACAGGCCGATGTAGCGCACCTTGCCAGCCTTCACCAGGCTGGCCAGCGCTTCCAGTTGCTCGCGGATGGGGGTGTGCGAGGTTTCCTTGGAAGGGTCGTAATACAGGTTGCCGAACGCTGGCACATGGCGCTCGGGCCAGTGGATCTGGTAGAGGTCGATCACATCGGTCTGCAGGCGGCGCAGGCTTGCCTCGCACGAAGCCACGATGTCGGCAGGGGTCATGCCCTTGCCCTCGCGCACCCAGGGCATGCCGCGCGATGGGCCGGCCACCTTGGTAGCCACCACCAGCCTCTGGCGGGCGCCAGGGTTCTTGGCAAACCAGTTGCCGATGATGGTTTCGGTGGCACCAAAGGTCTCGGCCTTGGCGGGCACGGCGTACATCTCGGCCGTGTCGATGAAGTTCACGCCGCGTTCCAGGGAGCGGCTCAGGATGGCATGCGAATCGGCCTCATTGACCTGCTCGCCGAAGGTCATGGTGCCCAGGCAAATGGGGGTGACAAGCAGGTCACTCTGACCCAAGCGGACGGTGTTCATCGGTGAAGGCTCCAGATGGTGAGAAATGTAAACGCGGCCTGCTGCGGCCCCGGCGGGCGATGGTACAAGCGAACGCCAAAACCTGCCGGACGCCGGACTCCTTGGTGACACCGCAGGGCGCCCCGCGAGCGCATGCGCAACGTAACATTGGCGCAGCATGTACCAAGTTCTTACACCCTCGCGCAGCAGCTCGCTGGCGCTGCGCCACCTCAACTACCACGTCCGCCACTGGGGACCGGAGCAAAGCAACCTGCCCACACTGGTGTTGCTGCACGGCTGGATGGACGTCAGTGCCTCCTACCAGTTCACCGTGGACGCTCTGCAGCAACCACGCCGCATCATCGCGCCGGACTGGCGTGGCTTTGGCCTCACCACCGGTGCGCCGGTGGATCACTATGTGTTTGCCGACTACCTGGCCGACCTGGACCTGCTGCTGGACCACTACGCGCCCGGCGAAGCCATCGATCTGGTGGGCCACAGCATGGGCGGCAATGTGGCCATGATGTACGCCGGTGTGCGGCCCGAGCGCGTGCGCAAGCTCGTCAACCTCGAAGGCTTCGGCCTGCCCACCACACGGCCCGCGCAGGCACCCACACGCTATGCGCAATGGATCGACGAGATCAAGCAGCTGCACCAGGGCACAAAGGACCTGAAGACCTATGACGGTGCCGACGGCGTCGCCCGCCGCCTCATGAAGACCAACCCCCGTCTGTCCGAGGACAAGGCCCAATGGCTGGCCCAGCACTGGGCCAGACCCAACGCGCAGGGGCAATGGGAGATCCTGGGTGACCCCGCGCACAAGATCACCAGCGCGCAGCTGTACCGCGTGGACGAGGCCCTGGCCATTTACGAGCGCATTGCAGCCCCCGTGCTGGCCATCGAGGCCAGTGGCGACAGCCTGGGGCAGTGGTGGAACGGCCGGTACACCCTGGACGAATACCACCAGCGCCTGACCCATGTGCGAACCTGCAGCACTGCCGTTGTGCAAGACGCGGGCCACATGCTGCACCACGACCAGCCCGAGCAGGTGGCGCAGCTCATCGAGGCGTTTTTGGATGCCGCCTGAGGCAATTGGATGCCGCATCGCATCCAAGCGCTAGCGGATATTGCCTGAGTAGCTATCATTTTTGACAATCACGAGGCCAATTGCCCCCCGGCCTTCGTGCGCAGATCCGGCGGCCGTCTGGCACAAAGGGCATTGGCGGGGCAGTTGCTCGTCCCATGAGAAAATCGTGGGTTATTCCACAGAACACCCAGGACAAGAATCATGGACGCAGAACGCATCAACCTCATTGGCACCACCCTCAGCGACCTGGCTCTGCGAACGCAAGAGTTACGGAGGTATCTTTGACTTCGATGCCAAATTTGAACGCCTGCGCACGGTAAACGCATCGCTGGAAGACCCCTCCGTCTGGAACGACCCCAAGAAGGCCCAGGAGCTGGGCAAGGAACAAAAGTCGCTCTCTAGCGTGGTGGTCACCCTGGACAAGCTCACCCGCGACCTGGCCGACAACGCTGAGCTGTATGAGATGAGCAAAGAGGAAGGCGATGAAGCCGGCCTTTTGACCATCGAGTCGGAGGCCGCCACGATGCGCGCAGCGGTGGAAGAGCTGGAGTTCCGCCGCATGTTCCGCAACGAGGCGGATCCGCTCAACTGCTTTGTGGACATCCAGGCCGGCGCCGGTGGCACCGAGGCCTGCGACTGGGCCAGCATGCTGCTGCGCCAGTACCTCAAGTACGCCGAACGCAAGGGCTTCAAGGCCACGGTCGAAGAAGAAACACCGGGCGACGTGGCCGGCATCAAGAGCGCCACGATCAAGATCGAGGGTGAGTACGCCTTCGGCCTGCTGCGCACCGAAACCGGCGTGCACCGCCTGGTGCGCAAGAGCCCGTTCGACAGCTCGGGCGGCCGCCACACCTCGTTCGCGTCGCTGTTTGTGTACCCCGAGATCGATGACTCCATCGAGATCAACATCAACCCAGCCGACGTGCGCACCGACACCTTCCGCGCATCGGGCGCGGGCGGGCAGCATATCAACAAGACCGACTCGGCCGTGCGCCTGACGCACATCCCCACCGGCATCGTGGTGCAGTGCCAAGACGGCCGCAGCCAGCACAGCAACCGTGACGTGGCATGGCAGCGCTTGCGCAGCCGCCTGTACGACTTTGAGATGCGCAAGCGCATGGAAGAGCAGCAGAAGCTGGAGGACACCAAGACCGACGTGGGCTGGGGCCACCAGATCCGCAGCTACGTGCTGGACAACAGCCGCATCAAGGACCTGCGCACCAACGTCGAAATCTCGGCCACGCAGAAGGTGCTGGACGGCGACCTGGACGCCTTCATCGAAGCTTCGCTGAAGCAAGGCGTCTAAGCGATGCGGATGCGCACCGACGCCATCATCTTCGACATGGACGGCACCATGATCGACTCCATGCCCTGGCACGCCCAGGCGTGGGTCGAGTTCGCGCGCCGCAGGGGCATGGACATCGACGTGCCCGACCTCATGGCCCGCACCACGGGCCGCAATGGCACCGAGTGCATCGTGGAACTGTTAGGACGCCCCGTGTCGCAGGACGAGGCCGACGCGCTCACGCACGAAAAAGAAACCATCTACCGCGAGCTGTTCGCCCCGCGCTTCTCCGAAGTGGCGGGCTTTCGCAAGTTCGCAGCGCAGGTGCGCGCGCGCGGCCTCAAGGTAGCCGTGGGCACCGCGGGTGACATCGGCAACGTGGAATTCGCACTGGGCCACCTGGGACTGGAACCCGCGCCCCAAGCCATCGTGCGTGGCGACGAGGGCCTGCCCGGCAAGCCCCAGCCCGCGATCTTTCTGGAGGCGGCACGCCGTATTGCGGCAGCGCCCGAGCACTGCATCGTCTTTGAAGACGCGCCTTTTGGCATCGAGGCAGCACGCCGCGCCGGCATGCGCGCCGTGGCCGTCTGCAGCACCCACACGCCCGAGCAATTGGCTGGGCCCCATGTGCTGGCGGCCGTGCGCGACTACACCGAACTCATGAATACCGACTTTCTGGAGAGCATCCATGTTGCAACTGCATAAAGCCGACGGAAGTGGAGACGGCGCGGCCCCGGCCATCGCCATCCGCCGCGAGGACTACACCGCCCCCGCCTACTGGATCGACAGCGTCGAGCTGACCTTCGACCTGGACCCGAACAAGACGCGCGTGCTCAACCGCATGACGCTGCGCCGCAACCCCGACGTGGCCGCGCAGCCGCTCAAGCTCGATGGCGATGACCTGAACCTGGCACGTGTGCTGGTCAACGGCCAGGGCACCTCGTTCAAGATGGAGGGCACCCGCCTGGTGCTGGAGAACCTGCCAGAAGGCTCCGAGCCCTTTGCGCTGGAGATCTTCACCACCTGCTGCCCCGCCAAGAACACACAGCTCATGGGCCTGTATGTGAGCCAGGGCACCTTCTTCACGCAGTGCGAGGCCGAGGGCTTTCGCCGCATCACCTACTTCCTGGACCGCCCCGATGTGATGGCCAGCTACACCGTCACGCTGCGCGCCGACAAGGCCCAGTACCCGGTGCTGCTGAGCAACGGCAACCTGGTGGACAGCGGCGACCTGGAAGACGGCCGCCACTTTGCCAAGTGGGTGGACCCGCACAAGAAGCCCTGCTACCTGTTCGCCCTGGTAGCGGGCAAGCTGGTGGCCCGCGAGCAGAAGATCAAGAGCCGCTCGGGCACCGACCACCTGCTGCAGGTCTACGTGCGCCCCGGCGATCTGGGCAAGACCGAACACGCCATGAACTCGCTGATGTACAGCGTGGCTTGGGACGAGGCCCGCTTCGGCCTGCCGCTGGACCTGGAGCGCTTCATGATCGTCGCCACCAGCGACTTCAACATGGGCGCGATGGAGAACAAGGGCCTGAACATCTTCAACACGAAGTACGTTCTGGCGAGCGAATCCACGGCCACCGACACCGACTTCGCCAACATCGAAAGCGTGGTCGGCCACGAGTACTTCCACAACTGGACCGGCAACCGCGTGACCTGCCGCGACTGGTTCCAGCTGAGCCTGAAGGAAGGCCTCACCGTCTTCCGCGACCAGGAATTCAGCATGGACCTCGCGGGCAGCCCGTCCGCCCGCGCCGTCAAGCGCATCGAGGACGTGCGCGTGCTGCGCACCGCCCAGTTCCCCGAAGACGCGGGCCCCATGGCCCACCCGGTGCGGCCCGACAGCTACGTCGAGATCAACAACTTCTACACCGTCACCATCTACGAAAAGGGTGCGGAAGTGGTGCGCATGCAGCACAACCTGGTGGGCCGCGAAGGCTTTGCCAAGGGCATGAAGCTGTACTTCGAGCGCCACGACGGCCAGGCCGTGACCTGCGACGATTTTGTGCAGGCCATCGCCGATGCCAACCCGGGCAGCCCGCTCACGCAGCACCTGGCGCAGTTCAAGCGCTGGTACAGCCAGGCCGGCACGCCCCGCGTGCGCGCCACGGGCCGCTACGACGCTGCCACGCGCTGCTATGCACTCACGCTGTCGCAAAGCTGCACGCCTACGCCCGGCCAGAGCGAGAAGCAGCCCTTCGTCATCCCGATCGAACTGGGCCTGATCGATGCCACCACCGGCGCTGCCCTGCCCGTGCACCTGGCAGGCGAAGGCGCTGCAGAAGGCGCCGCCCACACCACCTCGCGCGTGGTGGTGCTCACCGAGGCATCGCAGACCCTGACCTTCACCAACCTGGATGCCGAGCCCGTGCCATCGCTGCTGCGCGGCTTCAGCGCCCCCGTGGTGCTGGACATCGACTACACCGACGCACAGTTGCTCACGCTGCTGGCGAACGATGCAGACGCCTTCAACCGCTGGGAAGCAGGGCAACGCCTGGCACTGCGAATTGCTATTAATACAATAGCTAATGAGGCATATACAACTAGCGCCACCGGCCGATTTGAGCAAGCCATCCTGTCTACAGAGTTTGTAGCGGCCATGCGCAGCGCGCTGCGTAACCCGGCCCTGGATGCAGCCTTCAAGGAGCTAGTGCTCACGCTGCCATCCGAAACCTACATCGCCGAGCAACTGGATGTGGTGGACCCGCAGCGCATCCACGCGGTGCGTGAAGCCATGCGCGAAGAGCTGGCGCTGGCGCTGCAGGCCGACTGGGAAACCGTCTGGGAACAGAACCAGGACACCGGCGGCTACCG
Source organism: Acidovorax sp. (assembly GCF_016783915.1). Classification (GTDB taxonomy): domain Bacteria; phylum Pseudomonadota; class Gammaproteobacteria; order Burkholderiales; family Burkholderiaceae_C; genus Acidovorax. The sequence goes on from NZ_JADHVT010000149.1 coordinate 8,628, forward strand.
CCCAGACCCCGTCTCCTCCGGCCGCCGCGCACTCAGTGGCCTGGCGCTGCACATGCTGTGCATTGCCGCGCAGAAGACAGGCGATGTGGTCTGGCCTGGCAAGGCGTACCAGCGCTTCAAGGTCGCCGGCAACATGACCGACCGGTTCAACGCCCTCACGGCCCTGGTGGCCAGCGGCAGCGAACTGGCAGCCCCGGCCCTGGCGCGCTTCCATGCGCTGTTCAAGGACGAGCCCCTGGTTATCGACAAGTGGTTTGCACTGCAAGCGGGTGCGCCCGATCGTGGCGGCAACGTATTGCCCGCCGTGCGCCAGCTCATGCAGCACCCGGACTTCAGCCTGAAGAACCCCAACCGGGCGCGCAGCGTGATCTTCAGCTACTGCAGCGCCAACCCTGGCGCGTTCCACAGGTCGGACGCTGCGGGCTACGTGTTCTGGAGCGACCGTGTGATCGAGCTGGACGCCATCAACCCGCAGGTTGCCGCCCGCCTCGCGCGCGCGCTCGACCGCTGGAAGAAGCTGGCCGAACCCTGGCGCAGCGCCGCGCGCGAGGCCATTGCTCGCGTGGCCGCCAAGCCTGATCTGTCCAACGATGTGCGCGAGGTAGTGACCCGCGCACTCGCCGAATAAACCACGACCGAGAAGAGACTGACATGGCAAAAAGCATCAGCCTGACCCGTTACCTTGTTGAGCAACAACGGGTGGACGGACTCATCCCATCGCAACTGCGCCTGCTGCTGGAAGTGGTGGCCCGCGCCTGCAAAAGCATCAGCCACGCCGTGAACAAGGGCGCACTGGGCGGCGTGCTGGGCACAGCCAGCAGTGAAAACGTGCAGGGCGAGATCCAGAAAAAGCTCGACATCATTGCCAACGAGGTGCTGATCGAGGCCAATGAATGGGGCGGCCACCTGGCGGCCATGGCGTCGGAGGAAATGGACGGCATCTACCTGGTGCCCAACCGCTACCCGCAAGGCGAATACCTGCTGCTGTTTGATCCCCTGGATGGCTCCAGCAACATCGATGTGAACGTGAGCATCGGCACCATCTTCAGCGTGCTAAAAAAGCCCGATGGTGACCGCGGCGTGGAGGAAGGCGACTTCCTGCAACCCGGCACCCAGCAAGTGGCCGCGGGCTACTGCATCTACGGCCCGCAGACCACCCTGGTGCTCACCGTGGGTGACGGCGTTGCCATGTTCACCCTCGACCGCGAACAGGGCTCCTTCGTGCTGACCGAAGAGAACGTGCGCATCCCCGAGGACACCAAGGAATTCGCGATCAACATGAGCAACATGCGCCACTGGGACGAGCCCGTGAAGCGCTATATCGACGAATGCCTGCAGGGCAAGGAAGGCCCGCGCGGCAAGGACTTCAACATGCGCTGGATCGCCAGTATGGTGGCCGACGTGCACCGTATCCTGACCCGTGGCGGCGTCTTCATGTACCCCTGGGACAAACGCGAGCCCCACAAGCCTGGCAAGCTGCGTCTGATGTACGAGGCCAACCCCATGGGCTGGCTGGTTGAACAAGCCGGCGGCGCTGCCACCAATGGCAAGCAACGCATCCTCGACATCCAGCCCACCCAGCTCCATGAGCGTGTCAGCGTGATCCTCGGCTCAAAAAATGAGGTCGAGCGCGTGACCAGCTACCATTCCACGCTATAATCCAAGGCTAAGCCGGTGTAGCTCAGTCGGTAGAGCAGCTCATTCGTAATGAGAAGGTCGGGTGTTCGATTCATCTCTCCGGCACCAAATGAAAAGCCCTGATTCGCAAGAGTCAGGGCTTTTTTCTTGGCCACGCCCGGCGCAAGAAATCTGACTGCTGCAGCATTGCAAGAACTGCCGGTGCACCGCGCAGCTCAACGCCCTGCCGGGAAATGCAACACAGCACCAAGAGCAGCACACAGCCCAGTAGCCCCAACCATCGTCAACAATGGTGTCTCATGCGTGTTGCGCTACCCTGATGGCAGCTTAACTGTTTGCAAACATCAGCGACTGATGCAGACTGCGTGCATCACGCCTGCCGCCATGGACGACTGCTCAGTCAACCGGCGTCGGACTGCACACCAAAGTCTACCCCCCTCCATAACCAAGAACCCCATCATGAGTGTCGAACGCAGAGGCAGCGCGGACCGCCGCACCGGTAAGGATCGCCGCCAGGAAGAAAAAGGTCCACCCACCAATTTCGAGCGGCGACGGGCCATCGAGGCGCGCCAGCCCGAATTGACGGAACTGCACATGAGTGAGGATGAG
>NZ_JADHVT010000035.1 GCF_016783915.1 Acidovorax sp.
AGCGCTTCGTGTTGGTGCTCGTGGCTGTGGTGTTCCGTGAGGTGCAACCACACCCCCAGGCCCATCAGCGCAGCGGCCATCCAGAACACCCATGACGTTGGTTCCGAGAACACCAACAAGGACACAACCACCCCCATGAAGGGCGCGGTGGAGAAGTACGCTCCCGTGCGGGCTGTGCCGAGCCCGCGCAATGCCAGCACAAACAGCACAAGGCTCAGTCCGTATCCTAAAAGGCCGACAGCCATCGTTGCAGACAGTGTGGCCCACGAAGGCCAGGCGGCGCCCATGCTGATGGCCAGCGTGGTGTTGACCGACCCCGCGATCAGGCCCTTGATGCTGGCAACGAAGAGCGCGTCGGAGGCAGAAACCTTGCGTGTGAGGTTGTTGTCGATGGCCCAGCACAAGCAGGCCAGGCCCACCAGCCAGGAGCCCGTGCCGCCGGGTTGCCACGGAGAGCCGGTCTGCCAGCCCAGGGCAATGCCTCCCGCCACGATGGCAAGCATGCCCCCCACGATGCGCCGGTCGGCGTTTTCTTTGAACACCCACCAGGCAATGACTGCGGTCAGCACCGCTTCCAGATTCAACAGCAGCGAAGCCGTGGCGCCGCTGGTGGAGTGCAGTCCCAGCATCAGCGCCACAGGCCCCATCACGCCTCCAAACAGCACGGCGCCCAGGAGCCAGGGCCATTCATTCAAGGGAATGCCAGAGGGCTTGAGCCCGCCATCGCGGACCACACGCACCAGGGCCAGTCCCAGGCCGCTGCCCAGATACAGAAGGCCTGCCAGCAGCACCGGTGGCAGGTCGCCCGTCAGCAGCTTGGCAAATGGGGTGCTGGCGCCGAAGAGCACCGCTGCGCCCAGGGCGTAAATGACGCTTTGATTCATGACGGGATTTTCTACCTGAAGGCGCTTGGTGTCTTCAGCGGCGTGGGCTGTCCCGGTAGGAGCAACTCCACCACCAATACCCGCGGTTTGTGCTGGCCATCCATGGCGAATAGCGTTCTTTGCCATCGCCAGAAACTGATCGCCCCTGGCGGGCACCCGCTGTCAGCGGGACTGCTTACACCAGCACGTCCCGCAAAGCCCCGTCCTTGTCGAACTGCGCCTTGGCAAACGGGCACAGCGGGACCACCTTGGTGCCTGTGGCCCTGGCCCATTGCACCAGCGCGCTGAGCAGCGCGCGCCCTACGCCCTGGCCGCTGAGCGAAGTGTCCACTTCGGTGTGGTCCACGATGACCATTGTGGCGTTGGTGCGGCTGTAGGTCATTTCGGCCAGGCGCTGGCCGTTGTGTTCGATGTAGAACGCGCCTTTCGCGTCCAGTTCCCGGTGGTGGATGGTGTGTGGCATGGTGGTGCGCAAGGGTGGATAGGTCTGCGTCAGAGTATGGTGCATGAGGTGCTTCGGCCAGGTGGTGCAGCCAGGTGGCTCGGCCCGTTGGGTAGGACACCATGGGCTGGTGGCGCCTACTGGACTTGGAATGCCTCGGACAAAAACTCTGCCGTGGCGCGCACCCGTGCCGTGCGCTGCAGGTCGGGGTGCATGACCTGCCAGACTTCGTAGTCGGTCGCCCGGCGGCGTTCGGGCCAGATGCGCACCAGGCCCTCGCGCTCACCCATCCACACCGGCATTTCACCCAGGCCAATGCCCGCCGCCACGCCCTTGCGCACCAGCAGGCTCGAGCGCACGGCCAGCGCGATCTTGCCCTGGCGGGCGGGCACTCCCGCCATGGTCAGAACCGGGCTTTGCTCCAGGTAGGGTGCGTAGGCCACCAGGTGGTGGCCGCGCAGTTCGTCATCGGGCACGGGCACGCCAAAGCGCTCGATGTAGCCCGCGCTGGCAAACAGGCCCACGGGCCACGACACCATGCGGCGCACCACCAGATCGGGCGTTTCGGGCCGGACGTTGCGGAACGCGATGTCCACCTGCCTGCGGCTGAGGCTGAGCAACTGGGTGGAGACCTCCAGGTCCACGCGGATGTGGGGCCAGTGCTGCTGCAGGCGCTCGATGGCGGGCATGAGCAGGTCGATGGCGATCGAGTCAGTGCTGGTCACGCGCACCAGGCCGCCGGGGCTGGTGTCCTGGCCCTCGATGCGGGTGCGCAGGTCCAGGGCCGCGCTTTCCATGCGGCGGGCGGCGGCCAGCGCTGTCTCGCCTGCAGCGGTGAGCAGGTAGCCGTCCTTGGCACGCAGAAACAGCTTGGCGCCCAGCTCTGCCTCCAGCGCGTTCAGCCGCCGTCCGACGGTGGCCTGGTCCACGCCCAGGCTGCGCGCGGCGGCGCGCAAGGAGGGGGCTCGCGTCAGAGCAAGAAAAATGCGGGTGTCGTCCCAGTTCATGGTGGTCGAGAGGGGGCGGGGAGAACCAAGTGTGATGCAAATTTGCATCGCCGTGGAGTGAAATTGCTGCGTTTAAAACACTGCGATGCGCCCTATCCTCAGAGGCATTGAAAGCCATGCTTGAGGAGCAACACCCATGTCCACGCCTGTGAATGAACCGCCCGCAACCACCCAACGCACCATGCAAGCCATCGTGTTCGATGACTTCGGCGGGCCCGAAGTGCTGGTGGTGCGCGAGATGCCTACCCCCGAGGTGCGTCCGCACGACCTGCTGGTCCGCAACGCCTCCATTGGCGTCAACCGTGCCGACCTGTCGCACCGCAAGGGGGCCTACGGCCGCGCCTACTTTGGCGATGCCGACACCATGGGGCTGGAGATTGCAGGCACGGTGGTGGCGGTAGGGGCTGAGGTACAGGACTTTGCCGTGGGCGACCGGGTGATGGGCATTGTGGGCGGCGGCGCCTACGCCGAGCTGTCGCGCATCGACCATCGCATGGCCATGCAAGTGCCTGCGGGCATGGACCTGGTGGCGGCTGGCGCCGTGGCCGAGGTGTTCGTGACCGCGCACGAGGCGCTTTTCCACCTGGCTCGCCTGCACGCTGGCGAGTCGGTACTGATCCATGCAGCGGCGGGCGGCGTGGGCTCTGCCGCCGTGCAACTGGCCCATGCAGCGGGAGCCCGGGTGTTTGCCACGGCGGGTGGTGACAAGCGTGGTGCCGTGCTGACCTGTGGAGCCGATGTGTTCATCGACTACCGCAGCGAAGACTTTCAGGCGGTGGTCGCGCAGGCAACGCAGGGCCGGGGTGTGGATGTGGTGATCGACTTCATCGGGGCTCCGTACCTGGAGCGCAACGTGCGGTCGCTGGCCGAAGGGGGGCGCCTGGTGTCCGTGGGCCTTCTCGGTGGCGCGCAGGGGGCTGTCTTACCGATGGATGCGGTGCTGTTCCGCCACTTGCAGATCTTTGGCACGGTGATGAAGTCCCGCCCGCCCGAGATCAAGCAGGCCATGGTGCAGCGGTTTGCCCGGCAATGGCTGCCGGCCTTGGCTGCCGGGGTGATCCGGCCGGTGATTGACAGCACGTTTGCGCTGGCCGACGCCGCGCAGGCGCATCGGCGCATGGAGTCTGGCGCCAGTATCGGCAAGATCCTGTTGCTGCCTGAGGCGCGCTGAACTGGCCGTGCGGCGCGCCCGGGTTTCGGCCTGCCTCAGCCCGCCGCAGCGGGCTTGCGACAGGCGGCAAACATGTCCAGCTCAGTGTTGTATGCCTCGGTCTTCACATCCATCAGGCCCAGCACCGAGTGAAAGTAGTGGTCGTGGGTGATGCGCCGTTCGCCCAGGTCTTGCTGCAGGCAGCCGGTGGCCAGGTGGGTGCGGGCCTGCATGGCGGGCGACAGCCAGGTGATCCAGGGCACGTGCTTTTGCACGTCAGGGGCAATGGAGTAGGGCAGGCCGTGCAGGTAGATGTTGTTCTCACCCAGCGATTCGCCATGATCTGCTACGTAAATCATAGCTGTCTGGGCATTTTTCTCTTGCGCTCCCAGCCACTGGAGCACTGAATCGAGGAAATGGTCCGTCTCGACGATGCTGTTGTCGTAGGCGTTGACCACCTGCTCGCGCTGGCATTCCTGCAAGGCGGTGGATGTGCACTCGGGACTGAACTTCTTGTTCTCGGGCGCGGAGCGCTTGTAGTACGCGGGGCCGTGGCTGCCCATCTGGTGCATCACCACCACGGTGCCACGCTGGCGCTGCTCGGCGGGCAGGGCGGCGATCTGGGCGTCCAGGTCCTTGAGCATCACGCGGTCCAGGCACTCGCCGCCAGCGCACAGCGCTGGGTCTTTCTGGGTGCTGGTGATGGTCTCGCCGACGCGGTCGCACACGCCCTTGCAGCCCGACTGGTTGTCCACCCACAGCACCGCGAGGCCTGCATGGTGCAGCACGTCGATCAGGCTTTCGTAGTTGGCCGAGCGGCCCTCGTAGCCCGTGCGGCCCAGGTGCGAATACATGCAGGGCACCGACGCGGCGGTGCTGGTGCCGCAGGACCAGGCGTTGCGAGCGCTCACCAGGTCCTTGCGGGCCGAGAGGCGGGGGGTGGTGTCGCGCGCATAGCCGTTGAGGCCAAAGTTGCCGCTGCGGCCCGTCTCGCCCAGCACCAGCACCAGCAGCGGGGGCTTGGCCTGGCCGGCATAGCTGGCGCCCAGCTGGGCGTCACGGCCCAGCGGCAGGATCTTGCTGGTGTCCATGCGCAGGGGCTTGGTGGCGATGTTGCCCAGCGCGTACACGCTGTTGAGGGGGTTGATCAGGTAGCGCAGCTTGGTGTGGTTGCGCATGGTGGACGCAAAGTCCTGGAACACCAGCAGCAGGCACACCACGATGACCGCAATGGAGCCCACCAGCAGCAGCCCGTTGTGCGCCAGGTGGCGCAGCGCGGTCAGGCGCTGCACGGGGCGGCGGTACAGCCACAGCAGCGGCGGCACCGCCAGGATGAGCACGGTGCCCAGCATGCGCAGGTTGAGCAGGTCGCCGGCTTCCTTCACGTCGGTCTGCATCACGTTGACCAGCATGCTGGCGTCGATGGCGATGCCGTAGGCGAGCATGAAGTACGCACCGAACGCGGCCATCAGCACCAGCACCAGCACTGCGGGCTTGAGCGTCCAGCGCCAGGCCAGCAGGCTCAGCAGCGCCGCGTTGCCCGCCGCGACGATGAGTGCAAACGCCAGCGCAAAACCCCAGCCGCGCAGGCTGCCCTGGCCGGGAAGCTGGGCCACCTCTTGCCACAGCGGCACGTTGCAGGCCGTGGCCAGCCAGGTGCTGACCAGCACCACTACCCAGGCGGGGTGCAGTGGGCGGGGAGCGGAGGGCGTGGCGGGTGGCTTCGCAAGCGGAGCCGAGTAAAAAGGCAGATATTGCCGTAGAGACGGATACATGGGGTGTAGTTTGCCCGTGGAGGCTTAAGAGTGCGTTAATGCGGGGGGCAATACCTACGGACCGATGGGGATCAGAGTCCCTGTGAGCTGTCTTCGCAACGCTCCCGACCTGGTTGCCCCCGTGATAGTGGACAGATCAAGGCGGTTTGTGCCGGTTCACATGCCCTGTGTTGGCGTCTCTGAAGGTCGCCAGGGCGCAAAGCCTGAGAGCCTGTTTACGATCTCGCAGGGGGTTGCGCTCCAATCCTTCGGGCAGCGGTCTTTGCGGGCGGTCTGCGGCGTTGCGGCGCTTGCCAATAGTCTGGCTGTTGGCTGCACCCCGCGCCTTGCACACCATCCCGCAAAGACGGCTGCGCGACCCCGGGGAGATCGTAAACAGGTTCTCAGAGGCAGGACGCTATGTTCGCGGTGAAATCATCACGGCTTCATCCCGGGGCGGATACCGCCTACGTTGGAGCGTCGGGGCGTATGTCCAGCTTGAGTGCCAGGCCTTCGACCTTTGCATAGCGCTTGATGCGTCCGATCAATTCAGCCGTCAGCACATGCCCTGCCGACAGCAGCAGGACGCCTTCCTGGGAAAAAAGGTCCTTGCCCAGTGCCATGCCCGGCTCTAACTGGGCCGCAGCCAACGAGAGAAGTCGCTCTGGTGGGCGGGGTGGCTCTTTTTGCATGATGTGCAAAAACAGATCGATCACTTCGGCATCAAACTGCGTGGCACGACCTCTTTGCAGGAGAGTTCGTGCTTCGGTGTCGGTCAGCGGCGTACCTGTCAGGTGCCCGTGCGTGAGATCGTCAAAGGTGTCAACGACGGCCAGAATCCGGGCGCCTATCGGAATTTGCGCGCCCTCCAACCGGTCCGGAAAGCCGCTGCCGTCCCAGCGCTCATGGTGAGAACGGATGATGGCCGCTACGGGTTGGTGTTCATCCAGCGCCATGAACGCCTGGGCGCCAAGCACCGGATGGCGCTGGTAGCTGATCATCTCCTCGGCAGTGAGCCGGCCAACCGGCTTATTCAGGATGCTGTCGGGCAGTGCCATGAGTCCCATGTCGTGTAGCAGTCCTGCTACGAACACATCTTGCAGGGCGCTGTCCGTGAGCCCCATCATTTGCGCGACCTTGCGCGCCAGGCTGGCGGTGCGCTTGCCGTGTCCAACGAGCAAGCCACTGCGGAGCTCCATGAGGTTGGAGAAAATTTTGATGCTGGTCAGGTAGTTGCGGCGCAGTTGGTCGTTGGCATGCTGAAGTTCGGTTGTTCGTTCCTGGACGCGGTCCTCCAGCCCAGCATTGAGGTCCCGCAGCTCTTCGTTCTGTGCTGCGGTCAGGGCTTGCAGGCGTGCCCGATCACGCTGTAGCAACCGGTGCTCCGCAGCCTGGCGCACCGTCAGGCGTAGCTCGGTTTCGTCCCAGGGCTTGTGGATGTACCGGTAAATCTGCCCATCGTTGATGGCCGCGATGTGGGCTTCATGTCGGCATAGCCGGTCAGCAGAATGCGGGCAGTTTCCGGCCAGCGCACTCTCACGTGGCCCAGGAATGCAGCTCCGTCCATGCCAGGCATGCGCATGTCGCTCACCACCACATCGACTGCATGCGTTTCCATCAGCTGCAAGGCTTCGGTGCCGCCCGTTGCTTGCAGGACCTTGCAGTCTTCGGCTCGCAACACGCGCTTGAGCGCAGACAGAATGCCTGGCTCATCGTCGACGCATAGTACTGTCCAAGGCTGCTCGGAGGCGTCCAGAGGGGGTTGTGACGGGTCTGGCCCTTGTGCTGGGGCCAGGCTGCCGTTAGGACTGGGCAGCATGGTGGAAAGGTCCGTCGGGGTCATCTTGCGTCAAGCTCCATCGCGGTGGGTGAGTCGGTGGCCGCTGGGTCATGCCTGCGGTTGCGCCGTATCGTTGCGCTGCATCGGGACGGTGACGCGGAAGGTGGTCCCGTGGCCTATTTCGCTGCTCACTTCGAGGCGGCCCCCGTGCTTCTGCACGATGCCGTATGACAACGAAAGCCCGAGGCCCGTACCCTGGCCCACCGGTTTGGTGGTGAAGAAGGGGTCGAAGATCCTTTGCAGATTTTCTGGGGCGATGCCCGCGCCGTCATCGGAGACTTCCACCCACGCGTCGCCGCCATATGTTCCCGTGCGGATGGTGATCGTTCCGCGTTCCTTGGTGATGGCGTGGGCGGCATTGACCAGCAGGTTCATGAACACTTGGTTCAGTTCGGATGGCAGGCACTGAACGTCTGGCACGTCGCCATAGAGCTTCACCACATCGGCCTTGTACTTGATCTCGTTGTTCACGATGTTCAGCGTTGAGTCGATGCCGTGGTGCAAGTTGACGCTCTCCCACTCCTGGCGAGCGTCCACCCGTGAGAAGTCCTTGAGGTCTTGCACTATCTTGCGCACGCGCTGGATGCCGTCGCGCGATTCGCGCATCAGGTTGGGAATATCTTCCTTGAGGTAGTCAATGTCCAGGTCTTCACGCAATTGCCGCACTTGTGCGAGAGCCTCGGAATCGTGCAGGCTGGCCTCTGTGTCCTCGTAGGCGGATAGCATTCGGAACAGGTCCTGCAGGTATTGCTCCAGGGTCCCGAAGTTGGAGAAGATGAAACCGATGGGGTTGTTGATCTCGTGGGCCACGCCTGCGGCAAGCTGCCCGATGGACGCCAGTTTTTCCGACTGGATCAGCTTGTTCCTGGCGTCTGAGAGTTTGGAGTTCAGAACCTTCAGTTCCTTGTTGGCTTGAAGCAACTCGCCAACGATCGCCCTGATTTGTACGTCGGACATCTCTGCAAGCGTCAACTCCGTAGGCTGAACGATGGTGCACAGGGGGCCGCTGTCATCGTGCAACTCTGTTTGCGCAGCCGCGTTGCCGTCTTGGGTCGGTGAAATCATGGTGTTTCCTTTCTGGGGCGAAGCACGGACTCCAGTTGCTGAAACTCTTCTTCAATGCCACGCAGTAGTGCCGCTGTGCGCTGCTCTGTCAGTGCGAGTCGCTGCCACACGCTGCGGTTGATGGCCGGCACGGCTTCACTGGCCAGTTCTGCCAGGTCCAGCGCGTGCGCCAGAGCGTCGGCCACATGCACCACGTCGGCCAACATGGCCTTTGACGCGCTGCCCGGCTGGTGGTGACCTGCAATGGCCTCGGTGATCTCGGGGGCAAAGTGCCAGTGCTGGCACACCCACTGTCCCAGTTCTGCGTGGTGGATGCCGGTGAGCGCCTGTTCAGCCTCGAAATACGGCAGGTCCTGTGAGTCCGCCCATGCCATGATGAGGGCGGCCTCTTCGGGATAGTGGCTATCCACAACGAGCCGACCTACGTCGTGCAGAAGACCGGCTGTGAAAGCCGCTGGCTCGTTCATGCCGTGCAGCCTGGCTATTTGCCTTGCTGCAACGGCGCACCCGATGGAGTGACGCCAGAACGCCTCGATATGCAGTGCCTTGCCATGCAGTTTTTCGAATTGCACCGTGAGCGCTGCCGCCAGCACCAACGTGCCTAGCTGTCGCAAGCCCAGGACGTTGATGGCATCACGCACCGAGCCTATGCGATTGGAAAGACCGTAGAACGGAGAATTGGCCAGTTGCAGCACCTTGACCGACAGGGCTTGGTCAAGCTGCAGGGTGTTGGAAAAACTGTCGATCGATGTGTCGTTCTGCGCCATGAGGGCTTGCAGCTGCACGACCACTGTGGGAAGGGACGGCAGCGAGCGGATGTCGTCTGCCAGGGCCTGTCGGTCCAGCGTGATGCGAGGGGGCGGCATCGATGCGACGGGCAGAACATTCATAGAGGCACCCCGCGATATTGGTACAGCGCGCGCCGCAGTTCCAGAGGCACATCGTCGGCAGAAAGCCGCCGGAAAAGGTATCCGAGCCGAACAGCGGCAGTGGAGGCGGGAAGGGGGAGGGAGACCGACGGGCCGGCTGCGGGCCGGGGCTGTTCCAGCGGACCGCATACGGCAGCACTGGCATCTTGCTCGGGTGGCGGAATGGTGGTGGGTGAAGTCATGATTGCGCCTGTTGGGAAACGTTATGGATGAGTGTCAGAACCAGGCCGCGTGACGCGGCGTGGTCCAGCGCACGCACCCATGCCTGCCAGCTGCGGCCGCGTAGCGATAGCGTGACCATGCGTGCGGGCTGGCCGCCAGACATGCCGGCTGCTGCACTCAGCGTCTCATAGTCCCGCCCCAGCGCCTGGGCTGCTGATTCACCCAGCATCGGTGTGTCTGCACCCAGCACACGCTGCAGTTCGAGGTTGGTCAACACGATGGTGCCGTGGGAGTCAACCCCCAGCAGTGCAACAGGCAGTGCGTCGAGCAGATCGCGTGCGGTGTTGGCGCGTGCAGCCTCCAGATCAATCTGCCGCTGTTGGTTGCCCAGCACCTGCTCCAGGCGTTCGTTGGCGCGCGTGAGGGCCTCGCTTGCGGTGACCACCTCGGTCGCCAGTCGCTTGTTTTCGTCAGCCATTTCCTTGTGGGCAAACGCCTCGCGCACATGCTCCAGCAGGCGCTCGTCGTCCCAGGGCTTGGTCAAGAAGCGGTAGATGGCGCCTTCGTTGACCGCGTCGGTAATGGACTGGAGTTCGGTATAGCCCGAGAGCACAAGCCGGACTGTGTCAGGGTAGAGGTCCTTGGCGCGGCGCAGGAATTCGACGCCTGTCATGCCCGGCATGCGCTGGTCCGAGAGAACTACGTCAACTTCATACTCCGTCATGCGCTGTAGTCCCTCAGCCCCGCCGCTTGCGGTGACGATGCGATAGCCGTCGCGGCGGAACAGGCGTTTGAGCGACGAAACGATGCTGGGCTCGTCATCCACCAGCAGCAGCGTGCGTTCGCGACGGCGGGAGAGCATGCTGTCGGGCAGGCGCTTGCGTTGCGACAGCATCTGGATGAACGTTTCTCCATCTACCGGCGAGGCCAGCACCGGGCCTTGCATCCGGTCACAACCGCTGGCGATCAGCAATGTGAGTTGGCCTGTGGTTTCCACACCCTCGGCCATGACCTGCATCTGCAGGCTATGGCCCATGTTGATGATGGCCCGTGTGAGGGATACCGCACCCACGGCTGCCGTCACATCGGGTACGCAAGAGCGGTCGACCTTGATCACATCAACGGGAAGGCTGCGAAGCAGTGCCAGATTGGTGAAGTTCGCGCCGAAGTCACCCAGGGTGATTTCGACACCCAGCGCCTTGAGTTGCGTCAGCGTGGGGGCCAGACCGTCTCCGCCGTCAACCAGCGCACGCTCGCTGATCTCCACCCCCAGTCTTTGCGGTGAAAGCCCGTACTGTTTCATGGTGTGCCGCATTTTTTCGAACACGTCGTGCTGCTGAAGCTCCAGCGTGCTGATCCTCGTGCTCATGCGGGGCACCCTCACCTTTGTTTGTTCCCAGGACTGCAACTGGGCGCACAATGCATTGCGTTTCCAGTCGCCAAGGCTCACCACCAGGCCCGACTGCAGCGCCACCGGCATGAACTCCTTGAACGGCACCGGGCCCAGTTCGGCACTCGTCCATTCGAGCATTGCCTGAGCGCCAATGACTTCCCCGCTCCCCAGATCCGCCTGCAGCTGATAGGAGAGCGTTAACTCTCCGCGTTCGGCTGCGTGACGCAAGCCTGACTCGATGGCCAGACGGCGCAAGGCCATCGCGCGTGTTTCTGGTGTGAACACCGCCACTTGCTCACCTTGTGCATCGATGCGCATGCGCGCCATCTGCGCTGCCTCCAGCAGATCGCCAGCGGTCTCGGCATCCTGTGGAAAGCGGGCAACGCCCACACAGGCGCTGGGCACGATTTCAGACGCGCCCACCCGCTCGGCGTGCGACAGTGCTTGCACCACGGCCCTGGCGTGGATGTGGCCCGTTGCATCCAGGCGGCTGCTTTGTGGCGACACCATGATGGCGAACTCGCCACCGTCAATGCGCGCAACGACATCGCCCGGCTCGGCAAGGGCTGTCAGCCGCTCGGCCACGGCCCGCGCCATGCTGTCTCCCGCGCCGTAACCCATGGCCTGCTTGAGCTGATCGACCTTGTCGACCTGCACCGACAAAACGAGGAAGGTGCCAGGATCCCACCGTGCATTGTTCACCGCTGCATCGATCTGATCCAGCAAGAAGGTTCGGTTGCTCAGACCAGTGACCTCATCCTGGTGGGCCAGCTGTTGAATGCGTTGCTCCGCCTGACGCTGGGCCGTGATGTCCTGCACGATCAGGTACCCGTGCAAGCGTCCGGCGGCGTCTGCCTCGACCATGCCACGCTGGAGAACCTCCATGCGGGTGCCGTCCTGTGCGACCAGTCGGTGCTGGAACTCGAAAGGTTCGTCGGTGATGGCGCCTTGCCATATCGCAGCGACGTAGCCACGTTCCCCGGCGGGTACCCATCGCAGGAAGCTTGCGCCGCGCCGGGGCTGCGGACTGAAAGGTGTGCCCAGAAGCTGGTGCAGCCCTTTGGAGGCGACCATCTTGCCCGTGGCCATGTCAATTTCAGCCGAGCCGCTGCGGCCGATGGTTTCGGCCTGTTCCAGCATGCGTGCGCGCCAGGTGGCTGAAAAACCGGGGCCTTCACGACGGGTGTCGTCCACCAGGGTCACCACCTCCGTGCCGCCCATCAGCTTGTCGAGCGACCGGGTATAGGCCCTGCCCACCAGCAGGCTGCCGTCTGCCCGCTTGCAATGCACCACGCGTGTTTCGCCACCGATGTGCTGCAGCTGGGGCCACAGGTCAGGCCAGCGCTGCTCCAGGTCCGGCGCGGCTGCGTTGCAATCGCTGTCATCGCCACCCAGCGTGCGAGCCATGTGCCGATTGATGAACAAAGGCCGCCCGTGCTGCATGACACACAGGCCCATCGGGGTGGAGTCAAACAGCTGGGCTTTCAGCCATTCCTCGGCTGTCCAGTCGGCCAGTTGTCGCGGCGCTGCGGCTTGTGATCCCGTTGGATCGTCATCCGCAGAAGGGAGGGGCGATGGGGCTGTTTCTGTGGAAATCATGCTGTCCTCTACAGGCAGGCCGCGATCGAATCGGCAGCCTGGGGGACATTATCATTTCAAAATATGATAAATAAAAGCATATTTATCAAATATTATAAATTTGGAGCACATGACCTTCCTCCCAGACCTTTCCACGGGCCTGGGTGATCCAATCTTTCCCCCGTCATGCGGGGGCTTGGCATCACAGTCGCGCAGCGTGGTGCGTCAAATGATCCCCGACAAAGCTCTGCACGAAGTAGTAGCCGTGGTCGTAGCCCGCGTGACGGCGCAGCGTCAGCGGCTGGCCGATGGCCTGGCACGCAGCCTCGAACAGGTGGGGGTGCAGCTGGTCTGCCAGGAATTTGTCGTCCATCCCCTGGTCGACGAGGATGCCCGCCGGGTAGGGCGCAATGGGCTGGTGCTGCATCAGCACCGTGGCGTCATGCTCCAGCCAGGTGGTGCGGTCGGGGCCCAGGTAGCCGGTGAAGGCCTTTTCGCCCCACGGGCACTGGGTGGGCGCGCAGATGGGCGCAAAGGCCGACACTGTCTTGAACCGGCCTGGGTGGCGCAGGGCCAGCGTGAGCGCCCCATGGCCGCCCATGCTGTGGCCGAAGATGCCCAGGCGCTGCAGGTCGATGGGCAGATGCTGGCCCACCAGGGGCAGCAGCTCTTGCAGCAGGTAGCTCTCCATGCGCCAGTGGGTGTTCCAGGGGCTCTGCGTGGCGTCCAGGTAAAAGCCTGCGCCCACGCCAAAGTCCCAGCTGGCCGTGGCGCCGGGCAGGGACTGCACTGCCTCACCGCGCGGGCTGGTGTCGGGTGCGATCAGGGCCAGGCCCAGCTCGGCGGCCAGGCGCTGGGCGCCGGCCTTGATCGCAAAGGTCTCTTCTGTGCAGGTCAGCCCGGCCAGGTACAGCACGGCGGGCACGGGGCCCTGTTGGGCCTGGGGCGGCAGGTACACCGAGAACTTCATCGGCAGGCCGATGGTGGTGGAGGTGTGCTGGTAAAAGCGCTGCTCGCCGCCAAAGCAGGCGTGCTGGCTGAGCAGGTTCAAGGGAGTGGTCATGGTGATTGCTCTTGAATTGATAGCTACTCAGGCAATATCTTGTAGCGCTTGAGGCATTCGGGGCTTGTAGTGGGCCGAAAACTCGGCTCCAGGCCGTTTGTCATGGCCGGCCAGGGCCAGCACCCAGAATGCCCTGTAGTGTCAGGGGCCGTGGGCGCTGGCGGCCTACGGAGTTACGCGGCGTACTTGACGACCGAGCGGATGGACTTGCCTTCGTGCATAAGGTCAAACGCCTCATTGATGTCCTTCAGGCCCATGGTGTGCGTGACGAACGGCGCGAGCTGGATCTTGCCTGCCATCGCGTCTTCAACCATGCCGGGCAGCTCGCTGCGGCCCTTGACGCCGCCAAACGCCGTGCCCAGCCACTTGCGGCCGGTGACGAGCTGGAAGGGGCGGGTGCTGATCTCTTGCCCCGCGCCCGCTACGCCGATGATGACCGACTGGCCCCAGCCCCGGTGCGCGCATTCGAGTGCGGCGCGCATCACGTTCACGTTGCCGATGCACTCAAAGCTGTGGTCCACGCCCCAGGTCGTCATCTCCACGATGACTTGCTGGATCGGCTTGTCGTGGTCCTTGGGGTTCACGCAGTCGGTCGCGCCAAAGGTGCGGGCCAGGTCGAACTTGGAGGGGTTGGTATCGATGGCGATGATGCGCCCGGCCTTGGCCAGCTTGGCGCCCTGGATCACGGCCAGGCCAATGCCGCCCAGGCCAAACACGGCTACGGTGTCGCCCTCTTGCACCTTGGCGGTGTTCTTGACGGCGCCCAGGCCCGTGGTCACGCCGCAGCCCAGCAGGCACACCTGCTCGGGGTTGGCGTCGGGGTTGACCTTGGCGAGCGACACCTCGGCCACCACGGTGTATTCGCTGAAGGTGCTGCAGCCCATGTAGTGGTAGATGGGCTGGCCGTTGTAGCTGAAGCGCGTGGTGCCATCGGGCATCACGCCCTTGCCCTGCGTGGCGCGCACGCTCACGCACAGGTTGGTCTTGCCGCTCTTGCAGAACAGGCACTCGCCACATTCGGCGGTGTAGAGGGGGATCACATGGTCGCCGGGCTTCACGCTGGTCACGCCTTCGCCCACTTCCACCACGATGCCGGCGCCTTCATGGCCCAGCACCACGGGGAAGATGCCTTCGGGGTCTTCACCGCTCAGGGTGAATGCGTCGGTGTGGCACACACCGGTGTCGGTGATCTTGATGAGCACTTCGCCCTTTTTGGGCGGGGCCACGTCGATTTCGACGATCTGCAGGGGTTCTCCAGCTTTGAAGGCTACGGCGGCACGGGATTTCATGGGGTGGTCCTTTCAGTCAATCGGGTGTGGTGTGGGGCGGTTTATTTGAGGTACGAGCGAAGCAGGGCCAGTGTTTCGTCAATGGCTTGCTGCGAGGGAGCCGGCTTTTCTGCCAGCGTCTCGCGCACATGGCTGTCGAGCAGGTCGGCCATCAGCCCGTGCACTGCGCCACGCATGGCGGCCAGCTGCTGCAGGATGGGGGCGCAGTCGCTGCCTGCCTCCACCGCGCGTTCCAGCGCCTCAGCCTGGCCTTTGATGCGGCGCAGCCGGGTGATGGCACGTTGTTTGTCTTCGGCAGTGTGGGGCATGAGCAGGCGGCGGCTGACCGTTAACTGGGGTGTACTGGGTGGCAGTATAAAAGACAAGCGCATATGCTGATTGCGCTACGGACATTAAAAGACCTATTACTCAGGGGGAGTATTGAGAGGTTTTTCATAAAGCCCATGCCGATGAGCCATGAAAAAAGCCCGCAGGCACTGCCTGCGGGCTTGATGGTGGGGTGCGGGCGGCGCGGGCGCCGTACCGATCAGCGGTTGGCCAGGGGAGGCACGTCGCGGCGCACGGAGCCGGTGAACAGCTGGCGTGGGCGGCCGATCTTGTACTCGGGGTCGCCGATCATTTCGTTCAGCTGGGCAATCCAGCCCACGGTGCGGGCCAGGCTGAAGATGCCGGTGAACAGGTTCACGGGGATGCCGATGGCGCGCTGCACGATGCCGGAGTAGAAGTCCACGTTCGGGTAGAGCTTGCGCTGCACGAAGTAGTCGTCTTCCAGGGCGATCTTTTCCAGTTCCTTGGCCAGCTTGAACAGCGGGTCGTTTTCGAGGCCCAGTTCGGCCAGCACTTCATTGCAAGTCTCTTGCATGAGCTTGGCGCGGGGGTCGTAGTTCTTGTACACGCGGTGGCCAAAGCCCATCAGCTTGACGCCGGAGTTCTTGTCCTTGACCTGCTTGATGAAGTCGCCGATCTTTTCCACGCCGCCCTGGGCCTGGATGTCGTACAGCATGTTCAGGGCAGCTTCGTTGGCGCCGCCGTGGGCAGGGCCCCACAGGCAGGCCACGCCCGCAGCGATGGCTGCGAACGGGTTGGTGCCCGACGAGCCGCACAGGCGCACGGTGGAGGTCGAGGCGTTCTGCTCGTGGTCAGCGTGCAGGATGAAGATGCGGTCCAGTGCGCGTTCCAGCACGGGGTTGACCTTGTACTCTTCGCAGGGAGTGCCGAACATCATGCGCAGGAAGTTGCCTGCGTACGAGAGGTGGTTCTGTGGGTACATGTAGGGCTGGCCCATGCCGTACTTGTAGGCCATGGCAACCAGCGTGGGCATCTTGGCGATCAGGCGGATCGCGGCGATCTCGCGGTGCTGCGGGTTGTTGATGTCCGTGCTGTCGTGGTAGAAGGCCGACAGGGCACCCACCAGACCGGTCAGCACAGCCATGGGGTGCGCGTCGCGGCGGAAGCCACGCAGGAAGAACTGCATCTGCTCGTTGACCATGGTGTGGTTGGTCACGCGGCTGGTGAAGTCGGTCTTTTGTGCAGCGTTGGGCAGATCGCCGTACAGCAGCAGGTGGCAGGTTTCCAGGAAGTCGCAGTTCTCAGCCAACTGCTCAATGGGGTAGCCGCGGTACAGCAACTCGCCCTTGTCGCCATCGATATAGGTGATGGCCGACTGGGTGGCTGCTGTGGACAGGAAGCCCGGGTCATAGGTGAACATGCCCGTCTGTGCATACAGCTTGCGGATGTCGATGACGTCCGGGCCGATGCTGCCCTGATAGACCGGCAGGTCCACGCTGGGGCTGCCGTTACTGAACGACAGGGTGGCTTTGTTGTCAGCTAGCTTCATTGTTACTTTCCTTGGGTAGGTTGCCGATACGAATCCGGTCTTGGTGCGAGGGCTGGGTGTCAGGCATGCACTGCCGTGGCGCCACCGCTTTGTCTCAGCATGCCGAGCACTTCACGCGCTTC
This sequence comes from Acidovorax sp., assembly GCF_016783915.1. Taxonomy (GTDB): domain Bacteria; phylum Pseudomonadota; class Gammaproteobacteria; order Burkholderiales; family Burkholderiaceae_C; genus Acidovorax. The sequence goes on from NZ_JADHVT010000035.1 coordinate 16,516, forward strand.
TTGTGTGTCTTGTTCGCCCGAGGGCTCGCGCCGTCGCAGCAGCAGGTCCAGCAGGTCGTTGTCCGCCAGATCCATCAGCGCGTTGAGGCCCTGGGCATGGCGCCGCGTCAGCGTCGATTCGAAGCGGTTGAAGAACTTCTCGATGAACAAGTCGTTCTCCAGCAGGCCGCGCCGGCAGCGCCAGTGCAGCTTGCTCAGCTCGCGTTCGTCCAGCAGCGGCGAGGCCGCCTCTGGCGCGATGGAAGGGGTGGACAGCGTTTGCATGGACCGGTGTGTGGCAGGGCTGCGCTCAGATGGCGCGGCGCACCATCAGTTCCTTGATCTTGCCGATGGCCCGGGTGGGGTTCAGGCCCTTGGGGCACACGTCCACGCAGTTCATGATGGTGTGGCAACGGAACAGGCGATACGGGTCTTCCAGGTTGTCCAGGCGCTCCGTGGTGGCCTCGTCGCGGCTGTCGGCGATGAAGCGGTAGGCCTGCAGCAGACCAGCGGGGCCCACGAACTTGTCGGGGTTCCACCAGAAGCTGGGGCAGCTGGTGGAGCAGCTGGCGCACAGAATGCACTCGTACAGGCCGTTCAGCTCTTCACGCTCCTCGGGCGACTGCAGGCGCTCGGTTTCGGGCGGCACGTTGTCGTTGACGAGGTAGGGCTTGATGGAGTTGTACTGCTTGAAGAACTGCGTCATGTCCACGATCAGGTCGCGGATCACGGGCAGGCCGGGCAGGGGCTTCAGAACCACGGTGCCGGGCAGCGTGTTCATGTTGGTCAGGCAGGCCAGGCCGTTCTTGCCGTTGATGTTCATGGCGTCCGAGCCGCAAACACCTTCACGGCACGAGCGACGGAACGACAGGGTGGGGTCTTGTGCCTTGAGCTTCATCAGGGCGTCCAGCAGCATGCGTTCGCTGCCGTCGAGTTCAACTTCGACGGTCTGCATGTAGGGCTTGGCGTCCTTGTCAGGATCGTAGCGGTAGATTTGGAAGGTGCGTTTTGCCATGGTGGGTGCTCCTGTATCCGTTTAGAACGTGCGAACCTTGGGCGGAACTGAGTCCACGGTCAGGGGTTTGAGTTTGACGGGCTTGTAGGTCAGGCTGTTGCTCTCGCTGTGCCACAGGGAGTGCTTCATCCAGTTGGCATCGTCGCGGCCCAGTGGTGCCACCGGGTCGTCTGCGGGGCGCTCGTAGTCGCTCACGGTGTGGGCGCCGCGGCATTCCTTGCGGGCAGCAGCGGACACCATCGTGGCTTGCGCAGCTTCGATCAGGTTCTCGACTTCCAGTGCTTCGATGCGGGCGGTGTTGAACACCTTGGAGTGGTCCTTCAGGCCCACGCTGTTGACGCGGTTGCGCAGCTCGGCGATCTTCTTGACGCCTTCGTCCATGCTCGCTTGCGTGCGGAACACACCGGCGTGCAGTTGCATGCTGGCGCGGATGTCGTTGGCCACATCCTGGGCGTATTCGCCGCTGCTGGCGCCTTGCAGGCGGTTGAGGCGCTCCAGAGTGCGGTCGGCCGCATCCTTGGGCAGGGGCTTGTGGTTCTTGTTCTTGTCGTTGAACTCGACAATGTGGTTGCCAGCTGCGCGGCCGAACACCAGCAGGTCCAGCAGCGAATTGGTGCCCAGGCGGTTAGCGCCGTGCACCGATACGCAAGAGCATTCGCCCACCGCGTACAGGCCGTTGACCACGAGGTTGTCGTTGCCGCCTTGCTGCACTACCACCTGGCCATTGATGTTGGTGGGAATGCCACCCATCTGGTAGTGGATGGTGGGCACCACAGGGATCGGCTCCTTGGTGATGTCCACGTTGGCGAAGTTGACACCAATTTCGTACACCGAGGGCAGGCGCTTGTGGATGGTTTCTGCGCCCAGGTGGTCCAGCTTGAGCAGCACGTAGTCCTTGTTGGGACCGCAGCCACGGCCTTCCTTGATTTCCTGGTCCATCGAGCGCGACACGAAGTCGCGCGGTGCCAGGTCCTTCAATGTGGGCGCATAGCGCTCCATGAAGCGTTCGCCGTTGCTGTTGAGCAAGATGGCGCCTTCACCACGGCAACCTTCGGTCAGCAGTACGCCCGCGCCGGCCACGCCGGTGGGGTGGAACTGCCAGAACTCCATGTCTTCCAGCGGAATGCCTGCGCGTGCAGCCATGCCCAGGCCGTCACCGGTGTTGATGAAGGCGTTGGTCGAGGCGGCAAAAATGCGGCCTGCGCCACCGGTGGCCAGCAGCGTGGTCTTGGCTTCGAGGATGTGCAGGTCGCCGGTTTCCATTTCCAGCGCCGTCACGCCCACCACGTCGCCATCGGCGTCGCGGATCAGGTCCAGGGCCATCCACTCCACGAAGAAGTTGGTGCGGGCCTTGACGTTTTGCTGGTACAGCGTGTGCAGCATGGCGTGGCCCGTGCGGTCGGCTGCAGCGCAAGCGCGTTGTACAGGCTTTTCGCCGTAGTTGGCGGTGTGGCCGCCGAAGGGGCGCTGGTAGATCGTGCCGTCGGTGTTGCGATCAAACGGCATGCCCATGTGTTCCAGGTCGTACACGACCTTGGGGGCTTCGCGGCACATGAACTCGATCGCATCCTGGTCGCCGAGCCAGTCGGAGCCCTTGATGGTGTCGTAGAAGTGATAGTGCCAGTTGTCCTCGGACATGTTGCCCAGCGACGCACCGATGCCGCCCTGGGCAGCCACGGTGTGCGAACGAGTGGGGAATACCTTGGAGAGAACCGCAACGTTCAGGCCCGCGCGGGCCAGTTGCAGGGATGCCCGCATGCCGGAGCCACCGGCTCCGATGATGATGACGTCAAACTTGCGCTTGGTGATGTTGGCTTGTGTGTAGCTCATTGTGTACCTTCAATCGCGGGAATCAGAGACGCCACAGAACCTGGATGCCCCAGCCGGCGCAGCTGACCAGCCAGACAATGCTGAACACTTGCAGTGCCAGACGCAGGCCCACGGGCTTGATGTAGTCCATCAGGACTTCGCGCAGGCCGACCCACGCGTGCCAGGCAATCGCGACGATCACGGAGAAGGTCAGCACCTTCATCCATTGGGCCGAGAAGATTCCGGCCCATTTGTCGTAGCCGATGGGGCCTTTGGAGAAAATCACCTGGGCCAGCAGGGCCAGGGTGAAGAGCGCCATCAGGACTGCCGTGACGCGCTGGCTGAGCCAGTCGCGCAGGCCATAGTGGGCGCCGACGACGACGCGCTTGGAACCGTAATTGACGGACATGGAAATTTCCTCTCGTGCTTCAGCGGGCGCTGGCTGGCAGCAACCGCCGTATTTGTGGATTGATCAGTACAGACCGAAAAGCTTGGCACCCAGCACCAGCGCCAGCGAAATGCTGATGACCAGCACTGCCAGCGCAGAGGTTTTGCCAAATTGCTTGTTCACGGCGCTGTGGCTCACGTCCATCCACAGGTGGCGCAGACCGGCAGTGAAGTGGTGCAGGTAGGCCCAGATCAGAGCCAGTGCGACCAGCTTGATGAACCAGCCTGGTACAAAACCGATGCCGATGTTGAAGGCCGCCGAGAATTTGGCGAACGAGATTTCGGAAGACACCGAGGTGTCGAACATCCAGATGATGAAAGGCAGCAGCAGGAACATGATCAGTCCGCTGGCGCGGTGCAAGATCGAAACCCACGCGGCAGGCGTCATGCGGTAGGTTGTCAAGTCCTTGAAGGCATTGATGTTGCGGAATTCAGGCCGTTTTTTGGCTAGTTCTGTCATTTCTGGTGCTTTCGTGGATGTAACTGCTTTGTAATTTGAAGATGCAAAGAACACAAAATTCTATTGCAACGCAACACAAGGGTTTAGCCGGGCTTGAAATTTTCGACGTTAATGCTCGGGTGCCAGCCTGCTGTCAGCTCAATTCATTACGGTAGTGATGGGTATCGGTGCGATACAGGCCCCGGCGTAACTCCATGGGAACATCGTTGTAGGTATAGGCAATGCGTTCGACGCTCAATAGCGGTGTCACGGGTGTGATCTGTAGCAGTTCTGCCTGTTCCTCATCGGGCAACACGGCGCGGATTTTTTCTTCGGCCCGTACCATGCGCACGCCAAAGTCGAGTTCGAACATGGCGTAGGTGGGCCCCTGGTAGTTGGCGAGCTGCTCGGCCGTGAGGCCCTTGAAGGCCTGCCCTGGCAGCCAGATGTCTTCCAAAATGGTGGGCACCCCTGCAAACGACAGGATGCGCCTGGCCTGCATGACGGCATCGCCGCTGCGCAGTGCGAGTGCGCGGGCCACGTCGGCGCTGGCTCGCACACGGCGGCAGTCGATCACGCGGCGCTGCGCGGGGCCCTCCACGCGAGCGTCTCCGGTGTCGGGTAGCAGCTTCAGAAAGCGGTACTGCACATGCTGCTCAGCGTGGGTGGCGACAAAAGTGCCTTTGCCCTGCCGGCGCATCACCAGGTTCTCTGCGGCCAGTTCGTCAATCGCCTTGCGTACGGTGCCCTGGCTGACGCGAAAACGTGCTGCCAGCTCCATTTCGCTCGGGATGGCCTCGCCAGGCTTCCATTCGCCCTGCTGCAGGCTTTGCAGGATCAGTCCCTTGATCTGTTGGTACAGCGGGCTGAACGCTGGCGTGGCGGCTCCCGCTGCGCTCTGAGGGGGCGCGGGGCTGTCTGCTGCGAACGGAAGCGATGACATGGTTTGAGATCTGTAAGTTGTGCGTGTGTTGTGTGCGGCAGTGCGGTTGCCGCATGACAATCGGACGACAAACGGGTTGCAATCATATCTTATATAAGACATAAGACAAATTGACCGAGGTGTCCAATCAGGGGTAAACTCCAATGCTGTTTTGCGGGGCACGGGCTACTGGTGACAGGCGCTAGTGCTTGCGTTGCACTCACACCTGTTTTCCTCACTTCCTGGAGTTTTCACCATGAGCAAGAAGCCCGTTCGCGTCGCTGTCACCGGCGCCGCCGGTCAAATCGGTTACGCACTGCTGTTCCGTATCGCCTCCGGCGAGATGTTGGGCAAGGACCAGCCGGTCATCCTGCAATTGCTCGAAGTCCCTGTCGAAGGCCCTCAAAAAGCGCTCAAGGGCGTGATGATGGAGCTGGACGACTGCGCCTTCCCGCTGCTCGTCGAGATGACCGCACACAGCGACCCCATGACCGCCTTCAAGGACGCGGACTACGCACTGCTGGTCGGTTCGCGCCCACGTGGCCCCGGCATGGAGCGTGCTGAGCTGCTGGCTGTCAACGGCGCTATCTTCACGGCTCAAGGCAAGGCTCTGAACGCCGTGGCCTCGCGTGACGTGAAGGTGCTGGTGGTGGGCAACCCTGCCAACACCAATGCCTACATCGCCATGAAGTCGGCCCCTGATCTGCCACGCAAGAACTTCACCGCCATGCTGCGCCTGGACCACAACCGCGCTGCCAGCCAAGTCGCTGCCAAGACCGGCAAGGCCGTGGCCGACATCGAAAAGCTGACTGTGTGGGGCAACCACTCGCCCACGATGTACGCTGACTACCGCTTCGCCACCATCAAGGGCGAAAGCGTTGCCAAGATGATCAACGACCAAGAGTGGAACGCCAACACCTTCCTGCCCACCGTTGGCAAGCGGGGCGCCGCCATCATCGAAGCCCGTGGCCTGTCTTCGGCTGCGTCCGCAGCCAATGCAGCCATCGACCACATGCGCGACTGGGCTCTGGGCACCAATGGCAAGTGGGTCACCATGGGTGTCCCATCCAACGGCGAATACGGCATTCCCAAGGACACGATGTTTGGTTTCCCCGTGACCTGCGAAAACGGCGAGTACAAGATCGTTGAAGGTCTGGAAATCGATGCGTTCTCGCAAGAGCGTATCAACATCACGCTGGCCGAACTGCAAGGCGAGCAAGACGGCGTCAAGCACCTGCTGTAAGCGAGCCGGTGAACGACGCAATGCAGCCGACGCCTGTGGCATCGGGCCTTCGGGCCGCCCAAGCCCCCGTATCGGGGCAGGGTGCTGCGTCCGTCCATCCGCGCGATGTGTTGCTCGGCGCCCAAGCGCAGACCGGTTTTCTACCGGTCTGCGACCACTACAGTGGCGTGGAAGTGCGCATGCGCAAAAGCCTGCAATTGCAGGCGGAGATGACCCAGGAGTTTGGCACCTGCGTCTTTGATGTCACCCTCGACTGTGAAGATGGCGCACCCGTCGGGCTGGAGTCGCAGCATGCGTCCCTGGTGGCAAGTCTGGCAGCCACTGCGGCCCCCGCAGCTCGGGTAGCGGCCCGCGTTCACGCGGTGGACCACCCTGCGTTTGCCAATGATGTCGCCACGATCGCGGGCGAGGCAGGGCACAAGCTGTGCCACTTCATGGTGCCCAAGGTCGAGTCAGTGGACGATGTGCTGCTGGCTGAACGTGCGCTGGAGCGCGCGTCGGCGGCCCATGTGCCTCTGCATGTGCTGATCGAATCCCCAGCTGCCGTGCAGCGCGCCTTTGAAATCGCTGCCCACCCCCGTGTGCAGAGCCTGAGTTTTGGCCTGATGGACTTTGTGTCCGCCCATGGGGGCGCCATTCCCGCGCAGGCCATGACCTCGGCCGGGCAGTTCACGCACCCGCTGGTGGTGCGTGCCAAGCTCGAAATTGCCTCGGCCTGTCATGCGCACGGCAAGGTGCCCTCACATTGCGTAGTCACTGAATTTGCGGACATGGTTGCCCTGCAAGGCGCTGCCAGCCGCGCATCGCGCGAACTGGGCTACACACGGATGTGGAGCATCCATCCGGCGCAGATCCGCACCATCTTGCAGGCCTTTGCGCCGCAGCAGGACGATATCGATACCGCATCCCGGATCATTGCAGCGGCTGCGTTGGCAAACTGGGCCCCCATCAGTGTGGATGGGGTATTGCATGACCGTGCGAGCTACCGTTTTTATTGGCAGATTCTGGAGCGCGCCCACAGCACTGGGCGCGCGTTACCCTTGGCGGTGCGTCACTGGTTTGACGCATCGACTCTCGTTCCATCGTGAACACCCCTGGATATTTCCACGCAGGACTTCCCATGAAATTCGTCATTGCCTCCGCTCTCTTGTTGCTGGCTCCGGCCTTCGCCTTGGCACAAACAACAGCTCAGCCAGCGGCCAAGTCCGACCCCAAGGCTGCAGCCAAACCCGCTGCCAAGCCAGCCGCCAAAACGGCCGCCAAGCCTGCTGAGGGCAAGACTGCGGCCAAGGCTCCTGCGAAGAGCCATGCCACTGCCAAGGCTGAACCCACCAGCAGCCGTACCCAACTCAAGAGCGCCACCAACCAGGTGGCGGCCGGCATCATCGCCGCTGAAGCGGCCCTGTCGCCTGCCGAGCTGGCGATTGCCGAGCGCGTGCATGTGGGGCGCATGCCCTGCGAGCTGGGGGCCTTTGTCACGGTGACAGCCGATCCCGCAACCCCCGGCCACTTCCATGTGGAAGGCAAGGGCTTTAAGTACTACATGTCGCCGGTGGCCACGACCACGGGCACGGTGCGCCTGGAGGACACAAAGGGTGGTGCGGTGTGGCTGCAGATCGCCAACAAGTCCATGCTGATGAACCAGCGTGCGGGCCAGCGATTGGCCGACGAGTGCATGAGCCCTGAGCAGGTGGTGGTGGCGGAAGCCATCAAGAAGAACCCGCCCGTGAGCGTGCTGGACCCCTTGCCCGCCGCCAAGTAAGCCGCGCGGATCAACCAACGACCGGTGTGTGCGGAGCACGTGGCCCCTGGTGCCAACCCCTCCGTCACATGCTACGCCCCAACTTAGAACGCAACTGGAGAAAACGATGTTGAAAGCCTACCGAGACCATGCCGCCGAACGCGCTGCACTGGGTATCCCGCCTCTGCCCCTGGACGCCAAGCAGGTGGCCGAACTGATCGAACTGATCAAGAACCCACCGGCTGGTGAAGATGCCTTTTTGCTGGACCTGCTGACCCATCGCGTGCCTCCTGGCGTGGACGATGCTGCCAAGGTCAAGGCCAGCTTCCTGGCTGCTGTGGCGCATGGTGACATCACCGTGGGTCTGATCTCCAAGGCCAAGGCCACGGAACTGCTGGGCACCATGGTGGGTGGTTACAACGTGCACCCGCTGATCGAATTGCTGGACGATGCCGAAGTGGCCGGTGTGGCCGCTGAGGGCCTGAAGAAGACGCTGCTGATGTTCGACTTCTTCAACGACGTTGCCGTCAAGGCCAAGGCGGGCAACGCCAAGGCGCAGGAAGTCATCAAGAGCTGGGCCGATGCCGAGTGGTTCACCACCCGCCCTGAAGTCGAAAAGAAGATCACCGTCACGGTGTTCAAGGTGCCCGGTGAAACCAACACCGACGACCTGTCGCCTGCCCCCGATGCATGGAGCCGCCCTGACATTCCTCTGCACTATCTGGCCATGCTCAAGAACACCCGTGAAGGCGCGGCGTTCAAGCCAGAAGAAGACGGCAAGCGCGGCCCGATGCAGTTCATCGAAGACCTCAAGAAGAAGGGCCACCTCGTGGCCTATGTGGGCGACGTGGTGGGCACGGGCTCTAGCCGCAAGTCGGCCACCAACAGTGTGATCTGGGCCACGGGCCAGGACATTCCGTTTGTGCCCAACAAGCGCTTCGGTGGCGTGACGCTGGGTGGCAAGATCGCCCCCATCTTCTTCAACACGCAAGAAGACTCTGGCTCCCTGCCCATCGAAGTGGATGTGTCCAAGCTCGAAATGGGCGACGTGGTCGATATCCTCCCCTACGACGGCAAGATCGTGAAGAACGGCGAGACCGTGGTGGAGTTCAAGCTCAAGAGCGATGTGCTGTTTGACGAAGTGCGCGCTGGTGGTCGTATCAACCTGATCATCGGGCGTTCGCTGACCGCCAAGGCCCGCGAATTCCTGGGCCTCCCTGTTTCCACGTTGTTCCGCCTGCCGACCGCGCCTGTGGCAACGACTGCAGGCTTTACGCTGGCACAGAAGATGGTGGGCCGTGCCGTGGGCTTGCCAGAAGGCCAGGGCGTGCGCCCCGGGACGTACTGCGAACCCAAGATGACCACCGTGGGTTCGCAAGACACCACGGGCCCCATGACCCGTGACGAGCTGAAGGACTTGGCCTGCCTTGGCTTCTCGGCCGATCTGGTCATGCAGTCGTTCTGCCATACCGCGGCCTACCCCAAGCCTGTGGACGTGAAGACCCACCGCGAACTGCCCGCGTTCATCAGCAACCGTGGTGGCGTGGCCCTGCGCCCTGGTGATGGCGTGATCCACAGCTGGCTCAACCGCCTGCTGCTGCCCGACACCGTCGGTACCGGCGGCGACTCGCACACCCGTTTCCCCATTGGCATCTCTTTCCCTGCCGGTTCTGGCCTGGTGGCCTTTGGTGCTGCGACGGGCGTGATGCCTCTGGACATGCCCGAGTCGGTGCTGGTGCGCTTCAAGGGCGAAATGCAGCCTGGCGTGACGCTGCGCGACCTTGTGCACGCCATTCCTCTGTATGCCATCAAGGCGGGTCTGCTCACGGTGGCCAAGGCTGGCAAGAAGAACGTCTTCTCCGGCCGCATCCTTGAAATCGAAGGCCTGCCAGACCTGAAGGTTGAGCAAGCGTTTGAACTGTCGGACGCTTCGGCAGAGCGCTCCGCAGCCGGTTGCACCATCAAGCTCAACCCCGAGCCGGTCAAGGAATACCTCACCAGCAACGTCGTGCTGATGAAGAACATGATTGCCGACGGCTACGCCGATGCACGCACACTGCAGCGCCGTATCGAAAAGGTGGAAGCCTGGTTGGCCAAACCCAACCTGCTCGAAGCCGACAAGGATGCCGAATACGCAGCCGTCATCGAGATCGATCTGGCCGACATCAAGGAACCCATCCTGTGTTGCCCCAACGATCCTGACGACGCCAAGACCCTGTCGGAAGTGGCCGGCACCAAGATCGATGAAGCCTTCATCGGTTCTTGCATGACCAATATCGGCCACTTCCGCGCAGCTGCCAAGCTGCTGGGCGGCAGCCGTGACATCCCCGTCAAGCTGTGGGTGGCACCACCCACCAAGATGGACGAGAGCGAGCTGATCAAAGAAGGCCACTACGCCAACTTTGGTGCCGCTGGTGCACGTACCGAAATGCCCGGCTGCTCGCTGTGTATGGGCAACCAGGCACAGGTGCGCGAAGGCGCTACCGTGGTGTCCACCTCCACCCGTAACTTCCCCAACCGCCTGGGCAAGAACACCAACGTGTTCTTGGCCTCTGCCGAGCTGGCTGCCATCGCGTCCAAGCTGGGCAAGATCCCGACGGTGGCCGAGTACCACGACGCCATGGGCATCGTGAACAAGGACGGCGCGTCGATCTACAAGTACCTCAACTTCGACCAGATCGAAGAGTACGCAGAAACCGCCAAGGGCGTCACCGCCTGATCCTCGCGTTTTTTGCGCAACAGAAGCGGCCCTCAGGGGCCGTTTTTTTTGGCCCACCTTGTGTGTCACACAAACGTCATCCATTCGTCACTATGCTGGAGCCCATAACAAAACATCCATAACAACAACAAAAGGAGGGAGCCATGGGCAACACCATGGGACGAGGGGTTTTGCTGGTTTTCTGCGCCATCTTTGCGGTGGGGTTCGGTGCCGGTGGGTATTGGGCAGGTTTGCGGCCCTTGGCTGAAACGGCGCTGGCAGCCTGGACCGTGCGCTCATGGCAGCCTGTGCCGGCCCAGGTGCTGGATGTGCAACTGAAGCAGCACGCGGGCAGCGAGGGTGGCACCACCTACCAGGTGCTGGCACGGTACCGCTACACCGTGGCGGGCCAAACGTACGAAGCGCAGCGCGTGGGGCTGGACCGGCACCCCAGTGCCGACAACGTCGGCGACTGGCAGGCGCAATGGCACCGCACCCTGCGCCAAGCGCACGAGCGGGGCGAATCCATCACCGCCTGGGTCAACCCCAAGGCCCCGGCCCAAGCCCTGCTGGACCGCAGCATTCGCTGGCGGCTGCAAATTTTTCGACTGCCGTTTGCTCTGGTGTTCACCGGCGTCGGGGTGACTGCTGCATGGATGTTCCTGCGCATCTTGAGGCGCGCTCAGGATGATGTGCCCGACCTGGAGCCAAAGCATTCCTTGGCCAAGGGGCAGGGGGCGTTGTGGTTCTTCGCAGTGTTCTGGTGTGGCATCGCTTTCCCCATGGCCGCCTTGTTCTGGTCGGACGGTAAGGGCCCTGGTGGGCCAAGGGCTTCATGGGTGTCTTTGTGGTGATCGGCGTGGGCTTGGTCGGTGCTGCCTGGCAGAACAGCCGCAAGGCCTGGCGCTACCAGGGAATGGGTATGACGGCCTTGCCATCGCGGCCCACGGCGGGGCGGCCGGTCGAAATCACACTGGTGCTGCCTGCACGGGCCGTGCAGCAAGCCGGGGCCGAAAACCTGCGCATGCAAATGGCGCAATACCGTGTGGACGAATCCAGCTCCGGCTCGCCCGAGCGCCAAGTGGAGGTGCTGGAGACCATTGCGCGGCGCCAGCCGACGGGCGAGGGCGGCATGCGCCTGGTAGCGCGTTTTGACCTGCCTGATGACGTCCCCACCCACGGTGCGCGGCGCGGTGGCGAGCGGGTGGACTGGCGGCTGGAACTGGTGCGTGCCGATGGTGCGTTGGAGCTCGCGTACGACCTGGCGGTCCAGGCTGTCACCCCGTCCTGGGCGGAGGCCGCTTCGGTGCCAGACCGTTTCGACCGGCGGACCCAGTGGACGCAGGAAGTCCCGATCGAACCACCCGCCTTGGGGCGTGATGTGGCCTCTCAGCTGTTGGATTCTCCGGGCATGGGGAAGTCGGTTGAATCCCCGGGCTTTCTTCCCCCTGGCGTGCGTTTGACCGAAACGCCAGATGCTTGGTCCCTCGCGTTCACGCAGATCGCTTGGCGCTGGTCTGCGGCGGTGGCCCTGGCTTCGCTGGCGCTGGAGTGGTGGGTGAACGACCGCATCCAGCCCGGCGCCCTGGTGCTGCCGAGCGGCTTTTGGGGTTGGTTGGCTGTGTTGGTGCTGCCTGCCTGGGCCTTGCATGCCGCCACCCGGCGGTGGACGCTGCGGGTGCAGGACGATGGCCTGGTCGTGCGTCGCGGCTCTTGGGTTTGGTCTCGCGTGGCAACCCTGCCAGGCGAATCCAGCCAGTCGCTGGTGCACAAGCTGCAGTTCACGGCAGGGACCCAGGCCTACCACGCGGTGCTGGGCAAGGATGCGTCAGGGCATTCGCAAAAGCTGACGCCAGGGCTGAGCGGCCCTGCCGCCGCGCATGCCGTGGGCCAGGCGGTGGCCCGTGCGTGGCTGGACCGACGGGGGCGCTTCACGCCAGGGGCGCAGCGGCCCCAGGTGGCTGCCCATTCACGCCCAGTCTGGGGAGGCTGGGCATGGCTCTTGTTTTTCGGCTTGCTCGTGTGGTGGGCCCATGGCGGGCGTGCGTTGTTGGGGGCAGGTCGCAGCGCAGTGCTGCAAGCACCTGCTGCAGTGGCCTCATCGCGCATTTGGGCGCCTGCAGATGCCCGCCTGATGGACGCCCAGAATGCGGGCGATGCCAGCGCACTGGCGCAGGCACTGCGCGATGGCGCCAACCCCAACCTGCTGGCAGACACCGGCTCCTCCGTGCTGATGCTGGCCGCCCACCGGGGGCAGCTGGCGCACGTGCAGGCGCTGCTGCAAGCGGGGGCCCAGCCCGATTTGCGGCAAACGGCCAAAGACAGCGAGCGCGGCGACACGGCCCTGCTGCGGGCCTTCTATGGCGGCCATCTGGCGGTGGCGCAACGCCTGGTGCAGGCAGGGGCCAGCCTGCAGGCCCGCAATCGCTGGGATTGGGGCCCCGTGCACATGGCAGCGCAAAGCGGGTGTGTTCCATGCCTGCAGTGGTTGGTGTCCCAGGGGCAGTTGCTGGATGAGGCTGCGCCGGCCAGCCGGAGCGAAACACCGGCCATGCTGGCCGCAGCCAAGGGGCAGGTGGCAGCGCTGCGTTGGCTGGATGAGCATGGGGTGGATCTTTCGCGGCGTGATCCGCACGGAAACAGTGCGATGGATTGGGCGCGTTTTGGTGGACAGCAGGCGGCGCAGCAGTGGCTGGAGGAGCGAGCCCGGCAGCGCTAGAGTCAGGAGTCTGGAATGCCCTGTGCAAGGATGCTGGTTCGCGTGTGTACCCCGTGGGATGTGATGAAGGGCTTGGTGTTCTCAGCGGAACGTTCATTCTGTGTTGCACTCAGAGTCCGCAGAACCATTCCAACACGGCACTACGATGTTCAAGTCCTTCTTTTTTGCCCGCCGCTGGTGGGCCTGGTCTATCTTGGGTTCTGTCGTCATTCTTTTGGCCACGGCATACCGCGTGCAGCTGGACGTGCAGATCAACGACTGGTTCGGCAGCTTTTACGATCTCATCCAGGAGGCTTTGGGCAAACCTGGCAGCATCACTGCAGAGCAGTTCTGGGGGCAGCTCACGACCTTTGCGCGCATTGCCATGATCTACGTGACGACGGCAGTGCTGGTAGATTTTTTCAGCAAGCACTACATCTTCCGCTGGCGCCAAGCGATGAACGAACACTACATGGCAGCCTGGCCACGCCTGCGCCATATTGAGGGTGCGGCACAGCGTGTGCAGGAAGACACCATGCGTTTCGCCCGCACCATGGAGGACCTGGGCCTGAGCTTCATGCGCAGCCTCATGACGCTCGGGGCCTTTCTGCCGGTGCTTTGGGCGCTGTCAGACAAAGTCACCGCGTTGCCTTTGATCGGTGCCGTTCCTCACTCCCTGGTCTGGGTGGCATTGGCCTGGTCATTGGGAGGCACGCTGCTGCTGGCCTGCGTGGGCGTGAAGCTGCCGGGGCTGGAGTTTCACAACCAGCGCGTGGAGGCGGCGTACCGCAAGGAGCTGGTATTGGGTGAGGATGATCCGAACCGGGCCTCTCCACCCACCGCAGCCGAGCTGTTCGCAGGCGTGCGCCGCAATTACTTCCGGCTGTTTTTTCACTACCTGTACTTTGATGTGGTGAAGTGGTCTTACCTGCAGGTCAGTGTGTTGGTGCCCCTGGTGGCTCTGGGCCCCACGCTGATTGCGGGCGTGATCACCCTGGGCGTGATGCAGCAGATTGCACGGGCCTTTGACAAGGTGCTGGAGTCCTTCCAGTTTCTGGTGCTGAACTGGAGCACGGTGGTGGAGCAGATCTCGATCTACAAGCGCTTGCGTGCGTTCGAGCAGCAGATGCTGAAGGCAGTGCCTGAGGCTGCCTGAGTGCCTTCGGGGCCCCAGAGGAGCGCATGACGGCCGTGCAGATTGCGCTCCACGAGATGGCTGGGCACCGCACAGGGGAGAGCGGGCCCAAAGCCGTTGGCGCTAACGCACCTGCTTTTTTTCGAGCTTGCGCGTGAGCGTGCGGCGGTGCATGCCCAGGCGCCGCGCGGCCTCTGACAGGTTAAAGCCAGTCTCTGCCAGGACCTCGTTGATGCGTTCCCATTCCAGGGTTTTGATGGAGCTGGAGCGATTGGTCAGCTCCACTTTGGCATTGCCTGCTTTCAGGCCAAAAGCAGCTTCTATGTCGTCGGTGTTGGAGGGCTTGGCAAGATAGTGGCAGGCGCCCAGTTTCACCGCCTCCACGGCTGTGGCAATACTGGCAAAGCCGGTCAGCACCACGATCAGCATCCCATCGTCAGCTGCGTGCAGCGTCTGCACGCAGGCCAGGCCAGAGGCCTCGCCCTTGAGCTTGAGGTCCACCACCGCATAGCCGGGCTGGTGCTGCTTCAGCAAGGCCTCCACATCGGCGAGGCTTGCAGCCTGCAACACGCTGTAGCCGCGCCGCTCAAACGAGCGTGCCAATGTTCGCGCGAAAGCCTCGTCGTCTTCGACGATCAGCAGCTGTCGTTGCGCTTCTTCAATGTCCACGGCGGGTTCTTTCGTTCATTCATACTTTCTCGGGCAGCGCAATGGCGGCCAGGGGCAGCTCTATGGTCACCTGTGCGCCCCCTTCGGGCCGGTTGCGTGCTTCGACGCTGCCACCCAGAGTCCGGGCCACGTTCAGTACCAGATACAGGCCCAGACCACCGCCGGGGCGGTTTTTGGAGGACTGGTAGGGAGTACCGAGCTTGGACAGCATGTCGGGCGCGAAGCCGGGGCCGGCATCGGTCACAGTCATGCACAAGGCGTCGGCATTGCGCGTGACCGCCAGCCGCACCCAGCCTGGCGAGGCATCGCGTGCATTGTCCAGCACATTGAAAACCATTTGCTTGAGGGTGGTGTCCGACACCATGGGGGTGTCGGTGCCGAAGTCGTTGTCATAGTCAAACTGGGGGATCGTGCGGGTGCTGCGCCACTCCTGTGCCAGCGCATCGACAAACTTGCGCACGGTGGTCTGCACCGACGCCTCGCCGCGCGTTTCACCCGCCGAGAGCAGGATGCCGCTCACGATGCTCTTGCACCGTTGCACCTGGGTCTGCATTTCGGCAATGTCTTCCTTGAGTGCTGCGTTGGCGGCCAGTCGCTTGTCGTGCTGCCAGTCGCCAAGGATGACCGCAAGTGTGGACAGCGGAGTGCCCAGCTCGTGCGCGGCGCCGGACGCCAGCAGGCCCATGCGGACGATGTGCTCTTCTTCGACGCGGCGACGCCGCGCTGCCGCAAGGCGGGCGTCGCGCTCGCGCAGGTTGCGGTTGATGCGGGTGATGAACACCATCACCAGCGTGGCGTTGAGCACGAAGCACACCAGCAGCCCGAGCACATACAGACTCGACAAGCCCTGGTGCAGATCCTGGGGCAGGGCCAGCGGCAGGTGGTGGTCTGCCAGCGCAGCAAAGCACAGGACGGTGATGATCACGATGGACCAGATGTAGGCCCCGCGCAGCAGCACCGCGCCCAGCGTGATCTGCAGCAGGTACAGAAAAACAAACGGGTTGCTGGTGCCGCCGCTCAGGTACAGCTGCACGGTGAGCACCGCCACGTCAATCAGCAGCGCCAGGAACAGCTCCACGTTGCGCACCGCGCGGCCCGTGCGCAGGCGCAGCAGGCTCACCACGTTGAAGACCGCCAGGCAGCCGACCACGAGCAGCATTTCCTGCAGCGGGAGCTTCAAGGCCAGGCTGTAGTGCGCCATCTCGATGGTGAACACCTGGCCCACCACCGCAATCCAGCGCAGCTCGATCAGTTGCTGCAGGTTCTTGATGCCGGCTGCCGCGTCGGCTGAACGCGCATTGCGCTGCGCAGGGGGCGTGACGGGTTCAGGGCGTTGGAGGGTGTTCATCGGTGGTTGGTGGGCGGCTCTGGGCGCTCAAGCTGCGCTCGTAGCGTGCCACATACCAGCCCGCCGCCACAACCATGAGCGCAAGACCATACCAGGTCAGGGCGTACACCAGATGGCTGTTGTGGAATCGGATGACCGTCATGCCCGCGCGGGGCCAGCTGGGAGCTGCTGAAGCAGCCGCCGTTGCACCCGGAACTCCAGCACCCGGAAGTCCAGCGTCTACAAAAAACGGAGCCGCCCGGGGCAGACCCAGCGCGCTGCTGATGGCCGCCACATCGCGCGAGTACCAGCGCTGCTGCGCTGGGTCGTTGGTACGCAGAAAGCCACCGTCTGGTTCGGTCATGCGCAACAGCCCCTGTACGGTGACAGGGCCACCAGCAGGGGTCGACGCTTCCAGCCATTGGGTGCGCTGCTCTTGGGGCACAAAACCCCGGTTCACCAGCACCTGGGTACCGTCATCCCGTTGCAGGGCCGTGATCACCCAGAAGCCTGCGCCCAGCTCAGTGACAGCCTGCGTCAGCACCGTCTTGCCGGGCAACCAGCGGCCCTGGAGGGCCACGGGCTGGTACTCATGGCGTGCTGCATCGATGCTGGACCACTGCTCCACAGGGGGCGGCGCGACCGGTGCTGCATGCACCCGTTGGTCCACCCTTTCGATGAGATCCAGCTTCCAGATACGGCGCTGGACCTGCCAGGTGCCCAGAGAAACAAAGCCCAGGAACAAGGCAATGCCCAGCACCAGCAGGACCGCGCGGCGCAACCCCCGGCGCGGCGGGGCCATGGTGGCGTGGGCTGCCGGCATCAAGGTGTGGAGTGCCCTGGCGCCTCGTGTGTGGGAGGCGTGGGGGTGGGGTGCTCCGGCATCATGTTGGCATTCATGTGGAACATCACCCACAAGGTACCCGCAATGGCGATGGCTACAAACACCACTGTGAAGATGGTGGACAGCAGGGTCCAGCCCCCTTCGATCTTGCCGTTCATGTGCAGGAAGAACACCATGTGTACCAGGATCTGGATCACGGCGAAGCCGCCCAGCACCAGCACGGCCGTGTTGCGGTCCGCGATCACCTTGGCCATCACCAGCCAGAAGGGAATGGCTGTGAGGATGATGGACAGCACAAACCCCGTCATGTAGCCCGAGAACGTGCTGTGCGGGCCTGCGTCGTGGTGGTGATCGTCATGACCATGCGCATCGTGCGCTTGTGTTGCGTGTTGTGCGCTCATTTACAGCACCCCCATCAGGTACACAAAGGTGAAAACGCCGATCCAGACCACGTCCAGGAAGTGCCAGAACATGGACAGGCACATCAGGCGGCGGTTGTTCTCGGGGATCAGGCCATGCTTGCCAATCTGGACCATCAGCACTACCAGCCAGATCAGGCCGAAGGTGACGTGCAGGCCGTGGGTGCCCACCAGCGTGAAGAATGCCGACAGGAAGGCACTGCGCTGCGGGCCAGCGCCTTCGTGCAGCAGGTGCGAGAACTCATACAGCTCCAGCCCCAGAAAGCACAGGCCAAACACGCCGGTTACCGCCAGCCACAGCAGCGTGCCGCGCACATCGCCCAGCTGCTTGCGCAGCATGGCAAAACCGAAGGTGATGGACGACAGCAGCAGGAAGGCGGTGTTGATGGCCACCAGGGTCAGGTCGAACAACTGCGCGCCGGTGGGGCCTGCGGCATAGCTGCGACCCAGCACGCCGTAGGTGGCGAACAGCGCTGCAAAGATGAGACAGTCGCTCATCAGGTACAGCCAGAAACCCAGGGCCGTGCCGTTTTCAGGATGGGGCTCGTGCGCGAGGTGGTACTCGCGCGGGGCCAGGGCGCCTGCTGCGGCGCCAGCGTGGATGCGGATATCAGACATGGCGGGCCAGTTGGAGTGTGCGGGCTTCTTCGGTGGAGATCACCTCGGATGCCGGGATGTAGAAGTCACGCTTGTAGTTGAACGTGTGGATGATGGCGGCCAGAACGACGGCCGCAAACGAGACGCCCGCCAGCAGCCACATGTGCCAGATCAGTGCAAAGCCGAACACCAGCGACAGCCCCGAGATCACCACGCCAGCGCCAGTGTTGGCCGGCATGTGGATGGGCTGGAAGCCCGCCAGAGGACGCTTGTATCCGTGCTTCTTCATGTCCCACCACGCGTCGATCTCGTGCACCACGGGGGTGAAGGCAAAGTTGTAGTTGGGTGGAGGCGACGAGGTGGCCCACTCCAGCGTGCGGCCGTCCCAGGGGTCGCCCGTCCAGTCGCGCAGTTGGTCGCGCTTCAGGAAGCTGACCACCAGCTGGATCAGGAAGCAACCAATGCCTGCGGCAATCATGGCCGCGCCGATGGCAGCGATCACGAACCAGATCTGAAGTGACTGGTCTTCGAAGTGGTTGGCACGGCGGGTGACGCCCATCAGGCCCAGCACATACAGCGGCGTGAACGCCACCCAGAAGCCCACCAGCCACAGCCAGAAGGAGCGCACGCCCCAGGTGCGGTCGAGCTTGTAGCCAAACGCCTTGGGGTACCAGTAGTTGATGCCGGCAAACATGGCAAACACCACGCCGCCGATGATCACGTTGTGGAAGTGGGCGATGAGGAACAGGCTGTTGTGCAGCACGAAGTCGGCCGGGGGCACGGCCAGCAGCACGCCGGTCATGCCGCCGATGGCGAACGTGACCATGAACGCCACGGTCCACATCATGGGCAGCTCAAAGCGGATGCGGCCCTTGTACATGGTGAACAGCCAGTTGAATATCTTCGCGCCCGTGGGGATCGAGATGATCATGGTCGTGATACCGAAGAAGGTGTTCACGCTGGCACCCGAGCCCATGGTGAAGAAGTGATGCAGCCACACCAGGTACGACAGGATGGTGATACACACCGTGGCGTACACCATGGAGGTGTAGCCGAACAGACGCTTCTTGCTGAAGGTGGCGACCACTTCGGAGAACACACCGAAGGCAGGCAGCACCAGGATGTACACCTCAGGGTGGCCCCAGATCCAGATCAGGTTCACGTACAGCATGGGGTTGCCACCCAGCTCATTGGTGAAGAAGTTGGTGCCGACATAGCGGTCCAGCGACATCAGCACCAGTGCGGCCGTGAGCACGGGGAACGACGCAACGATCAGCGCGTTGGTGCACAAGGCAGTCCAGGTGAACACGGGCATCTTCATCAGGCTCATGCCCGGTGCGCGCATCTTGATGATGGTCACGATCAGGTTGATACCCGAGAGCGTGGTGCCCACCCCGGCAATTTGCAGCGCCCAGATGTAGTAATCCAGACCCGTACTCGGGCTCTGCGCCCCCAGGTTGGACAGTGCCAGCCAGCCGGAGGTGGAGAACTCGCCCAGGAACAGCGACACCATCACCAGCACGGCGCCCGCCGTGGTCATCCAGAAGCTGAAGTTGTTCAGGAACGGGAAGGACACGTCGCGCGCCCCGATCTGCAGGGGCACGAGGTAGTTCATCAGCCCCGTGACCAGCGGCATCGCCACGAAGAAAATCATGATCACGCCGTGTGCGGTGAAGATCTGGTCGTAGTGGTGCGGCGGCAGGTAACCCATGTTGTCGCCAAAGGCCATGGCCTGCTGCAGGCGCATCATCACAGCGTCGGCAAAGCCACGCAGCAGCATCACCAAGCCCAGGATCATGTACATGATGCCGATGCGTTTGTGGTCAATGCTGCAGATCCAGTCGCGCCACAGAGGGCCCCACAGGCGGAACTTGGTGATGCCGGCCACGACGACCAGGCCGCCAAGCACCACGGCAATAAAAGTGGCCAGCACGATGGGCTCGTGCGCCATCGGCACGGCGTCCCAGCTGAGGCGGCCCAGCGCCCAATGGGCAGGAGATACGGTTTCGGAGGACATAGGAGTGCTCATTAACGGATGCTGGCGCCAGACGTTGGTGCCGGTGCGTTGCGGGTTTCGAGTGCTGCCACAACCTGAGAGGCGTTTTGCACGGTGCAGACGTCCTGGGGCAGGTTCAGCCCTGCAGCGCGCACGTAGGCGTCGCCACCCAGGGCGTCAACGGCCATCATGTGGTGCATGCACATCTTTCCGTCTTCGACGCAGCGGTTCAGCACCTTGTCATACAGGCCTTCGTCCACCGAGGCAAAGCGCTGTACCGGATCGCGTTCGCTGGGCTTGACCAGGTTCAGGTAGGTGCCCTTGTCCAAGGGCTTGCCTTCGGTCTTGGCTTTTTGCACCCACTGCGCAAATTCATCGTTGCTCAGGCCATGGAACTTGAACGTCATGCCCGAGAAGCCTGCGCCGCTGTAGTGCGAAGACATGCCCTTGAACACGCCGGGCCTGTTGATCACCGCGTTCAAC
>NZ_JADHVT010000150.1 GCF_016783915.1 Acidovorax sp.
TCCGCACCGTGCCCGAGTTTGAAAAGATGCTGGTGCGTTCGGGCATCACGCTGGTCAAATACTGGTTCTCCATCACCGATGAAGAGCAGCACCTGCGCTTTCTGGGCCGTATTCACGACCCGCTCAAGCAGTGGAAGCTCAGCCCCATGGATCTGGAAAGCCGCGTGCGCTGGGAGGCCTACACCAAGGCCAAGGAAACGATGCTGGAGCGCACCCACATCCCCGAAGCACCCTGGTGGGTGGTGCAGGCGGTGGACAAGAAAAAGGCGCGCTTGAACTGCATTGCGCACCTGCTGTCGCAGCTGCCCTACCAGGAGGTGTCACACCCGCCCGTGGTGCTGCCCGACCGCGTGCGCAACCCCGAATACCTGCGCCAGCCCGTGCCTGCCAGCATGTACGTGCCAGAGGTTTACTGAGGCCGCTGGATCCCTGCGCTCGCGGGCTTGGCTACGCGTCCTTCAGCAGTGCAATGGTGGCGATCACATCCCGCACCTTGAAGGGCTTGATCAGCACCCGCCGCACCTGCAGGGCCTTCATCTTCACGGCGGTGGAGGCATCGACCTGCGTGGTGGTCACCGCCACCGGCACATCGGCGCTGACGGCCAGTTCATCGTTGCGCACCTGCTCCAGCAAGGCGACTGCCTCCTGCTCCTGTTCGTCGAGCGAGACGATCACGCCCGCATAGTTCGCTTGGCTCAGCCGCTGCTGGGCCATGCGCACGCTGTTCACCTGCCGTACCACGGGCAGGTTCAGCTGGCGGGCCGTGGTCACGATGATGCTGCCGGTCAGCGAACTGGGTTCAACCAGCAGGATGTCCTGGGGACTGCGGTCGTTCATGGGGCAGCGTCTCCCTTCTCGCGGCGCACCAGTTCTTCCACTGCCAGATCGCGCAGCGATCCCAGGATGGCCAGGTCGATGTCGTCCAGGGTGCGCGGTTTGCTATCGATCAGGCACAGGGTGCCCACGTTGTGCCCATTGGGCAGCTTGAGCGGAGCGCCCGCATAAAACTGGATGTAGGGCTCCCCTGTGACCAGCGGGTTGCCGATGAAGCGCTCGTCCTGGTTCACATCGGGCACGACCATGATGTCGTCCTGCAGGATGGCGTGGCCGCAGAACGAGATGCTTCGCGGGGTCTCGCACGAATCCATGCCCACCCGCGACTTGAACCACTGGCGGTCGTCATCGATCAGCGAGAGCAGCGCCGTGGGCACATCGAACTCCTGCGCAGCAAAGGCCGTCAGGCGGTCAAATCGCTCTTCGGGCGGCGTGTCCAGAATCAGCAGCTGGCGCAGCGCCTGCAGGCGGTCGGGCTCGTTGGCGGGGCGGGGTGGTTCTTGCATGGTGGCGACCCGGCGGGTGGTGCGGCAAAGGGCTTCATTATCGGCGGGTACCGTGTCGCGTGCATCGCGCGGCATCACACCGGACGGGCCCCTCAGTGGCTGCGCGCACTGCCCTGTGATGGCGTGCCGCCGCGCCCGAACTGGTGCCAGGCCCGGCGCAGCTGCGTGTCGGAGCTGAACCCCGCCATCAGCGCCGCCTGCGTCACGTTCTGGCCCGAACGCAGCGCGGCCTCGGCCGTGGCCAGGCGGATGCGGCGCAGGTATTGCAGCGGGGCGATGCCCGCATGTTCCAGAAACAGCCGCGTCAGATGCCGGGGTGAGGTGTGTGCCACCTCGGCCATTTGCGGCACGCTCCAGTCGGCCTGGGGCTGTTGGCCTACGGCGTCCTGCACGCGGTGCAGGGCCGGGTGCAGGTGGTTGCGGTGGTGCAGAAAGGGCGAGAACTCCGGGTCGTTGGGCCCCCGGCGCAGGGCCACCACCATGGCCTGTGCCACCTGGGCCGCCAGCGCGGGGCCGCAGGTGTCGGAGATGCGGTGCAGCAGCAGGTCGATGCCTGTTGTCACGCCCGCGCTGCTGTACACGGCGCCGTCGGCCACAAACACGCGGTTGGCCACCACATCGCAGCGCGGGTCCACGGCGGCCAGCTCGTCCAGATGCTGGTGGTGGGTGGTGGCGCGGCGCCCCGTGAGCAGGCCGGCATGGGCGGCCAGCACCGAGCCCGCGCACACGGTGATCAGCTCCAGCTGCCCCGCCACGGGCCGCAGCCCGCGCAGCCAGTGCAGCAGCGCGCGGGCCTCGTCGCCGTCCACCGCGATGTGTTGCCCGGCCAGGCCCACCAGCACCACCCAGGCGGGGCTGGGCAGGGTGGCAGGCAGTGGCTCCAGCTGGGTCAGCACGGCGCCGACCGACGAGACAGACTCGGGCGTGGGGCTCACAAAGTGCTGCACAAACCGCTCGGGCTGGCCTTGCTTGGCCAGGGTCTGGTTGGCAATGCGCAGCGCTTCGGCCGGGCCCGCCCAGTCCAGCACCAGGCTGCCCGGCAGCAGGGCGAAATAGACGTGGATGGGGGAGGAGGCCGGGTTTTGCATCGATGGCTTTGGGTCAGGCTAAAAGCGTGTCAGGGCTGGGGGTTCCAGGGCGTGTCCATCTGGCGGGCCGTGCGCTCGGACAGCGCCGCGCCCAGCAGCCGGGTGACCAGGTGCAGGCTCATGTCGATGCCAGCGCTGATGCCAGCGGATGTGACCAGCGCGCCCCGGTCCACCCAGCGCACATTCTCCTGCACGTCGAGCGCGGGGTACTGCGTGCGCAGGTCGGCGGTGTCCTCCCAGTGGGTGGTGGCCGGGCCTTCGGTCAGCACACCGGCTGCGGCCAGGATGAAGGCCCCTGTGCACACCGAGGCCGTGATCTGCGCACGGCCTGCCGCCTGGACCACCCAGGTGCGGGTGGCGGGGCAGGCCGCAGCGGCATCGACCACGCCGCCGGGCACGATCAGCACATCGGGCGCGGTGGCGCTGGCAAAGTCCGCATCGGGCAACACGCGCAAACCCGCCCGGGCGCGCACCGGGTCCAGGCTGCGGGCCACGCACTGCACCACAAACGGTGCAGGCGCGCCGGGATGTTGCCGCTGGTGCATGCGGCTGGCGGTGGTGAAGACCTCATAGGGCCCGCCCAGGTCCAGGGCCTCCACGTCTTCGAACACCAGGATGGCGACCTGCAATGGCTGGGCGCTCACTGTTGTACCTTCGGCTTCGCCTGCGGTGCGAGCTTGCTTGGGGCGGCCCGGCGCGGCGCTCATGCGGCCGCCCGGTCCAGCGCCTGTTGCACGGTGCACAGGGTCGCAAAGCGGCCTTGCAGCACGGTGGCGGTGCGGGTCTTGATGTCGGCCGCCGCCAGCACCTGGCCGTCGGGCTGCACCATGTCCCAGGTCAGCGTGGCATCGGTCACGTAGTCCACGTCCCAGCCCAGGTCGGACGCGTGGCGGGTGGTGGTTTCGCAGCATTGTTCGGTGCGGATGCCGCTCACGATCAGGCGCTGGATGCCATGGCGTGTCAGCCACACATCGAGGCCCGTGCCCACCAGCGCGCTGTGGCGCGACTTGGTGAAGGTGGCTGCTGCGTTGAAGGTGGCCAAGCCTTTCAGCGGCCGCACCTGGCCCGAGGCCTGCGAAAACGGGTTCTCGGCGACTTCGGGGCCGTCGCTGTGGAACACGCGCACCACCGGGATACCCTGGGCGACACACCCGTCGATCAGCGTGTTCTGCGCTTGCAGGTAGGCAGGCAGGTCGTGTTCGGTGAAAAAGGGGCGGTGGCGGAACGATTCCTGGACATCAATCACTATCAGACAGGTTTTCATGGTGTGCTCGCTAAGAAGGTGGCTGGGATGCGCTTATGTTCTTTGTAAAGAGGCCCAACGTCCGAACTGGCGGAGACAGGATTCGATCAATTTCAGCCATCATTTTCTGGCGGATGGTGTGCTTGGCTGACGGGGCAGGCCATTTCAGGTGCTGCTCTCGCCCCTGGGGACGGGTTTTGAAGCCAGATCGGCGGTGTGCGCCAGTCAATATTGCTTTTGTAGCTATTAAAAATATAGCAATATCCAAGTGAAGTAGGAAGCTGTTAAGGTGGCTAGGGTTTTCCCTGATTTTTGAACATCACCCGCCAGACCACCTGCCTGCCTATGCCCCGCCGCTCCCGCCTGTTCTCGCTGTCGTCCCTGGCGCGGGCCTACCAGCGCAATCTCAAGGCTTTTGAGAAAGCCGCGAGGGCTGCGCGGACGACCACCCGGCCGGTGCGGGCCAAGGCAGCTTCCAAGCTGCGGGCAGCGCCACGGAAGTCGGCGGTTGCCAAAGCGCCCTACACGGCCCGTACTCCGCGCGCCGCAGGCAAGCCGGTGCCGGCGCGGGGTGAGTGGATGTCTGGCATTGCGCCCGGCCCCGCGGGGGCGCGGCGGTTCCATGCGTATGTGCCCGCTGGGCTGGCCCTGCGCCAGGGCGAAAAGCTGCCGCTGCTGGTGATGCTGCACGGCTGTGGGCAGACGGGGCGGGACATGGCCGCCGTGTCGCGCATGAACCGGCTGGCAGCGCGCCATCGGTTTGTGGTGCTGTACCCCGAGCAGGAACGCATGGCCAATGCCCACGGCTGCTGGAACTGGTTTGAACGCCGCAGCGGCCGGGCCGAGGCCGAAGCCGCCACGCTGCTGGCCGCCGTGGACAAGGTGGCACGCCGGCTCCCGGTAGACCTGGCGCGGGTAGCTGTAGCCGGGTTGTCGGCAGGCGCCAGCATGGCGGTGCTGATGGCGGCGCTTTACCCCGACCGATTCTGCGCGGTGGCCATGCATTCCGGCGTGGCGCCCGGCACGGCTGAATCTGCCGCCACGGCCCTGGCCGCCATGCATGGCCGCCGCGAAGCCCATTTGCCCGTGCCACCGCCAGTGGCCGCTGCGGTCAGGGCGGCGGCTCCCACGGTGCCTCCCGTCAGCGCCCCTGCGGCCTTGCCGCCGCTGCTGATCCTGCATGGCGATGCCGATGGCGTGGTGTCGGTGCGCAACGCGGCGGCCACCGCCTTGTTGTGGGCTGGTGCGCTGGGTGCGCGGGCGGGTGCCATCCGCACCCTCCAGCGTGGCCAGCGTTATCCCATGCGGGTGACCGAATTCAAGACCCGTGGCCGCACTGTGGTGGCGCTGCGTGAGGTGGTCGGGCTGGCCCATGCCTGGAGCGGCGGCGCCGCGCAGTTGCCCTACAGCGACCCGGCCGGGCCCGATGCGTCGGCGCTCATCTGGGCCTTTGTGGCCCGTCAATTCGGAAAATAGTCAAGAAAATGGCCGCAAGCGTTAGTGCTGATTGTGCTTGCTGCTATCAAAAAGTGACTGTCCGCGCGGGTGGCTCCGGGGTGCCCGCAGGCCACTGCCTGGCTGCGGTCACACCAGCCGAGCGGCCACCAGTTCCTTCTTGAGGTAGGCGTAGAACAGCGGCGCCGCCACCAGCCCCGCAGGGCCAAACACGGCCTCGGCTACGAACATCACGCTCAGAAGCTCCCACACACCCATCTGGGTGCGGCGGCCCACCACCTTGGCGTTGATCACATATTCGGCCTTGTGGATCAGGATCAAAAACCCCAGGCAGGCGGCGGCCGCCAGCGGCGACACCGACAGCCCCACGATGGTGATCACCACGTTGCACACCAGGTTGCCCACAATGGGCACCAGCCCGGCCACGAAGGTGAAGGTGATCAGCACCGGCGTGTAAGGCAGCTGCAGCCCCCACACCGGCAGCACGAACAGCAGGAACAGGGCGGTGAGCAGGGTGTTGAACGCCGCGATCCAGAACTGCGCCGCCACGATCTGGCGGAACGCCTCGCCAAACAGCGTGATGCGCAGCTTGAGCTGCTGGGCCAGCGGGCCGCGCGCCAGCACCGGCGGGCGCACGGCGGCGAGCGCGCCGATGAGCAGGCCCACATAGGCAAACAGCACACCGGCGAGCCAGGCCCGCCCCGCCATGGCCAGCGCACCGGCCTTGGCGCCCAGATAGCTGGCAATGATGCGCTGGATGTCGGCCACGCCCTCGGGCAGGTGGGAGGCCATGTCGGCGGGCAGCTTCAGGCGCAGCTCCAGCACCGTGCGGGCCATGTAGGTGAGCAGTTCCTGGTACTGCTGCGGTGCGCTGACCAGGTAGCCACGCGAATGGGTCAGGCCCAGCGCCAGCAGCGCCAGGGGCAGCAGCATCACCAGACCAGCGGCCGTGACCTGGGCCACGCGCAGGCTGGTGGGGGATGGGGCGGCTTGGCGCTGGATCCGGCCCAGCCCCGCTGCAAACCAGCCCGTGAGCGCCCGGGTGAGCAAAAAGCCCAGACACACACACAGCAGGCCGGGAAGCAGGCCACGCCACATCACCAGCAGCAGCGCAGCGGCCACCAGCAGATAGCTGGCCACCACGATGCCCTGGTTCAGGGCGCGCGGGGGCAGGGTGGTGGGCGTGGGCTCAGGTTGCGCTGAGGGGGGTGGAGCGGGGCGCTGCGCCATGCGCGGTGAGGGGGCGGTGTTGCTGGCCGGGTATCAGGCCACCACCACGGCGGCGCCTTCGCCACGCGCTGCGATCGTGCCAATCGCGTAGACCTGTTCACCGGCAGCTCGCAGCGTGGCGGCCGTGGCTTCGGCGTTGGCCGCATCCACCACCACCACCATGCCGATGCCGTTGTTGAAGGTGCGGTTCATCTCGATGTCGTCGATGCCCGCCGTCTTCTGCAGCCAGGCGAACAGCTCGGTCTGGGGCCAGCTGCCCTTCTTCAGGTGCGCGGCGGTGCCGTCGGGCAGCACGCGGGGGATGTTCTCCAGCAAACCGCCGCCGGTGATGTGGGCCAGGGCCTTGATGGGGTGTGAAGCCAGCGCAGCCAGCACGTTCTTCACGTACAGGCGGGTGGGTTCCATGATGGCTTGCTTGAAGGGCTTGCCGTCCAGCGTGGCGGGCACGGTGCCTGCGGCTTCGGCGCGGTCAATGCACTTGCGCACCAGAGAGAAGCCGTTGGAGTGCACCCCATGGCTGGCCAGGCCCAGCACCACGTCGCCAGGGGCCACGTCCTTGCCGGTCAGGATCTTGGATTTTTCGACCGCACCCACGGCAAAGCCGGCCAGGTCGTATTCGCCCGCAGGGTACATGCCGGGCATCTCGGCCGTTTCGCCGCCGATCAAGGCGCAGCCAGACAGCTCGCAGCCCTTGGCAATGCCGCCCACCACGGCAGCGGCCGTGTCCACGTCAAGCTTGCCGCAGGCAAAGTAGTCCAGGAAGAACAGGGGCTCGGCGCCTTGCACCAGCACGTCGTTCACGCTCATGGCCACCAGGTCGATGCCCACGGTGTCGTGCATGTTCCATTCAAACGCCAGCTTGAGCTTGGTGCCCACGCCATCGGTGCCGGAGACCAGCACGGGCTCCTTGTAGCGCTTGGGCACTTCAAACAGCGCGCCAAAGCCGCCGATGCCCGCCAGCACGCCTTCGCGCATGGTCTTCTTGGCCAGCGGCTTGATGCGCTCGACCAGGGCGTCGCCCGCGTCGATGTCAACGCCGGCGTCTTTGTAGGAGATGGGGGTGGAGGGGGCAGAAGAGCTCATGGATGGTGTGGTGCTGGTAGGCCCGCCGGGCGGGCTGGAATCCGGGGATTTTAAGGGGCACGCTTAGGCGCCCCCGCTCAGCCCTGTGGGGCAGGGGGCTTTGGGGGACGGCCATGCCGGGCAGATTGCACCAGTACACCGGCCAGCGCCAGCGTGGCAAACAGGATTCCGGCACCAAACGTGGCACTGGCGCCCAGCCGGTCCCACAGCAGACCTGCCAGGCCGCTGGCCACCAGCAGCGCCACGCCGCTGACCAGGTTGAACATGCCAAATGCCGTGCCCCGCAGGTCGGCCGGTGCGGTGTCGGCCACCATGGTGGCCAGCAGCCCTTGCGTCATGGCCATGTGCAGGCCCCACAGTGCAATGCCCAGCCAGGCGGCGGCGCCCCGGTCGCTGAAGGCCAGCAGCGCATCGGCCGCGATCAGCGCTACCAGCCCCCAGGCCAGCAGCGTGGTGTGGCGCGTGCTGTCTGCCAGTTTGCCCAGCGGGTAGGCGCCCAGTGCAAACACCACGTTCATCAGCACCAGCACCAGGGGCGTCCAGGCCAGTGGCAGGCCACCCTGTTGCACGCGCAGCACCAAAAATGCCTCGCTGAAGCGCGCCAGCGTGAACACGGCGCCCAGGGCCACCACCCACCAGTAGGCGCCGCCCAGGCGGCGCAGGTTCTCGCGGCGGATGGGGTTGGTGCGCACGGCGCTGGCGGCGCGCTCGGGTTCGCGCACGCCCACCAGCAGCAGCGCCACACACAGGGCGGCCGGAATCACGGCCACCCAGAACACCGCGCGGAAGTCATTGGCCCACAGCAGCATCAGGCCCATGGCCAGCAACGGGCCCAGAAAGGCGCCCACGGTGTCCAGCGACTGACGCAGCCCGAACGCCGCGCCGCGCATGCCGGGCGGCGCCAGGTCGGCTACCAGCGCGTCGCGCGGCGCTCCCCGGATGCCCTTGCCCACCCTGTCAATGAGGCGCGCCGTGACCACCAGGCCCACGGTGGGTGCGATGGCAAACAGCGGCTTGGACAACGCTCCCAGCCCGTAGCCCAGCACCGCCAGCGGCTTGCGCCGCCCCCACCAGTCGCTCAGCACGCCTGAGAACACCTTGAGCATCAGCGCCGTGGCTTCCGCAGCCCCCTCGATGAGGCCCACCGTGAGCATGCTGACCCCCAGCGAGGTGACCAGGAACACCGGCAGCAGGCTGTGGATCATCTCGGATGACACGTCCATCAGCAGGCTGACGAAGCCCAGTGCCCAGATGCTGGCGGGCAGGCGCTTGGCGGGGGTGGCGGGAGCTGTCATGGTGCAAGGCAGGCGAGGGTGGGGCCGAGCGGCGGCTCAGGGGGCTGGCAGCAGACTAAAATCGCGGCCATTGTCGCCCAGCCCCTGCCAGGGAGCCGGTCGGTGACCACGCGCCGTACGCCACTTTGTCGCCGCGCCTGGCCGGAGTCATCGACGGCCCGGTGCCTTCCCACCCACTTGTGATGCCGCTGCTGACCCTCTTCCTGACCGCCGTTTCCGCACCTTCTGCCACGGTTCAGCCTGCGCTGTGCGGGTGCCGCGCATGACGATGAAGCAACTGGCGCTGGACATCGGCCTGGCCACCGGGCCGACCCTGGAGCGTTTTTTTGCCGGGCCCAACGAGGCCGCGCTGCAGCACCTGCGCCTGGCCGCCGGGGCGGGCAGCAGCGAAACCACACGGTCGCCTGTGCCCACCTACCTCTGGGGCGAACCGGGCAGCGGCAAGACCCATTTGCTGCAGGCCGTGCGCCAGGCCCTGCGCGAGCAGGGCTCCAGCGTGGGCTGGCTGGACCCTACGGTGGGCGAGCCGCCAGACTTTGACGAGCGCTGGGCCGCCGTTGTCATGGACGACGTGCATCTGTACGACACCGCCCAGCAGGCCACCGCC
The DNA here is from genome assembly GCF_016783915.1 of Acidovorax sp. Lineage (GTDB taxonomy): Bacteria > Pseudomonadota > Gammaproteobacteria > Burkholderiales > Burkholderiaceae_C > Acidovorax. The sequence continues at coordinate 9,342 of NZ_JADHVT010000150.1, forward strand.
TTCAACTGGTTCGTCAACGCCATCAGTCCCGCCAGCGGCAGCCAGCGCTGGGTGCTGGCGGCGGGCGACCTGCCCCCCGCCGACCTGCCGCTGCGCGACGACCTGCGCAGCCGTCTGGGCTGGGGCCATGTGTTCCAGCTGCAACTGCTGGGCGAGGCCGAGCGCCGCGCCGTGCTGCGCCAGGAGGCCGACGCGCGCGGCGTGTTCCTGGGCGACGAAGTCATGGACTACATGCTCAACCGCTTTTCGCGCGACCTGGGCAGCCTGATGCAGTTGCTGGACCAGCTCGACGCGTTTGCCCTGCGCACCCAGCGCGCCATCACGATTCCGCTGCTCAAGACGATGCTCGAATCTGAATGAAGCCGCGCACCTCTTTTTGCCCTTTGTGACACTGAATGACTACTGAATCTCGCCGCCTGCGGCTTGCGCTGTTTGACCTGGACCACACGCTGCTGCCGCTCGACTCCGACTACGAGTGGGGCGAGTTCACCATCCGCATCGGCTGGAACGACCCGGTGGAGTTCGCGCGCCGCAACGACGAGTTCTATGCCCACTACCAGGCCGGCACGCTCGACGTGCACGACTACGTGCGTTTTGCGACCGAGGCCGTGCGCTTGCGCGGGCCCGAGGCCGCAGCAGCGGCGCATGAGCAGTTCATGCGCGAGGTCATCACCCCCGCCATCACGCCCCAGGCGCTCGATCTGATCCGCCAGCACCAGGCAGCGGGTGACGAGGTGCTGATCGTCACCGCCACCAACGAATTTGTGACCACACCTATCGCCCAGGCCTTGGGCGTGCCGCAGCTCCTGGCCGTGCAGCTGGTGCGTGATACCAGCGGCTGGTACACCGGCGAGATCGACGGCATCCCCACCATGCGCGAAGGCAAAGTGCGCCGCATGGAACAATGGCTGGCCGAGCGGCAGCTTAGCTGGGCCGACGTGGAGAGCACGTTCTACAGCGACTCCATGAACGACGTACCCCTGCTGGAGAAGGTGAACCACCCGGTCGCCACCAACCCCGACCCGCGCCTGCGCGCCCTGGCCCAGCAGCGCGGCTGGCGCATACTGGACCTGTTCTCGGCACCCTCCGCCGAGCCCGCCAGCCAGACGGCCTCCTGACCCCTGCGCGCGCAGCCCCCTGATACCTCCCTACCCATGATCAAGAAGTTCATCGACAAACTGCTGGGCAAATCGACGCCCGGCACCTCGGGCGGCAAGCCCCATTTCGGCAAGCGCGAAGAGGTGCCTGCCTCGGTGCACGGCATCAACCCCGAGCTGGTGGACCGCCGCGCGGCCGAGGTGGTGCAGACGCTCAAGGACGCGGGCTTCGAGGCCTACATCGTGGGCGGTGCCGTGCGTGACCTGCTGCTGGGCCTGCGCCCCAAGGACTTCGATGTGGCCACCAATGCCACGCCCGAGCAGGTCAAGGGCCTGTTCC
>NZ_JADHVT010000151.1 GCF_016783915.1 Acidovorax sp.
AGGACGGTGCGGGTGTGGTGGTGTCGCAGGTGGTGCCCTCGCCCTACCAGCCCTCACGCCAGATCACGCGCGAGTTTCTGGAGACCATCAAGAAGGGCGGCGACAAGGTGCAGCCCAACTACTCCAGCATGGAAGGCTACCTGGCCGCGCGCGTTTTCACCGAGGGCCTGCGCCAGGCACAGGCCAGCGGCAAGATCACACGCGAGAGCTTCATCACCGGCACCGAGTCCATTGGCAACCAGGTGATCTCGGGCTTTCCGGTGTCGTTCAGCGGCACCAGCCACGCAGCATCAAAGTTTGTGGAGATGTCCATGCTGACCGGGGACGGTCGGGTCCGGACCTGATCTCGCTTGGGCGGGGCGCGCGCGCTGGCCCCCGCCGCTCAGAAGCGATCAGCCCAGCGTGCGCGTGCGCGCCAGCCCCTGCATGAACGCCTCGCAGCGTCCCAACTGCTCCAGGCTCACGTACTCGTCGGGCTGGTGGGCCTGCTGGATGCTGCCGGGGCCACACACCACGGTGGAGATGCCTGCGTTCTTGAACAGGCCCGCCTCGGTGCCAAAGGCCACCAGGGTGGTGCCTTTCTCGCCGCTCAGTTCCTGAGCCAGGCGGGTCACCGGGTCGTCCTTGCTGCCCAGGAAGCTCGGGATCTCGCAGATGGTCTCGAACTCGAAGCCCGCTGCGGGCGCCACCTTCTTCATCGCAGGCTCCAGCGACTTGGCGTAGGCCACCACCTCGGACTGCATCTGCGCCGCGTTGGCCGTGGGCAGGTCGCGGAACTCGTAGCGGAACTCTGCGTCGCGCGGCACCACGTTGTCGGCGATGCCGCCGTGGAACTGGCCCACGCTGGTGGTGGAGAAGGGCACGTCAAAGCCCTCGAAGCGGGGCTCGTTCTTTTCAAAATCTTCCGCCATGTCGCGCACCCGGCCCACCACGCGGGCGGCCATCTCGATGGCGTTGACCGAGTGCGGCGTGAGGGACGAATGCGCTTCCTTGCCGCGCACGCAGCACTTGTAGCGGTACACGCCCTTGTGGGCAATGGCGGGCACCATGCTGGTGGGCTCGCCCACGATGCAGGCCAGGGGCTTGATGTTGGCGTCGCGCAGGTCGGCGATCAGCTCCTTGACGCCAAAGCAGCCGATCTCTTCCTCATAACTGAAGGCCAGGTGGATGGCGAAGGGCGCGTCGCTGTTCAGGAATTGCTCTGCGTGCGAGACCGCAATGCCAATGAAGGCCTTCATGTCGGCGCTGCCGCGCCCGTACAGGTTGCCGTCCTTGACCAGAGCGCTCAGCGGGTCCATGGTCCAGTCCTGCCCATCCCACGGCACCGTGTCGGTGTGGCCCGAGAGGATCACACCAGCGGGTTTGCCCTCGCCCAGCGTGGCGAACAGGTTAGCCTTGGTCTTGTCCTCGTTGAACGTCAGGCGGCTTTTCACGCCCAGCTTTGCCAGGTGGTCGCGGATGAAATGGATCAGCTCCAGGTTGGAGTGGTGGCTGACGGTGTTCATGCGCACCAGGGTTTGCGCAAGTTCGAGGGCGTGGGCAGAAATCATGGGGTGGACTGGTGATTAACCCGGACTGACACAGAGGTGGGAGTCGGGCTAGACTGTGAGATCGTAAGGACACATATCATGAACGTTATTGACTCCATCGTCACCCAGGCGGCCAGTATTGCAGCGGTGCGCCGGGACATTCACGCCCACCCCGAGCTGTGCTTCGAAGAGGTGCGCACCGCCGACGTGGTGGCGCAAAAACTCACCGAATGGGGCATTCCCATCCACCGGGGCCTGGGCAAGACGGGCGTGGTGGGCATCGTCAAGGGTCGCGACGGCGGCGCCAACGGCCGCGCGATTGGCCTGCGCGCCGACATGGACGCCCTGCCGATGCAGGAGTTCAACACCTTCGCCCACGCCAGCGTCCACAAGGGCAAGATGCACGCTTGCGGCCACGACGGCCATGTGGCGATGCTGCTGGCGGCGGCCCAGCACTTTGCCAAGCACCGCAACTTTGACGGCACCGTGTACCTGATCTTCCAGCCTGCGGAAGAGGGCGGTGGCGGTGCCCGCGTGATGATCGAAGACGGCCTGTTCGAGCAGTTCCCCATGGAGGCCGTGTACGGCATGCACAACTGGCCCGGCATGCCCGTGGGCACCTTTGCCGTGAGCCCGGGCCCGGTCATGGCATCGACCAGCGAGTTCAAGATCACCATCCGTGGCAAGGGCGGCCATGCGGCGCTGCCGCACACCGGCATCGACCCGGTGCCGATTGCCTGCGGCATGGTGCAGTCCTTCCAGACCATCATCAGCCGCAACAAGAAGCCGGTGGACGCGGGCGTGATCTCGGTCACCATGATCCACGCGGGCGAGGCCACCAACGTGATTCCCGACAGCGTCGAGCTGCAGGGCACGGTGCGCACCTTCACCACCGAAGTGACGGACCTCATTGAAAAGCGTATGCGCCAGATCGCCGAGAACCACTGCGCTGCGCACGATGCCACCTGCGAGTTCGAGTTCGTGCGCAACTACCCACCCACCGTCAACTCGCCCGCCGAGGCCGAATTTGCCCGCAAGGTCATGACCGGCATCGTGGGGGAAGAGCGTGTGGTGGTTCAGGAGCCCACCATGGGCGCTGAAGACTTTGCCTACATGCTGCAGGCCAAGCCCGGTGCGTACTGCTTCATTGCCAACGGCGACGGCGCCCACCGCGAGATGGGCCACGGCGGCGGCCCCTGCATGCTGCACAACCCCAGCTACGACTTCAACGACGACCTGATCCCGCTGGGCGCGACCTACTGGGTCAAGCTGGCCGAGGAATGGCTGGCCCAGCCCGCCAAAGCGGCCTGAGGCAGCTTGACGCGCCGTTGATCCTCCTCCACCCTGGCGTGCGCAGCGCGCGTGCCCGGGTTTTCTTTTTGTCTTCCCACTGACTCCTGAAAGCCCTGCCCATGACCGGAATCGTTGAAGCCTTCTCGCCCAGCTATGCCCAGGCGCGCACAAAGTTTCTGGAGGCCGCTGCAGCCGCCGGCCTGCCCATCGAATCGCACGCCCACCCGCTCCAAGGCCGCGACGGCGAAGACCTGGCCATGGACGTGGTGCGTGACGGACCGGCCGATGCGAAGAAGCTGCTCATCGTGAGCAGCGCCTGCCATGGCGTCGAAGGCTATTGCGGCAGCGGCGTGCAGGTGTTTGCGCTGCACGACGCCGAGTGGCGCGCCAAGGCACGTGATGCCGGTGTGGCTACGCTCTACATCCATGCACTGAACCCGTATGGCTTCTCGCACGTTCGCCGCTTCACGCACGAGAACGTGGACCTGAACCGCAACTTCCAGGACTTCAGCAAGCCCCTGCCCGTGAACACGGCCTACCGCGAGGTGCAGCCCCTGCTGCTGCCCGAGCAGTGGCCACCAGGCCCTGAGAACCAGGCAGCGGTGGCGGAGTACATCGCCACCAAGGGCGAGGCCGCGTGGCAGGCCGCCATCTCGCAAGGGCAGCACGAGTTTCCGCAGGGTGTGTTCTTTGGCGGCACCGAGCCCACCTGGAGCAACCGCACGCTGCGCCAGGTGCTGCGCCAGCACGGTGCGGCCGCGTCGAAGATCGCCTGGATCGACCTGCACACGGGCCTGGGTCCCAGCGGCCATGGCGAGCGCATCTACGCGGGCAATGACAACGCCGTGGCCGTGGCCCGCGCGCGCGCCTGGTGGGACGGCGGCGGCGCCACGCCGGTCACGTCGATCTATGACGGCTCGTCCACCTCGGCCTTCCTCACCGGCCTGATGTGGACCTCGATCTACGACGAGTGCCCCCATGCCGAATACACCGGCATTGCCATGGAGTACGGCACGGTGCCCGTGCTCGACGTGATGAACGCCATCCGCGCCGAGCAGTGGCTCAACCTGCACCCCGACACACCCGCTGACAAGGCAGCCCAGATCAAGGCACAAATGCTGGAGGCCTTCTACACCGACACGGACGCATGGAAGGGCCAGATCATCAGCCAGGCACGGCAGTCGATGTTCCAGGCGGTGAACGGGTTGACGGCCTGATTTTGTGTTCCAGAGGCCTCAGGCGTTAGTGCTATATGCCTGAGATGCTATCAATATGATAGTTGATGCGCAGGGGTTTGGCGGGTAGTACGGGTTCAGGAGGGTTGGGGCTGCCACCGTGGGGCGGCTACCATCGCCCCAAAAACCAGGAGACACCATGGCCTCTGACCCCCTGCGCGCGCTGAGCCGCAGCCTGCTCCGGCTGTCGGAGCAAGCCCAGCAGGTGGCCCCGCAGGACTTGCTGCACCAGGCCATGCGGACCTTGCAGGACCTGGTGCCTTTTGATTCCGCCTGGTGGGGCGAGGTCTCGGCGGGCGATGTGCAGGTGGCACCCCGCAACTGGCTGCACGGCAGCATCGGCCTGAGCCGCAGTTTTGCCGAGGAGTGGAATGCGCTGGCGGCGGTTGACCTGTTTGGACTGCAGTCCATGCAGCAGCTCGGGGTGGTGATCCGTGAGCGTGACGTGGTGGGCCCGTTACCCGAGCACCCGGAGGTGGCCGCCTTCAGCCAGCGCCACGGCCTGTACCACTGTATGGCCCTCACGGCCGAGCTGCCCCACAGCGGGCTCATGTTTTTTGTCTCCATCTACCGCCCGCCAGCGCGGCCGGAATTCTCGGACGGAGAGACCGTGCTGTTCGGCGAATTCGTCCTGCACCTGCTGCAGCAATGGCACCACCGTCTGCAGCGCCTGCAAAGCGACACGCCCGGCCGCCCCTGGGACAGCTTTGCCTTGGCCCGGCCGTCGGGCGAACTGCTGTTTGCCGGGCTGCGCATCAGCCGGGCGTTGGGCGAAGCCAGCCCCGGCTGGCACGGCACCCACCTGCCGCCGGTGGTGGCGCAGGCGCTGGCGGGTGCGCCCTGCACCCTGTCGGTGGGCAAGGCCTGCCGCCTGCGCTTGGAGCCCTGCGGGCCACTGGTGGCCGTGAGCCTGGCGTCGCGCCAGCACAAGCAAGCCCTGGCACCGCGCGAGCTGAGCGCCGCCATGCTGTACGCCCAGGGCCGCTCGCACAAGGACATTGCGGCCACGCTGGGCCTCACGCCCGCCACGGTGCGCACCTACCTGCGCACGGCCTATGCCGCGCTGGGCGTGAGCAACAAGCTGGAGCTGGTGGCCGCGCTGCGCCACCAGTAGAGATCGGCGGCGGGGCGCCACGCGCGAGTTTGCAGGGCTCGGTAGTTTCCCGCTCCCTCTGCATTTGCAGAGGCTGCAACCACGCCGCCTTTTCCTATCGTCCGCACCGGAGTCCAGACACCGGTGCGGGCCAGACCGCCGCCCGGCCTGGGCTCCTGAAGAACCGCCATAACAGGAGACCCTTGCATGTTCCCGAACCCCCACCCCTTCGCCGTGGCGCACCGACGCCACCCCCACCCTCACGCCTTGGCACGTGCAGGGCGATGGACCGCTGCCAGCGCACTGGGTGCCGTGGCCGCCGTGGCCCTGACCGCCTGCGGCGGTGGCAGCGACGCCAACCCCCCGCTGGCCAGCAAGCCCCTGGCCGAAGCCTGCGCGGCCTATGCCTCCACCGCGTTGCCCCATGGTGCCAAGGTCACCCGTACCGAGCTGCGCAAGGCCGAGGGCACGTTGCCCGACGTGTGCATCGTGCGCGGGCAGATCGTCTCGTCGCCCGAGTCCACCATCAACTGGGCGGTGGAGCTGCCCACGCCGGCCCAGTGGAACGGCAAGACGCTGACCATTGGCGGCGGCGGCTTTGACGGCTTCATCCCCACCGACGACCCGTGGTACCAGCAACTGGTGGGCCCGTCGGCCAACCCGTACGTGAAGATCAGCTCCGACTCTGGCCACCAGGTGCGTGGTTTTGCCTGGGGCAATAGCGACGTGGCGCTGCGCAACCACGCGTTCGAGGCCAACCATTTCGTTCTGGAGGTGGGTACCACGATCGCCACCGAGTTCTATGGCAAGCGCCCTGTGCGGCGCTACCACATGGGCCATTCCAACGGCGGTCGGTCGGGGCTCATCTCCACGCAGAAGTACCCCAAGGACTACGACGGTGTGGTGGCCATGGAGCCCGCCATCGCCCAGCAGGCGCACCAGGTCAACTTGGGACCCACGGTGCTGCGCCATATCTTCAAGAGCCGCGACAACTGGATGAGCCCCGCCAAGATCGCGCTGTATGCCAAGGCCGAGGTGGCGGCGTGTGATGGCCTCGATGGCCTGAAGGACGGCATCATCGGCAACATCGAGGCGTGCAACTACGTGCCCACCGAGCTGCTGTGCCAGGGGGCGGACAACGACAGCTGCCTCACGGCCGGCCAGATCGAATCCATCCGCCTCATCTACAGCGACCACAAGACACCCGTGACCCTGTCGCGCGGTGCAGTGGGCTACCCACGCTATGGCCGGGGCGGGGCGTCCACGTCGGACTGGCAGTCGTACATGTTCGGCACCAGCTTTGACGCGCCCGATTCGTTCAACCACATGGCCGTGACGGAGGCCGCGCGCCTGGTGGAGGGCAACCCCAACGCCAACATCCTGACCCACGACCCCACCCAGTACCAGGCGCAGTACCGGCGGCTGGCCGAGATGATCGACGGCACGGACCCCGACATCTCTGTCTTTGCCGACAACGGCGGCAAGCTGCTGATCTGGTACGGCCTGGGCGACACCTGCGTGTCGCTGTACCGCACGGCGGAATACTTCGACACGGTCAAGCAGCGCCTGGGCGCCAGCAAGTTGCAGGGCTTTGCGCGCATGGTCACCTCGCCCTCCAACGGGCACGACCTGGACGGCGTGGGCACCGAGCCGCGCTCCATCGACCTGCTCGCCGCCATGGATGCGTGGGTGGAAAAGGGCGCGGCGCCCGACAAGCTGGTCGCCACGAAGTTTGCCCCCGGCACCAGCACACCCGTGGCCCAGCGCCCGGTGTGCGAGTACCCCAAGTTCCCGCGCTACAACGGCACGGGTGATGCGAGCAAGGCAGAGAGCTTCACCTGCTCTGCGACCTGAGCCATCCGTGGATGGCTGACGGCAAGGACTCGCCTTGGGGCGTGCCCTTGCTGTTTCTTGCATGCATCAATCGGCGGTTTCGCCGGAGTCCTTGATGATCTTGGCCCAGCGGCGCATTTCGCTTTCCACATATTTCTTGTGCTCTGCGGGTTCCAGGCGTGCGTCGGTCACCACGCGCACTCCCAGTGCTTCTTCGCGCTGGATGAGTTCGGGGTCCTTGAGTGCGGTGCGAATGGCTGCATTCAGCTTCTCCAGAACGGCTTTCGGCGTGCCCTTGGGTGCATACACCCCATGCCACACCGACATTTCGAAGCCCACCAACCCTGCCTCCGCCAAGGTAGGCGTCTGCGCCAATGTCGGCAGCGCCATCCGTTGCTTGCTGGTAACGCCGTAGATCTTGACTTTTCTCGCCTCGATCTGGGGCACGGCGTTGGTGGCCTGCTCGCACATCAGGTCCACCTGCCCCCCCATCAGGTCGGTCATGGCAGGCGCCGTGCCCTTGTAGGGTACGAAGGTCATCTTCGATCGCAAGCTGGCCTGCAGGACCAGCCCGCACAGGTGGGATGCCGAGCCCACGCCGGCGTTGGCGATGTTGACCTTGCCATCGTTGGCGCTGATCCACTGGCGCAGATCGGCAAAGTTGCTGGCCGCGAGGCCGGGTTTGCCGATCAGGGCGGAGGGTGCCTCATTGATCAGTCCGAGGTACTCGAAGTCCTCCAGGGTCTTGTAGGGTAGCTTCTTGTACAGCGCGGGCGCGGTGGAGATGCCAATGTGGTGCACCAGCAAGGTGTAGCCATCTGGTGCAGCGCGCGCGACGCGTGCTGCACCAACTGTGCCACCCGCTCCGGCAGTGTTGTCCACGATCACGGTCTGCGCCAGGGGCTTGCGCAGGGCCTCGGCAAGGTCTCGGGCTATCTTGTCGCTGGGGCCCCCAGCAGAGAACGGGACTACCAGCGTGACGGGCTTGTCCGGAAACTCCGCCCACGTGCTGGTAGTGCTGCTGGCGGCGATGAGTCCGATGGCTGCGGCTGCAGCTCCTTGCTTCAGAATGCCCATGACGTTGTCTCCTTCTGTTTGTGTTTTGAGGGCGATGGTCAGGCGGACAGCGCCTGCATCTGTGCGTACAGGTCGGCCTTGCCTTCGAAGCCGATGCCGGGCAGGTCCGGCAGCGTCACGTGGCCGTTCACTACCTGCACGCCGTCCGGGAAGCCGCCAAAGGGCTGGAACAGGTCGGGGTAGGACTCGTTGCCGCCCAGGCCCAGGCCAGCGGCGATGTTCAGCGACATCTGGTGGCCGCCGTGCGGAATGCAGCGGCTGGCTGACCAGCCGTGTTCCTTCAGCATGTCGAGCGTGCGCAGGTATTCCACCAGCCCGTAGCTCAGCGCACAGTCAAACTGCAGCCAGTCGCGGTCGGGGCGCATGCCGCCATAGCGGATCAGGTTGCGTGCGTCCTGCATCGAGAACAGGTCTTCACCCGTGGCCATGGGGTTCTTGTAGTAGTGGCGCAGCGTGGCCTGCAGCTCGAAATCGAGCGGGTCGCCAGGCTCCTCGTACCAGAACAGGTCGTACTGCGAGAGCGCCTTGGCGTACTGGATGGCGGTGTCCAGGTCGAAGCGGCCGTTGGCATCCACGCACAGCTTCTGGCCGTCCTGCAGCACGCTGAGGATGGAGTCGATGCGGCGCAGGTCCTCGTCGAGCGAGGCGCCGCCAATCTTCTTCTTCACCACGGTGTAGCCCCGGTCTATGTAGCTCTTCATCTCGTCCTTGAGCTTGCCGTGGTCCTGGCCGGGGTAGTAGTAGCCGCCAGCCGCATAGACGAAGATCTTGCGGTTGGGCGTGCCGTTGCCATAGCGGTCGGCCAACAGCTGGAACAGTGGCTTGCCTTCAATCTTGGCCACCGCATCCCACACGGCCATGTCGATGGTGCCGATGGCGACCGAGCGCTCGCCATGGCCGCCAGGCTTTTCGTTGGTGAACATGGCGTTCCAGATCTTGTGCGGGTCAAGGTTCTTGCCGCTGTCGTCGATCAGGGAGTCTGGATTGGCTTCGAGCACACGCGGGATGAAGCGCTCGCGCATCAGCTTGCCCTGGCCATAGCGGCCATTCGAATTGAAGCCATAGCCCACCACAGGTTTTCCGTCGCGAATCACGTCAGTGATCACGGCCACCAGGCTCAGCGTCATCTTGCTGAAGTCGATGTAGGCGTTGCGGATGGGCGAACTGATGGGGATGGTTTTCTCTCTGATTTCAACGATCTTCATGGCTTGCTCCGTGTATCGAAACGAATGTCGGGATCGGTATGATCCGCAGCCGCGCAGCGTTTGACCAATGCCGTTTTTCTTCTCTTCAATGCTTTCAAGGCACCGGCTATGCACATCTCCTGGCTCGAAGATTTCATGGTGTTGGCCTCGATCGGAAACTTCTCGCGCGCGGCGGAAGATCGCCACATGACGCAGCCCGCGTTTGGCCGCCGGGTGCGGGCGCTGGAGGAGTGGCTGGGCGCCGAGCTGTTTGACCGCAGCACACAACCAGTCAAACTCACAGTGGCTGGGCAGTGGTTTCAAGGGGTGGCGCCCGATTTGCTCGCCGAAGTGGCGCGATTGCCGGGTGCGGCGCGTGCAGTGGCGGAGGCGAATTCCAAGAGCCTGCGATTTGCCGCAACACATGCTTTGTCGCTGACCTTCATGCCGGGCTGGCTGCGCAGTTTTGAAGCGCACACCATGGCAGGCACGCTGCAGCTGGAGTCCGACATGCTGCACCGGTGTGAGGCACTGCTGGCCCAGAGCAAGGTGCAGTTTGTGCTGTGCCATGCGCATGCCCAGGCGCCAGGGCCATTGGAGATAGAGGGATATCCGTCCCTCTGCGTGGGCTGCGATGTCCTGCTCCCCGTTTGTGCTGCGGGGCCTGATGGCCTAGCCCTTCATCGGCCGGAGCATTCTGGGGCGATAGCGCCTCTCCTGGCCTACAGCGTGGACTCCGGGTTGGGAAACATCCTGCAGAAAACCAGCGAGGGGGCACTGCGGGCAGCGCACACACAAACGGTTTTCACGGCCCATCTGGCGTCCGTCTTGAGGACCATGGCGCTGGACGGGCGGGGGATGGCCTGGCTGCCTCGCAGCCTGGTTGATGCTGACCTGGCGGCAGGCAGACTGCTGGCTGCAGGCCCTGACAGCTGGAATGTGGATCTGGAGATCAGGTTGTACCGGACCCATGCACAACTGGGGCCTGCGGCAGAAGCGCTCTGGAATGCGGTGGCCCAGTCGGTACAGGGCAGCGCTTCAGGGCCCCACCTGGAGTAAATCGCGTCTCTGGTTTTACAGCCCCAGATCGCTCAGCCCCGGATGGTCGTCCGGGCGCCGCCCCGGTGGCCAGAAGAACAACCGATCTGCCTGGTCGATGGGCAGATCGTTGATGCTCGCGTGGCGCACGGCCATCAGACCTGCGTCGTTGAACTCCCAGTTCTCATTGCCATAGCTGCGGTACCACTGGCCAGCGTCGTCGTGCCATTCGTAGGCAAACCGCACGGCGATGCGGTGGCCGCTGAACGCCCACAGTTCCTTGATGAGCCTGTAGTCCAGTTCGCGCGCCCATTTGCGTTCGAGAAACTGCCGCGCGGCCTCGCGGCTAACGGGGAACTCTGCGCGGTTGCGCCAGCGCGTGTCCTCGGTATAGGCCAGGGCCACGCGCGCAGGGTCGCGCGAGTTCCAGCCATCTTCGGCCAGGCGCACTTT
>NZ_JADHVT010000036.1 GCF_016783915.1 Acidovorax sp.
GTGCATCGATGTGTGCCCCACGCAGGCCATCATTGCGCCGCACCGCATCGACGCGCGCCGCTGCATCTCGTACCTCACCATCGAACACGCAGGGCCCATTCCAGTGGAGTTGCGCCCGCTGATGGGCAACCGCATCTATGGCTGTGACGACTGCCAGCTCATCTGCCCCTGGAACAAGTTTGCGCAGGTCAGCCGACTGCCCGACTTTGACGAGCGCAAGGGCCTGGCGGGCCAGCAGCTGGTGCACCTGTTTGCGTGGGATGAGGCCACGTTCCTGCGCATGACCGAGGGTGGCCCCATCCGGCGCATTGGCCATGAGCGCTGGCTGCGCAATGTGGCCGTGGCACTGGGCAATGCGCTGCATGCCACTGGCGACGAGACCTTGCGCGCGGCGCTGCAGTCACGCGCGGAGGACGCCAGCGCCCTGGTGCGTGAGCATGTGGCCTGGGCTCTGGATGCGGCTGGAGAGCGTTTGTGAACGAAATCGACCAGTAGCGCTAGTGCGATATGCCTTGGCAGCTATCAAAATGTGAGTAATAACCGCTGAGCCTGGGACTCACTGCTCCAGCAACCCCGTCTGCCGCAAGGTGCCAGCCAGCCCCTGGGCAAACTCGGCGTAACCGGCGGCGTTGGCATGGATCTGGTCTGACTTCAGCCGCTCTTGCGCCAGCACTCCCGACCAGCCCTTGGCATGCAGCGGGATCTTCAGTTCGCTGGCAACTTCTTCGTACAGCGGGTGATCGCTCAGTCGGCCAGCGGCCGCCAGTAGCGACAGCTCGGGCACGGCCACCAGCAGCACCTGGGCACCACTCGCTCGTGCCTCGGTGCAGATGCGCAGGATGTTGGCGCGCGCGGTGGCTGCACTCTGGCGCCGCAAAAAGTCATTGCCGCCAATGCCTACGATGACGAGCGCGGGCTGGTGCTTTTGCAGCAGGTCTGGCAGGCGCGCGAGCGCCTGGGCCGAGGTGTCGCCCGACACGCCCCCGTTGACCACCTTCCAGCCCGTCAGGCGCGCCAGCTCGGCGGGGTAGGCGGTGTCGGCCGACGCGCCCACGCCCGACGTGAGCGAGTCGCCCAGCGCCAGCACCGTGGCGCCTGCCGGGATGGCTTGGGCACGCGGCGGTTTGCGGCCGCAGGCGATCAGGCCGAACGCGGTGGTCAGGCTGGCGCCGAGCAGCAGCCTGCGGTTCAGGCCAAGGTTCATCGCAGCACCCCCAGAGCAAACGGTAGGCTCACGATGCCCAGCAAGGTGGACAGCGTGACCAGCCCCGCCACATAAGGCCCGTTGTAGCCCATGCGCGCCGCCAGCACATAGCAGGTCGATGCCGTGGGCAGCGCCGCAAAAGCCAGCAGCACGGTGGTCTGCACGGCATCGAGTCCGAATATGCGCGCCATGGAAAACGCCACCAGCGGCTGCACCAGGTGGCGGATGGCCAGTACCGACACGCTCAGCGTCTTGCCCCGTGTGAGCAGGCCAAACTGCAGCCCCGCCCCGGCTGCCATCAGGCCCAGCGCCAGCGACGCGGCGCTGATGCGGCTGACCGTGGGCACCGCCCATTCAGGGATCTGAAAACCCAGCAGATTGGCCACCAGCCCCGAGGCGGTGGCGATGATCAGCGGGTTGCGCAAGAGCTCGCGCGCAAAGCTGTGCTGCCCGTGCCGGGCCATGGGCCACACGGCGGCCACATTGAACAGGGGCACACACACACCGATCAGCACAGCAATCATCAACAGGCCCTGCGTGCCTGCCAGCCGCTCGGCAATCGCCAGGCCAATGAAGGAGTTGAAGCGGAACGCCACCTGCGCGCTGGCCGCGTGGTCGCGCACATCGATGCGCTTGCCCACCCAGGGCCAGTACGGCAGGCTGTAGGCCAGCCCGATGCCGATCACGCCCGACAGCATGCCCGCCCCGATCAGTCCCGACGCCGCGCCGATATCCATCGGGCTTTTGACAATGGACTGGAACAGCAGCACGGGGAACAGCAGGTAATACACCAGGCTCTCCACCGGCTGCCAGACCGAGCGGTTCAGGGCGGTGTACCGGCAGATCAGGTAGCCCAGGAAGATGAGTGAAAAGTCGGGGAGCAGCAGTTGGGCGTAGTTCACGCACCGAGAATACTTGATGCATGGCAAGCCGCTGGGCCACTGTTGGCGAGTCGGTGGGGGCAGAGGCTTTGCCGGTGCGCTCTGTTTTCAGGGTTAGCCCTTATGTGGAATCCGCAGGGTGGTTTGGCGCGCGTTGGGCATACCATCGGCGCTGTTTGTTGTTACCCCGCACGAAGGAGATTTCCATGCATCGTCGTCAATGGCTCGCGCTGACCGTCCTGGCAGCCGCCGCTGGATCGGCCGCCGCACAAGGCTACCCCAACAAGGTGATCCGACTGGTTGTGCCCTTTGCACCCGGTGGCACCACCGACATCATTGCGCGCGTGATCGCCGAGCCGCTGGGCCGCGTGCTCGGCCAGAGCGTGATCGTGGACAACAAGGCCGGTGGCGGCGGCATTGTGGGTGCTGCCGAGCTGGCCCGCGCCACGGCCGACGGCTACACGCTGGGCGTGGCCACGGTGTCCACCACCGCAGCCAACCCTGCCATCAACCCAAAGACGCCGTACAACCCGCTGACGGACTTCTCGCCCATCATCAACATCGCGGCCACGCCCAACATCATTGCGGTGAACCCTAGCTTCCCGGCCAAGGACTACAAGTCGTTCGTGGCGGAGTTGAAGAAGTCGCCCGGCAAGTATTCGTACTCGTCGTCCGGCACGGGCGGCATCGGCCACCTGCAGATGGAGCTGTACAAGAACCTCTCAGGCACCTTTGTGACCCATATCCCCTACCGGGGCGCGGGCCCGGCCTTGAACGACACTGTGGCCGGCCAGGTGCCCATGATTTTTGACAACCTGCCTTCGGCGCTGCCTTTCATCAAGGAAAACCGCTTGGTGCCCATCGTGGTGGCAGCGCCCCAGCGTGTGGCGGCCCTGCCCAATGTGCCCACCTTCAAGGAGTTGGGCCTGGAGCCGGTGAACCGCATGGCCTACTACGGCATCGTCGGACCCAAGGGTCTGCCCAAGGACGTGGTGGACAAGATCAATGCCGGTGTGCGCAAGGCCCTGGAAGACCCGGCCGTGAAAAAGCGCATTGAAGACACGGGCTCGCTCGTGATCGGCAACACGCCCGAGCAGTTTGCCGAGCAGATCAAGGCCGAGTTCGCTGTGTACAAGGATGTGGTCGTCAAGCAGAAGCTGACGCTGGAATAAGCAACACGGCTTCACTCTCAAGCCGCCCCACCAAGCCGCCCTATTTCCGGGCGGCTTTTTTGTGGGTGACGCTGGCGACAGGTGCGATACGTGCTATGGTTTTTGGATGCTCGCTCCCAGCCTGAATGCCATCGACACCTTTGTGGACGCCCTGTGGCTGGAGGATGGCCTGTCGCGCAACACGCTGGCCGCCTACCGGCGTGACCTGACGCTGTACGCACAGTGGCTGGCCGACCAGCAGCCCGCCCTGGCGCTGGACGACACGGCCGAGCACCACCTGCAGGGCTACTTTGCCGCCCGCCATGCGCAGACGCGCGCCACATCAGCCAACCGGCGCCTCACGGTGTTGCGCCGCTACTTTCATTGGGCGCTGCGCGAGCGACGCATCACCGCCGACCCCACGGTGCGGCTGCAGGCCGCACGACAGCCGCTGCGCGTGCCCAAGACCTTGTCGCAGGCGCAGGTGGAGGCGCTGCTGAACGCGCCCGACCTGGGCAACCCCCTGGGCCTGCGCGACCGCACCATGCTGGAGCTGATGTACGCCAGCGGCCTGCGCGTGACCGAGCTGGTCACGCTCAAGACCTTCCAGGTCGGTCTGAACGAAGGCGTGCTGCGCGTGATGGGCAAGGGCAGCAAGGAGCGCCTGGTGCCGTTTGGCGAAGAGGCGCGTGCCTGGCTGGAGCGCTATCTGAACGAGGCCCGCAGCGCCATCCTGGGTGGGCAGCAGACAGACGACCTGTTCGTGACCCAGCGCGGCAGTGGCATGACGCGGGTGATGTTCTGGGTCATCGTCAAAAAATGGGCGCAGGTGGCGGGCATCACGGTGCCGCTGTCGCCACACACGCTGCGCCACGCGTTTGCCACGCACCTGCTCAACCATGGCGCCGACCTGCGCGTGGTGCAGCTGCTACTGGGCCACGCCGACATCTCCACCACCACCATTTACACCCATGTGGCGCGCGAGCGGCTCAAGTCCCTGCATGCACAGCACCACCCGAGGGGCTAGGGTCCTTTACCGAAAATGGGGTTGGATGGTCCGCTTTCCGTTTTCTGCTTTTCGTTCTCTTTATCTCCGTTGACAAGAAAGTCCCGAATGAAGCAACTGATCGTTGGCGCCTGCCTGGCAGGCGCCACTGCGCTGGCCCTGGCGCAAACCTGGCCTACGGCCAAACCCATCCGCATCGTCGTGGCCTACCCGGCCGGAGGCGTGAGCGACAACATCGCCCGCGCGCTGGCTGACAAGCTGGCCGTGCAGCTGGGCACGCCTGTGGTCATTGAGAACAAGGCGGGAGCCAGCGGCAGCCTGGGTGTGGATGCCGTGGCCAAGTCGGCGCCGGACGGCTACACCTTTGGCTTTGCGGCGGTGAGCCCACTGGCACTCAATCCGCACCTGGGCAAGTCCCCCTTCGACCCGCAAAAGGACATCGCACCCGTGGTCAGCGTGATGTATTCGCCGGTGCTGCTGCTGGGTACGCCCGCAAGCCGTGCGACCGACTTCAAGGACCTGATCACCCGTGCGCGGGCTCAGCCCGGCACGGTGCGCTGGGCCACCTCAGGGCAGGCTTCGCTGGGCCACATCATGCTGGAGCAGATCCAGTCGGTGGCGCAGGTGCAGATCACGCACATTCCCTACAAGGGCGGCGGCCAGCAGATGAACGACGCGCTGGGCGGGCAGTTTGAGGTGTTATCGACCAACGCTGGGCCCGCCGTGCTGCAGCACATCCAGGCGGGCAAGCTCAAGCCGCTGGCGGTGGGGGCTCCAGCGCGACTGGATTCGCTGCCCCAGGTGCCCACGCTGGCCGAGCTGGGGCAGCCAGCAGCCAACCTGTCGTCCCTGTTTGGCCTCTATGCACCCGCGCAGACTCCCAAGACGGTCATCACACGCATCAACACCGAGGTGAACAAGGCCCTGGCCCTGCCGGACATCCGTGCCAAGCTCGATGCCACCGACAACGTGCCCACCGGTGGCACCACGGCCGAGTTCGTGCGCCAGATCGCGCTGGAGTTCGAGAACAACGCGCGCATCATCCGCGCTGCGGGCATCCAGGGCAACTGATCGGGGTGGGGCACCCCAGAAACGCCACAGGCCCTGACAAAGCAGGGCCTGTGGCGTTGGGGAGAGTGGAAGAACGAGGCTATTCTTCGTTCAGGGTCTCTGCCCATGTCAGCGCTTGCAGGTGGGCCCAGTTCACCTGGCGGTTGGACAGGTGCAGCGCATCGGCGTTCTTGGCAAAGGCCACTTCATCGCCGCTTTCGCAGGCCTTGGTCAAGTCCAGGAATGGTGCAAATACGCCGGTGCCACGCAGCAGGGCATCCATCACGGGTTCGGGCAGTGCCACGGACTCCAGGGCCTTTTCGAGTGGCACGCCCAGCATGGTGTCCAGCAGCGAGAACACGCCCACCACAAAGGCGTTGTCGCATTCTTCGGGAGGCAGCAGTTCAGCGGCCAACAGCTCCATCAGGCGCCCGCGCACCACGGCGGTCTGGCCCACGGCTGGTGGCGCTCCGCCTGCGCGCGAGGTGGTCATCAACAGAGCCGCCCAGCGGAACAGCTTTTTCAGGCCCAGGATCATCACTGCATGGCGGAACGATGTGATCTCGCACGACAGGCCAAAACCCGATGAGTTGATGAAACGCAGCAGGTTGAAAGACAGGGTGGGGTCTTTCTTGAGCAGGTCTTCGATCTCGGCCGTGCTCGCCTGTTTGCGCACCAGGTTGATGAGCTGGATGATGGTGGCCTGCGAGGGGCGAATGGTGGTGGCCTTGACCAGTGAAGGGCGAGCGAACCAGTAGCCCTGGAACAGCTTGACGCCCAGTCCGCGCATCAGCTCGTACTGCTCGGCGGTTTCCACCTTTTCTGCCACCAGCGTGGCCTTGCTGTGGGTGGTCGCAAATTTGACCAGGGGTGCTGCCAGCTCGGGCTTGAAGGCCTGCATATCGAGCTTGATGAAGGCAGCCATGGGCAGCCAGGTGGTGTAGGCGCGCTTGAGGGCCTGCTGGTCGAAAGCGAGGCGAAAGCCGCGCGTGCGCAGGGCCTCCAGCGTGGGCACGCGGCCTTCGATTTCTTCAGCAGTGGCGCTGTCGGGCAACGGGGGCACTTCGAGCACCACCTTTTCAGGGTGGATCAGCTCCAGATGGCCGCCCGAGAGGCTGTCATGGGTGCAGTTGATGAACACCGTCTTCTTGCCGACCAGTGCTTCGGTGCCCGCGTAAGACAGGGCATTGAACAGCAGGGCTGCATCGCTGGCTGCGGTGTGAGAGTCAGATGCGGTGGAGCGGTCGAACAGCTCGTAGCCATAGACCGCGCGGCTTTCGTCCACGATGGCCTGGCGCGCAATGATGGCAAGGTTCTCGTCCACGGGTTCGACCACAGGCACTGCGGCGTCCGGGGTGTCTTGTTCGGGTGTGCTCGACATGGGGTCCACTGAAATGAAGGGCTGTGCGGTCATTCTAGACCGCTGGGCATTGGCAGAGAATCAAAGTCTGACCACCGGCCACCAGGATGGCTGTGGCGCATGTCAATCGGTGATGTGGTCGGCCCAGGCAAGTGCCTGCAGGTGGGCAAAGTTGATCTGCTGGCTGGTCAGGTGCAGCAGGCCGGCGGTGCGGTCAAACACGGCGTCGTCGCTGGATTCGCAGGCCTCGGCCAGGGTCAGCAGATCGCCCAGGAAGCCTTCGCGCCGCAGCAGCGCGGCCGCCACGGGTTCAGGCACGTTGAGCAGGCCAATGGCCGACTCCATGGGCATGGACAGCATCACGTCCAGCAGCGAGAAGATGCCCACCACAAAGGCCTGATCGGCATCCTCGGGGGGCAGAGTCTCCAGCGCCAGCAGTTCCATCAGGCGCCCACGCACCACGGCGGTGTGGCCTACCGACGATGGCGTGCCGTTGTTGCGCGATGCGGTCAGCAGCAGCGCCGCCCAGCGGAACAGTTTCTTGAGGCCCATCAGCATCACGGCCTGGCGGAACGAGGTGATCTCGCGCGACAGGCCAAAACCGGCCGAATTGATGAGGCGCATCAGGTTGAAGGCCAGGCCGGCGTCCTTCTTGAGCACTTCTTCAATCTCGTCGGTGCTGGCCTGTTTGCGCACCTGGTTGATCAGCTCGATGATGCTGGCCTGCGACGGCGTGAGCAGCTTGGTCTCGACCAGAGAGGGGCGGGCAAACCAGTAGCCTTGGAACAGTTGCACCCCCTGGCTGGACACCATGTCGTACTGTTGGGCCGTCTCCACCTTCTCGGCGATCAGCTCTGCCTTGCTGTGGCGGCCCGCGTAGCTGATCAGCACCGCCAGCTGGTCGGCCGCTAGCACCGACAGGTCCAGCTTGATGTAATCCGCCAGCGGCAGCCACGGTGCATACGCCGACTGCAGCACTGTGTGGTTGAAGGCCAGGTGAAAGCCCCGGTCGCGCAACTCGGTCAGGATGGGCAGACGTGTGGCAACCTCTTCGGCGGCAGCATGGCCCAGCGGGGGGATCTCCAGCACCACCTTGTCCGGGTCCAGTAGCTCCAGGTGGCCGCCCGACAGGCTTTCATGGGTGCAGTTGACGAAGATCAGCTTCTTGCCCACCAGCTCCTCGGTGCCGGCGTGCGACAGGGCGGTGAATACCAGGATCACGTCGGTGGCGGCCGTGTGGGCGGCGCCGCTGCGCGAGCGGTTGAACAGCTCGTAGCCAACCACCACCTGCTGCGCGTTCACGATGGCTTGGCGCGCAATCATGGCGACCGACGACTGGTTGCCGGAAGGGGGCGCGGGGGGCGTGCCTGGGGGGAAGGCTTGGGTCATGGGCGTGTTCGTGAAATAGGGAGCGCTGGCCCGCTGGGGGCTTTGCCGAGAATTGTAGGAGCCATCGCATTCCCCTCAGGCCGTCATCAGGCTCTTCGTCATGGCGTGGGGCTCATGCCTGCTGCAGCCAGCGCAGCTCGGCGTCGCTGAAACCGGCGCTGCGTCGCGCCGACTCATTGAACGGTGGCTTCAGGCGGGGGGCTTCGTACCGCTGCACCAGCGCGCCGTAGAGGGTTTCCGGGTCCTGGCCCGCGCGCTCGCACAGCCAGCGGTACCAGTGGTTGCCGATGGCCACATGGCCCACTTCGTCGTGCAGGATCACGTCGAGGATGGCAACGGCGGCCAGGGCGTCTGGCGTGCCCACCTGGCGCAGCTTGGCCTGGATCTGCGGCGTGGCGTCGAGCCCTCGGGCTTCCAGCGTGCGCGGTACCAGGGCCATGCGGGCCAGCACATCGTGCCGGGTCTTCTCGCACATGGTCCACAGCCCCTGGTGGGCCGGAAAATCCCCATAGTCATGGCCCTGGCTGCGCAGGTGGTCGCGCAGCAGTCTGAAGTGCTTGGCCTCTTCGGCCGCTACGCGCATCCAGTCCTGGTAGTAGGTGCGGGGCATACCGTCAAAGCGCCACACGGCATCGAGCGCCAGGTTGATGGCGTTGAACTCGATGTGGGCTATCGCGTGGATGAGAATGGCCCGGCCCTCGGGGCTCGCGGGAGAGCGGCGTGCCACCTGGGTATGGCGCAGCAACAGGGGGCGTTCGGGGCGGCCAGGGAGGGCGTCTGGGTCGGCGGGAGCCGCAGGGGCGGCGTCTGCTATTGAAAGCGTAGCTGCCTGGGCATGCAGGTCAAGCGCTGCAGCCGCTTTTTGTTCGGGGTCTGCCAGGCACAAGACCTGCAGTGCACGGTGGCGAAGCTCCATCCTTACAATTCTAGGCCTTGCCATCGGCACCAAGGCTTGCGCTTTGTAACGATTGGCGACCTCTCAGGGCGCGCCGTGGCGTGCCGCTTCTTTTGTTTCAGCGGAGTAGGTGCATGGCAATTTACGAACTCGACGGTGTGGCTCCCCAAGTGGCGGCGTCGGCCTGGGTCGCCGACAGTGCGCAGGTGATGGGCAATGTGGTGCTGGGTGAAGACGCCAGCGTGTGGTTCGGCACCGTGGTGCGGGGCGACACCGAGAGCATCACCATTGGCGCAGGCTCCAACATCCAGGACGCAAGCGTGCTGCACGCTGACTTCGGCAAGCCCCTGGTGGTGGGCGAGCGCGTGACGGTGGGCCACCAGGTCATGCTGCACGGCTGCACCATCGGCGACGAGTCGCTGATCGGCATTGGTGCCGTGGTGCTCAATGGCGCCAAGATCGGCAAGAACTGCCTGGTGGGCGCCGGTGCGCTGGTCACCGAGGGCAAGGAGTTTCCCGATGGCTCCATGATCATTGGCAGCCCGGCCAAGGCTGTGCGTGAACTCACCCCTGAGCAGATCGAAGGCCTGCGCCAGAGCGCCCAGCACTACATCGACAATGCGCGCCGCTTTCAACGCGGCCTGCACAAAATCGGCTGAATGCCGCTCCATCGCGCTCGCTGCTGATTTTTTCTCCTGGAACCCCTGCGTGTCTGAACTCCACAAGTTTCTTTTCGATGGTCTGCCCGTGCGCGGCATGATCGTGCGCCTGACCGATGCCTGGACCGAGATCCTGAAGCGCCGCGCGGGCAACACCGCCACCGGTGCTTACCCCGCTCCCGTGAGCGAGTTGCTGGGCGAGATGGCTGCCGCCGGTGTGCTGATGCAGTCCAACATCAAGTTCAATGGCGCGCTGGTGCTGCAGGTGTTTGGTGATGGCCCTGTCAAACTGGCCGTGGTCGAGGTGCAGTCGGACCTGAGCCTGCGCGCCACCGCCACGGTGAATGGCGAGGTGCCCGACGGCACGCGCCTGTCCCAGATGGTCAACGTGGGCGGCGGCGGCCGCTGCGCCATCACGCTGGACCCCAAGGACCGACACCCCGGCCAGCAGCCCTACCAGGGGGTGGTGCCCCTGCACGGCGACCACCACGAAAAGCTGGAACGCCTGTCGGACGTGTTGCAGCATTACATGCTGCAGTCCGAGCAGCTCGACACCATCCTGGTGCTGGGCGCCAATGACCAGGTGGCTGCGGGCCTGTTGATCCAGCGCATGCCCATCAAGGGCGAGGGCAACCTGGCCGCCGGCCTCTCGCACCGTGAGAACGAAGACCAGATCGGCCACAACGAGGACTACAACCGCATCGCCCACCTGGCTGCCAGCCTGACCCGCGAAGAACTGCTGACGCTGGACGTGGACACCATCCTGCGCCGTCTGTTCTGGGAGGAAAAGCTGCTGCGCTTTGAACCCCAGCAGGGTGCCAGCGGCCCGCGTTTTGCCTGCACCTGCAGCCGCGAGCGCGTGAGCAACATGCTGCGCAACCTGGGCGCGGAAGAAGCTGAGAGCATCCTTGCCGAGCGCGATGACATCGAGGTGGGTTGCGAGTTCTGCGGCCAGCAGTACCGGTTTGACGCCGTGGATGCCGCGCAGATTTTTGTCTCGCCAGCGGTTGCGCAGCCCCCCGGGCCCACAGGCATCCAGTAGCCGTCCGGAGTCTCCATCGGGCGCGGTGGTCGGCTGACCATCGTTGACAATCGCCCCCGCCATCCACGCCTAAGATTCCTGGGTCACCATGCAGCAGCACCTGCCGCTGCTTGGGGCCGTTGCACCAGGTCTGACCGCAAGGCCTGTGTGTGTGTTCATGCGACCGCAGCGGGTCGCGCAGGAATCTACCGAGGTGTGTCATGGAGTTTCTTCGCCGCGTTCTGGGGGGGCACCGAGCCAGTCCGGCTGCGCACCCGCTGGCGCTGTACGACAGCGAGGCCGCGCCAGACTCGCGGCGTGCCGATACCTTGCTCGCTGCGCTGGACATCGACGCAGCCATCAATGCCCATGAGCGCTGGAAAGACCGCCTGATGGATTACCTGGAGGGTCGTACCTCCGTCGGGCTGGACCCGGCGCTGGTGCGCCGCTCTGACCGCAGTGCGCTGGGCCGCTGGCTGCACGGCGTAGGCGGCGAGTTGCTGGGCGACCAGCCGGCCTACCCGTTGCTGGTGGCACGCTATCAATACTTTCACGAGCAGGCCGCCACACTGGTGGAACTGGCCCAGCAGGGCGAATGGGACCGGGCCGTGCAGGTGCTCAACGGCGGTTACCGCTATGGCTCCAGCCAGGTGGTGTTGCTACTCAAGGAGCTCAAGCGCGGTCTGGTGTGACATCGGGTGCTGATGGGGTGTCCCGCTGCTCGACGAGCGCGGTGAACAGCCGGTGCTCGCAGGTGGGGTCGCTGCACTTCTCGCAGTTCCAGGCGCGCAGCCGGGTGGTTCTTGGCGCATTTTCAGTGTCCCATTCAGCCCTCGCGCTAGTGGAATATGCCTGGGGTGCTATCTTCTGTATAGCAATGAGTGCATTGCGGATACGCTGCTCGCCAGCGCCATACACCACGCGGTAGGGGACCGCTGCAGCCGCCAGGGCGGCGCGCAACTGGGTGTCGAGGGCCTCCTGTGCAGCCCGCTCCTCGGCGGGGCAGGGTTGGTCCAGTCCCATCAGCAGAGTCAATGCCACTGCGTCGGCGCCTGTGTGCTGTGCGGGCAGCGGGCTGGCCAGGTGAGGGTGGTGCAGCGTGATGTGTACCGAGCCTGGGGTGATCTGCTGATACAGCGCCTGGGCCAATGCTGCCACACCCGTGTGGGGGGCGCCCAGCAGGGCAATCAGGGGTGGTGGGGGAGAAGGCTGCTGCACGGAGATGAAGGAAGACGCAGCCCCCGGTAATGTCTGCGTTATGGGTGTGGACGGCGTGGGATATCGCAACGCGGCGGCATGGCCCCGCGCGGCAGATCAACGGGGCGTGAACTGCACGTACACCTCGTTGGGCTTGACCATGCCCAGCTCGCTGCGCGCCTTTTCTTCCACCATGTCCAGGCCTTCCTTGAGGTCATGCACCTCCGAGGTCAGCCGCGCATTCACCTGGCGGGCCTGCTCATTGGCCGCCTTCTGCACATCAATCTGCCGCTGCATCGCATTGACGCGCGGCACGCTGCCACGCCCCAGCCAAAGCTGGGCGTGCAGCGCTGCCAGCAAGGCCAGCAGGATGACGGGGACGATGCGGGAGACCAACGGAGGGCTCGCTCAGGCGAGGGCTGCCAGGGCTCAGCGCAGGTTGTAGAACGCAGCGCGGCCGGGGTACTGAGCGATGTCGCCCAGGTCTTCTTCGATGCGCAGCAGCTGGTTGTACTTGGCGATGCGGTCGGAGCGCGACAGCGAGCCGGTCTTGATCTGGCCCGCATTGGTGCCCACGGCGATGTCGGCAATGGTGCTGTCTTCGGTTTCGCCCGAGCGGTGCGAGATCACGGCGGTGTAGCCTGCGCGCTTGGCCATCTCGATGGCAGCAAAGGTTTCGGTCAGCGTACCGATCTGGTTGATCTTGATGAGGATCGAGTTGGCGATGCGCTTGTCGATACCTTCCTTCAGGATCTTGGTGTTGGTCACGAACAGGTCGTCACCCACCAGCTGCACCTTGTCGCCCAAGCGTTCGGTCAGGTGCTTCCAGCCGTCCCAGTCGCCTTCATGCATGCCGTCTTCAATGCTGATGATGGGGTACTTGTCAACCCATGCCGCCAGCATGTCGGTCCATTGCTGGGCGGTGAGCTTGAGGCCGCCTTCGCCTTCCAGCACATAGTGGCCGTCCTTGTAGAACTCGCTTGCGGCGCAGTCCAGGCCCAGGGCGATCTGCTCGCCTGCCGTGTAGCCAGCGGCTTCGATGGCCTGCAGGATGAGGCGGATGGCCGCTTCGTGGTTTTCAACGCTGGGGGCAAAGCCGCCTTCGTCGCCCACAGCAGTGCTGATGCCCTTGTCATGCAGGATCTTCTTCAGGGCGTGGAACACTTCGGCGCCCCAGCGCACGGCTTCGCGGAACGTGGGAGCACCCACGGGGATGATCATGAACTCCTGCAGGTCCAGGCTGTTGTTGGCGTGTGCGCCGCCGTTGATCACGTTCATCATGGGCACGGGCAATTGCACGCTGCCCATGCCGCCCAGATAACGGTACAGGGGCAGGCCAGACTCTTCGGCCGCAGCGCGGGCCACAGCCATGGACACGGCCAGCATCGCGTTGGCGCCCAGGCGGCTCTTGTTCTCTGTGCCATCGAGGTCGATCAGGGTCTTGTCCAGGAAAGCCTGCTCGGAGGCATCCAGGCCCAGCACGGCTTCGCTGATCTCGGTGTTGATGTATTCCACCGCTTTGAGCACGCCCTTGCCCAGGTAACGGCCCTTGTCGCCGTCGCGCATTTCAATGGCTTCGCGGCTGCCGGTGGATGCGCCCGAAGGCACAGCGGCCCGGCCCATCACGCCCGATTCGAGCAACACGTCGCATTCGACGGTGGGGTTGCCGCGGCTGTCCAGAATTTCGCGACCGACGATGTCAACGATGGCACTCATGGTTTTCCTTTTGCAGAAGTTTTAGATCAAATCATGCTCTGGTGCAGGTGATATATGCGCCAGCAGCTATCAATTAGTGAGCAAGTATCGCGGGTGCGTTCAGCGTTCAGACGCCTTCGACGCAGACCATGCGCATGATGGCTGCGCCTTCGCGAGCGGCCTTGGCTTTCTGGTACTCGGGTGTGTCGTAGAAGGCGCGCGCCGCCTCGAAACTGGGGAACTTGAGCAGCACAGTGCGGCCGGGGTTCCAGTCGCCCTCCAGCACTTCCACCTTGCCGCCGCGAATGCACACCTCGGCGCCATGCGCCTGCATGGCCAGGGTGCTCCACTTTTTGTACTCTTCGTACTGCTCAGGGTTGGTGACGGTGACGGATGCGATGACGTAACCACTGCTCATGTCTCAGGCTCCAAAGTTGTTTTCGAGAAATCCGCTTTTCTTGGTGATGTCGTCCAGCGCCACCAAGGTCTCCAGCAGCGCCTTCATGTGCTTGAGCGGTACGGCGTTGGGGCCGTCCGACCAGGCTTCAGCGGGCCGGGGGTGAGTTTCCATGAACAGGCCCGCCACACCCGCGGCCACACCCGCGCGTGCCAGCACGGGCACCATGTCGCGCGCGCCACCACTCACGGCACCCAGGCCGCCGGGCTTTTGCACCGAGTGGGTCACGTCGAACACCACGGGAGCGCCCGAGTTGCGCATCTCGGCCAGACTGGTCATGTCGGCCACGAGGTTGTTGTAGCCAAAGCTCACGCCGCGCTCGCAGGCCAGAAACCGGTCTTCCGAAAGTCCGACCTCGGCCGCTGCAGAGCGTGCCTTGTCAATGACGTTCTTCATGTCCCAGGGCGCCAGGAATTGGCCCTTTTTGATATTCACTGGCTTGCCGCTTTGTGCCACCGCACGAATGAAATCCGTTTGGCGGCACAGGAAGGCAGGGGTCTGCAGCACGTCCACCACACTGGCCACCTCGGCCACGTGCGAGGTGTCGTGCACGTCGGTCAGGATCGGCAGCTGCAGCTGGCGGCGCACTTCATCGAGGATCTTCAGGCCCGCATCCAACCCCACGCCGCGCTTGCTGGTGCCGGAGGATCGGTTCGCCTTGTCGAATGAGCCCTTGTAGATCAAGGGAATGCCCAAAGCCGTGCAGGCTTCCTTGAGCTGGCCCGCGACATCGAGCGACATCTCCAGACTTTCGATGGAGCAGGTGCCCGCGATCAAAAAGAAACGTTGGTCCAGGCCGACGTTGAATCCGCACAGCTGCATGGTGGGGTTCCCTTATGCTTTTTTCGCGGCTTGCTGGTGTTCCACGGCGGCCTTGATGAAGGCGTTGAACAGCGGGTGGCCGTTCCAGGGCGTGGACTTGAACTCGGGGTGGAACTGCACGCCGATGTACCAGGGGTGCACGGTTTGCGGCAGCTCCACGATTTCGGTGAGTTCTTCACGCTGCGTCAGCGCGGAGATCACCAGGCCCGCCTTGCGCAGCTGGTCCAGGTAGTTCACGTTGGCTTCGTAGCGGTGGCGGTGGCGCTCGGTCACCACATCGCCGTAGATGCTGTGGGCCAGCGTGTTCTTGGCCACATCCGAGCTTTGAGCGCCCAGGCGCATGGTGCCGCCGAGGTCGGAGTTTTCATCGCGCTTCTTGATGGTGCCGTCCGCGTCCTTCCACTCGGTGATCAGTGCGATCACGGGGTGGGGCGTGCTGGGGTCGAACTCAGTGCTGTTGGCGTGGGCCAGGCCCGCCACATGGCGCGCATATTCGATGGTGGCTACCTGCATGCCCAGGCAGATGCCCAGGTAAGGCACCTTGCGCTCGCGGGCAAACTGGGCCGTGGCGATCTTGCCTTCCACACCACGCTGGCCGAAGCCACCGGGCACCAGGATAGCGTCGTACTTGGCCAGCTTGGCGGCGGCGTCGGCGCTGTCGATGGTCTCGGAATCGACATGGTCGATCTTCACGCGCACATGGTTGCGCATGCCCGCGTGGCGCAGGGCCTCGTTGACCGACTTGTAGCTGTCCGACAGGTCCACATACTTGCCCACCATGGCGATGGTGACTTCGCCCTGGGGGTGTTCGGTTTCATACACCAGGTCGTCCCAGCGCTTGAGGCTGGTGGGCGGGGTGTTCAGGCGCAGCTTGTCGCAGATGAGGCCGTCGAGGCCCTGTTCGTGCAACATCCGGGGCACCTTGTAGATGGTGTCCACATCCCACATGCTGATCACGCCCCATTCGGGCACGTTGGTGAACAGCGAGATCTTGGCGCGCTCTTCTTCAGGGATGCGACGGTCGGCGCGGCACAGCAGCGCATCGGCCTGGATACCGATCTCGCGCAGCTTCTGCACGGTGTGCTGGGTGGGCTTGGTCTTGAGCTCGCCCGCTGCCGCAATCCAGGGCAGGTAGGTCAGGTGCACGAAGGCGGCGTTGTTGGGCCCCATGCGCAGGCTCATCTGGCGCACGGCTTCCAGGAAAGGCAGCGATTCGATGTCGCCCACGGTGCCGCCGATTTCGACAATGGCCACATCCACGGCATCGGGCGTGCCGATGCCGGCGCCGCGCTTGATGAATTCCTGGATTTCGTTGGTGACGTGGGGAATGACCTGCACGGTCTTGCCCAGGTAGTCGCCGCGACGTTCCTTCTCCAGCACGGACTGGTAAATCTTGCCCGTGGTGAAGTTGTTGGTTTTCTTCATGCGCGTTTCGATGAAACGCTCATAGTGGCCCAGATCCAGGTCGGTTTCTGCGCCGTCGTCGGTCACGAACACCTCGCCGTGCTGGAACGGCGACATGGTGCCCGGGTCTACGTTGATGTAGGGGTCAAGCTTGATGAGGGTGACTTTGAGTCCCCGCGATTCGAGGATCGCGGCAAGGGAGGCTGAGGCGATTCCCTTACCGAGGGAAGACACCACACCGCCGGTGACGAAGACAAATTTGGTCATGTCTTTTTTGGTGGTGGGAAATTGGGATTATAGATGGCGCCCCGGCGACACCCCCGGGGGCAGGGTCACCCCCGTCTGCTAAATTCGACCCATGAATGAGCTTGCTGGCAAACACATTGTTCTGGGTCTGAGTGGGGGCGTGGCTTGCTACAAGGCAGCCGATCTGTGCCGCCAGCTCATCAAGGAGGGCGCCACCGTGCAGGTGGTGATGACCGAGGCGGCCGAGCAGTTCATTACCCCGGTCACCATGCAGGCCCTCTCTGGCCGCGCGGTGTATGGCTCGCAATGGGATGCGCGCGAGCCCAACAACATGCCCCACATCAACCTCAGCCGCGAGGCGGATGCAATCCTGATTGCGCCCTGTAGCGCGGACTTTATTGCGCGTCTGGTGCAGGGCCGGGCGGACGAGTTGCTCAGCCTGATGTGCCTTGCGCGCCCGGCAGGGCGCGTGCCATTGCTGCTGGCCCCCGCCATGAACCGCGAAATGTGGGCCCACCCTGCCACGCAGCGCAACCTGGCCCAGGTGGCGCAGGATGGTGCGGTGGTGCTGGGCGTGGGCAACGGTGACCAGGCCTGTGGCGAGACGGGCGATGGCCGCATGTTGGAGCCCCTGGAGTTGCTGGACGAGCTGATCGCTTTTTTCACGCCCAAGACCCTCGCTGGCCGGTCGGTGCTCGTCACGGCAGGGCCCACGTTTGAAGCCATCGACCCGGTGCGCGGCATTACCAACCTGTCGAGTGGAAAGATGGGCTTTGCCATAGCCCGTGCGGCCCGTGAGGCGGGGGCAGATGTCACCCTGGTTGCAGGGCCGGTGCATGTGCCAACGCCACGCGGTGTTCGGCGCGTCAATGTGCAGTCTGCCCAGGAGATGCTGGCAGCAGTAGAGCGGCATGTGCAGACCGCCTCGGTGTTCATTGCCACGGCCGCTGTGGCCGACTGGCGCCCCGCTCATCAGTCCGACCAGAAGATCAAAAAGGACGGATCGGGTCAGCCCCCGTCGCTGGAATTTATGGAGAACCCTGACATCCTGGCCACGGTGGCTCGGTCGTCGCATGCGCTGGAGGGTGACCTTTTTTGCGTGGGTTTTGCGGCTGAAAGCCATGACCTGCTCAACCATGCCACGGCAAAAAGAGCGCGCAAGGGGGTACCGCTGCTGGTGGGCAATATTGGCCCGGCCACCTTTGGGCAGGACGACAACGCCTTGCTGCTGGTGGATGCACAGGGCCACCGCGAGCTGCCCCGCGCGTCCAAGCGTGTGCTGGCGCAGCAGCTCATCGCAGAGGTTGCCGCGCGTTTGCCACCTTTGCGTTTTTGACGACCACCACCGTGGGGAGGTGTGATGACAACTGGTGCCACCAAACCTGATTGGGACACGCCTCCCGATGGCGATTTTGCGGCCTATGTGGAGCGCCTGACAACCCAGGCGCCTTTGCAAAAAGCCCGAGCGGCCCAGGCAAGCGCTGCAGCCACCAATGGGGCTGTTCGGCCACCCAAGGCCAATGCGCCAGCGACTTCAGCGTCCCAGGCCCTGCCGCCCGACTTGCTGCAGTTGATGCTGCCGCTGGCGGGCGCTTTGCGCACGGTGCGGGCGGTGTTGCTGCTGATGATGGTGTTGCATGGCATTGCGCTGCTCCTGCTGAGCCAGGGCTCGCTGCCGGGCCTGGTGATCATGGGTGTGGTGTGGTGGGGACTGGGTTGGCTGATGCAATCGGCTGTGCAGGCTGGGGGCGCTCAGGCCCCTGGCGTGCGTGCAGGGGTGGAATCGTTGCAGGAGCGTCTGCGACAAGTGGCGCAGCAGCGCAGTGGTACAGGAACAGGAAAGAAAAAACCGTGAAGATTGACGTCAAGATTCTCGATCCGCGCATGGCGGACCAATTGCCCACCTACGCTACGCCCGGCAGCGCGGGGTTGGACCTGCGTGCCTGTCTCGATGCGCCGCTGACCCTGCAGCCCAATGCCTGGCAGCTGGTGCCCACGGGAATTGCGATCTACCTGGAAGACCCCGGCTACGCCGCGCTGATTCTGCCGCGCTCGGGTCTGGGTCATAAGCATGGCATCGTGCTGGGTAACCTGGTGGGGTTGATCGACAGCGACTACCAGGGGCAGCTCATGGTGAGCGCCTGGAACCGCAGCAACGTGGCTTTCACTCTGGAGCCCATGGAGCGGTTGGCCCAGCTGGTGATTGTTCCGGTGGTGCAGGCCCAGTTCAACATCGTTACCGAGTTTGCAGCCACGCAGCGGGGCGAGGGCGGGTACGGCTCCACGGGCAAGTCCTGACGCGCACCGACTGATGGCTTGGTGCCTAGGGGCTGCGTAGCCGGTTTGTAAGAATCCGCTTACGTTTCGATGGGTCTGTTACCGACATGCCCATGGCCCCTGTGTCTACGCTACGGCATCCTCAGGCGTTGTTCCAATCTGCACATGGGCATTGAGCTGGGATCCTTCTTGATTCTCTTGCCAATGCTTAGCCCGACAACTTCAGGAGATTGAACATGCAATTCCACCGTCCTCTCGCCCTCGTGGGCACCGTGGTTCTGGTTGCTTCGCTGGCCGCTTGCGGCCACAGCCGCCCCGCACCCGCGCCGCAGTATTCCGGTGGCTATTCCAGTGGTTACCAGACGGCTCCTGCTTATCCGCAGAATCAGGCGGACACGGAATATGGCCGCGTTTCCAACATTGAGGTCCTGCAAGGTCGTAGCCAAGGCCAGACCACCGGCACCGGTGCCGTTCTGGGCGCCGTGGTGGGTGGCGTGCTGGGCAACCAAGTGGGCAAGGGCACGGGCCGCGCCGCAGCCACTGCGGTAGGCGTTCTGGGCGGTGCAGTGGCTGGCAACGCCATCGAGGGACGCAACAACCAGGAATACGTGCAGGGATACCGGCTGTCTGTGCAACTGGACCAAGGTGGCTACCGCGTGTACGACGTGAGCAGCCCGGGTGACCTGCGCATCGGCGACCGCGTGCGTCTATACAACGGCCAGATCTCGCGCATGTGATCTGATCGACACCACAAAAAACGGGCGCCCCGATTTGATTCGGGGCGCCCGTTTTGCTTTTAGAACAGGTTCTTAGGGAGATCAGTGCAGCAACGAGCTGCCTGGCGCCTGGGGCTGAACGCGGAAGAAGCCGGTTCCTGCCGTGCCACGTCCAATCTCCTCTTCAGTGGCCTCGCGCACGGCCTCCACAGTCAGTTGCAGGCGCAGCGCGATGCCAGCCAGCGGATGGTTGCCGTCGAGCACGATATGTTCTGGGTAGATCTCGGCCACGGTGTACAGGGCCGTGCGGGGGGCATCGGGGTTGCAGCCCTCGGGCAGTGCCATGCCGTCGAAGGTCATGCCTTCTTCAATTTCGGCGGGGAAGAGTGCGCGGGGTTCCAGAAACAGCAATTGGTCGTTGAAGTCACCGAAAGCGTCCTCGGGTTCGAGGTGCAGCGCCAGCGAGGCACCGGGGCCATGGCCTTGCAGGGCCTCTTCGATGCGGGGCAGAAGATCATCACCGCCCACCAGAAACTCCACGGGTTCATCGAGTACGTCGAGTTCTTCGCCCAGGGTGTCTTTCAGGGTCCAGGTCAGTGCGACCACACATTGTTGGGTAATTTCCATAGGAGAATTGTCGCAGTTTGACCAACGGCCCCGCAAAAGGGCAACACTTTCCCCATGGACATCCAGCAACCCCTGGCCCTGCTCGGCGGCCTTACTCCCGCGCAATTCATGCGCCGCCACTGGCAGAAGAAGCCTCTGTTGGTGCGCCAGGCCATCCCACAGTTTGCGCCGCCGGTGTTGCGGGCCGAGCTGTTTGCGCTGGCGGGGCAGGAGGGCGTGGAGTCCCGCCTGGTGCAACAGGTCAAAGGCGCCTGGAAACTGCGCCATGGGCCCTTCAACCGCCGGGCACTGCCCGCGTTGCAGCAGCCGGACTGGACGCTGCTTGTACAGGGCGTGGACTTGCACAACGACGCGGTGCATGCACTGATGCAGCAGTTTCGCTTTGTGCCCGAGGCGCGGCTGGATGACCTCATGATCAGCTACGCCAGCAATGGCGGTGGCGTAGGGCCCCATTTCGACAGTTATGACGTCTTTTTGCTTCAGGCGCACGGCAAGCGGCGCTGGCGCATCGGGCGCCAAAAGGATCTGTCGCTGCGCGACGGCATTCCTCTGAAGGTGCTGGCCCAGTTCGAGCCTGAGGAGGAGTTTGTGCTGGAGCCGGGTGACATGCTGTACCTGCCCCCGCGTTATGCCCACGACGGTATCGCCGAAGGCGAGTGCATGACCTACTCCATTGGTTTTTGCGCTCCAGCCCGCGCCGAGCTGGCGCAAGAACTGCTGGTGCGTCTGGCGGAAGATGCCGGGGAGGACGACCACCCGTTGCTGTACCGCGATGCCGGACAGGACGCGGTGGCGCAGCCGGCGCATATTCCTGCAGGGCTGCAGGACTTTGCGCGTGAGGCGCTGTCGCGCGCGCTGGCCCAGCCCCTGGTGCTGGAACGCGCCCTGGGCGAGTACCTGACCGAGCCCAAGCCCAGCGTGTGGTTTGAGCCTGGCGACCCCAAGGTGATGCTGGAAGGAGTGCGGCTGGACCGCAAGAGCCGCATGATGTACGACGCACAGCACATCTTCATCAACGGCGAAAGCTACCGCGCAGCAGGGCGCGACGCCACGCTGATGCGGCGCCTGGCCGATGAGCGCCAACTGTCGGCACGCGATCTGGCACGGGCCAGCGACGACGCGCTGGAGCTGCTTTCGTCGTGGTGCGATGCGGGCTGGGCCCATGCCTGGGCCGGCTGAGACTGACCAGGAGCCAGTGATGACCGACACAGCAACCCTCTCCGCCGAGCCTTTGCGTGACTTGCCCAGTGGGCGATTCAGCGGGCGTGAGGCGTTTCAGCAACTGGTGCGCGACGCCATTGCAACGGCGGCGCGGGACGGCTGGCAAGAGATTTTCATCAGCGATGCCCATTTTCATGACTGGCCCTTGGGCGAGCGTGCCGTGGTCGAGGCCTTGCAGGATTGGGCCCGCAGCGGCAGGCGCTTCACCATGCTGGCTTGCAGCTACGACGACGTGATCCGCCGCCACGCCCGCTTTGTGCGCTGGCGCGGCACCTGGGACCACATCATCACCTGCCGCCGCAGCCCGACCGCCGACCCGCTGGACCTGCCGAGCGCGCTGTGGTCGCCGCAATGGGTGCTGCACCGGCTCGATCCCGACCGCTGCGTGGGGGTTACGGGCAGCGAGCCCGACCGCCGGGTATTGCTGCGTGAGTCTCTCAACGAGTGGGTGCGCAGCAAGAGTGCACCAGGCTTTCCCTCGACCACACTGGGGTTGTAGCCACAGGCTCCATCGGGGTTGCGCCCGTTGGAGGGGCACCACGCGGCGGGCTCGCCCGGCGAGATACTGCGCAAAGTCAAGCTGGCGTAAAGCTTTCGTCAGTGTTAGTCAGTATTGACTAAATACCAATATAATCTGCGGCTGTGCCCAAAAAGGTGCAACCAAGTGCATTGTGCCAATGCGTGCATGGGCTCAGGAAGCCTGACGCCGTGGCTTTTCAAGATTCTGTCTGTCCAAATAGGAAAATCGAAATGAAGAACTCTCTCGTTCTGGCCGCCCTGATCGCTGCTGCTGCACTCGCCGCTTGTGGCAAGAAGGAAGAACCCGCTCCAGCACCCGCTCCCGTGGAAGCCCCTGCCGCAGCACCTGCTCCCGCCGCCGAGCCAGCAGCTCCTGCCGCTTCCGACGCTGCTGCTCCTGCCGCCGCTGCACCTGCTGCTGACGCTTCTGCTCCTGCCGCTGACGCTGCCAAGGCTGCTGCTGACGCTGCTGCCACCGCCGCTACCGGCGCTTCCGCAGCCAAGTAAATCGCTGCAGGCTCTGGGCTGACCTCATGGTTGGCCTGTGCCACGGCCCCGCACCGCAAGGTCCGGGGCTTTTTTTATGTGCTCCGCGAGGGTTATTCACTTCACTGCTGTGCGGTCCATGCCATTGGTCATCCATTGCTCACACTGAACCACTCTGTCCCCTCGGTGGGGCTGGCAACCTGGATGTCGTCATCGGCCCAGCCCAGTGCGGCGGCGAGTGTTTGCCGGGCCAGGTGGGGTAGGTTGTTTTGCGCGCTCAGGTGCGCTGCCACCACGCGCTGCAGGCCGCCATGCTGCACGGCGCGCAGGATCTCCGCTGTTGCCGAGTTGGCCAGGTGGCCATACAGTCCGCCCACGCGGCGTTTCAGAAACGGCGGGTAGCGGGACGCGGCCAGCATGTCGGGGTCGTGGTTGGCCTCGATCATCAGGGCGTGGCATCCCTGCAGCTGCTGCAGTACGTGGGCGCTGGCGTGGCCCAGGTCGGTCAGCACGCCCAGGTGTGCCGCCCCGTCGGAGCAGCGCAGCTGCAGGGGCTCACGGGCATCGTGGGGCACGGTGAACGGCCTAGCTTCGAAGGCGCCCATGTCAATGGCTTCCATGTCGCGCGCCACCCGCAGCAAGCCGTCCAAGTCTGGCGACCCCAGGGCTGCATAGGTGCCTTCGCTCATCCACACGGGGATACGAAAGCGCAGTGCCAGTGTCTGCGCACAGCCGATGTGGTCCGAGTGTTCGTGGGTGATGAAGAGGGCGTCCAGATCTTTCACCTGCAGCTGCGCTTGCGCCAGACGGGCTTGCAGCTGCCGGATGCCGAGCCCGCAATCGATCAGGAGGCGGCGAACCTGGCTGCCACTGCGGCCTTCGACGACCGTGGCATTGCCGGTGCTGCCGCTGCCCAGGTTTTTGAATCGAAGCATGGCGGGGCGAAAGGGTGGGTTTGTGGCGGCCCAAAAAACCAGAGCCACCGTCCACCAGAAGGCAGAGGGGGCTCCGGCTGTGGGTGGCGGCCTGCGGCCGGCTTTTATTTCAGGTCGTCAGCAATCACGCGCACGATGCGCTCAGCATTGGCCGAGGACTCGGGGGCGCCAGCCTCATTGAGCACCGACACCGTGGTCGATTCACCCTGGCTGCGCACCACAATGCGGTACTTGAGCGGAGGCGTTGCGGCCGCAGAGCTGAACAGCTTGCTGAAGAAGCCGGGCTCCTTCTTCTCCACATTGGGCGCCACGTAGCGCACGAAGTAGGTGCCTTCGTTGCGGTTGCGGTCTTCCACCGTAAAACCGGTACGGTCCAGGGCCAGGCCCACGCGGCGCCATGACCGGTCAAAGCCCTCGTCCAGCTGCACCACCGGCACATTGTTGACCGTGGCCATGCGTGCTGACTGGGCGCGCGCTGCGGGCGCTGCGGCAACGGCCTTGGATTGCTCCTGGCTCACGCCCAGCTTGACCATCAGGCGGCGCAGGAATTCGGTTTCGAGTTCCGGATCGGACGGGCGGGGCTGCCAGACGGTGCTGTCCTTGGTGACGTTGCCATAGACCTCGATCATTCCGCGGTGGGTGATGTAGATCTCGGTGCTGCCGTTGGCATTGCGTTCCAGCCGGGTGCGGAACTTGTCCCGCTCGCCGGTCGAGTACAGGGACTCCATCAGCTTGCCGATGGTGGATCGGATGAAATCCTGGGGCAGTTTGGCGCGGTTCTCCGCCCAGTCGGTTTCCATGATGCCCACATTCGCATCCGCCTGGGCCAGCGTGAAGCCGCTTTCCTGCCAGAAGTCACGCACGGGTTCCCACAGCTTGTCGGCGGGGCGGTTGACCACCAGCCAGCGCTGGCTGCCATCGCGCTCGATCCGCACATCGCCCAGCTGCAGTGCGGCTGCATTGGCCGTGCCCGATGGCTGTGCGGCTTGGCCGGCCTGCATGGCGGCGGCAGACACCGAGCCGCCTGGCATGGCGTAGCGTGAGTCGCGTGACAGCTGGGTGAGGTCTGGGGGGACTTCCAGCGACGAGCCCTTGGCGGCGCTCTTGTAGTCGATCTTGTCGCCCTCCAGAATGCTGGTGGAGCAGGCGGACAGGGCCATGACAAGAGCCAGAAGGCTCAGGCGGGTGGTAGCAGCTTTCACGCGGAAATCCTTGGGAAGTGTCTCGGGAAGCGGGCGCAGAGCCCGTACTAGATCAGGCCGCTGGTGCGCAGCGCTGACTCGACCACAGCCTCGTTGCTGCTGGCCAGGGGCGTCATGGGCAGGCGCATGGTGCCACCACACAGGCCCATGCGGGACATGGCCCACTTGACCGGGATGGGGTTGGCCTCGACAAACAGGTGCTTGTGCACCGGCATCAGCTGGAACTGGATCTGCATCGCGCGTTGCACGTTGCCGGCCAGTGCCGCCACGCACAGCTCGTGCATCAGACGCGGGGCCACGTTGGCCGTCACGCTGATGTTGCCGTGGCCACCGCACAGCATCAGGGCCACTGCGGTCGGGTCGTCGCCCGAGTACACGCCAAAGCCTTTTGGGACGTCACGGATGAGCCACTGGGCACGCTCGATGTTGCCGGTGGCTTCCTTGATGCCGATCACGCCGGGCACCTGGGCCAGGCGCAGCACGGTGTCGTGCTGCATATCGGCCACCGAGCGGCCAGGCACGTTGTACAGCACGATGGGCAGGTCGCCCGTGGCTTCTGCAATGGCCTTGAAATGCTGGTACTGGCCCTCTTGGGTGGGCTTGTTGTAGTAGGGCACGACCTGCAGCTGGCTGTCGGCACCCACGCCGCGCGCGAACTTGGCCAGCTCAATGGCTTCGGCGGTGGAGTTGGCGCCGCAGCCTGCCATGATGGGCACGCGCTTGGCGGCCTGTTCTACGGCCACGCGGATGATTTCGCAGTGTTCTTCCACGTTCACCGTGGGGGACTCGCCCGTGGTGCCCACCACGCCGATGCAGTCGGTGCCTTCGGCGATGTGCCAGTCGATCAGTTTGCGCAAGGTGGGGTAGTCCACGCTACCGTCCTCATGCATGGGGGTGACGAGGGCGACGATGCTGCCGGTGAGTGGCACGGAAGAAGAGGTCATGTCCGCAGTGGTAAACGGTAAAAGGGCATTCTAACTAGCCCCGGTAGACAAAAGATGTCGTGAGGGTCCACCCGCCTGCGGGAGTTCCCGTACAGCCGTGATACGTTGCACGAAACGCGCGGGTTCGTCGATGAAGCCGTCCTCATAGGCCACCACGCGCAAGTCCTTGCACACGTGCAGCAGTTCGCCGGGCGCCAGCAGGAACTCCGCTCTTGCCGGGCGCCCCACGGTTTCGTTACCCTGGGCGAACGTTTCATAGACCAGCACCCCGCCCGCCGCCACGCTGGCGACAATGGTGGGCAGCAGTGGGCGCCATAGGTAGTTGGTGACAACCACGCCGCCAAACTGGCGACCTGCAAAAGGCCAGGGGCCGTTCTCGATGTCGGCCAGCACCATCTCGCCCAGCCCCTCACGGGCTGTAATGGCCTCGGCCGACCGGTCCACCCCCACCATGTTGTGCCCCAGTGCGCGCAGGTAGCGCAGGTGGCGGCCCGCACCGCAGGCCACGTCCAGCACGGTGCTGTGGGGGGCGATCAGGTGGCTCCAGCGCCGCACCCATTCCGAAGGGGCTTCCGTACCGTGCATAGAACTATAAAAATGATAGCTGCTGGAGCATGATTGACTAGCGCCTGCTGCCAAAAACCTTCAAAAGCCTGCTGGGTATGTCAAAAACACGCCCACATCTGGTCGGCCAGCATCACCATGAACTCGGGCACGGTGTACAAGCCGAACACCACCAGGCACAGAAGCACGGCCACGGCACCACCCAGCCAGCGCAGGGCGCGGGGCGCGGGTTTGCGGGGCGGGGTGGTGTGGCTCATGCAGTGGGGGCAACGGGTCAGGCGGGTTGTGGGGTGTTGCGCGCGATCGGGCTTTCCTTGACCGGCAGGTTCACCAGCCCGGCAAAAATGCCCAGGCCGATGGCGATGTACCAGACGATATCGTAGCTGCCGGTGGCGTCATACAGATAGCCCCCCAGCCAGACGCCCAGGAAGCTGCCGATCTGGTGGCTGAAGAACACAAAGCCGCCCAGCATGGACAGGTGCTGCACCCCAAAGATCTGGGCAATGGTGGCGTTGGTCGGCGGCACGGTGGACAGCCACAGCGCGCCCATCACCGCCGAGAACACGTACACCGACAGCGGTGACAGTGGAACCAGCAGGAAGATGCTGATCGCCACCGCGCGGGCGAAGTAGATGAACGCAAGGATGTGGCGCTTGGGCATGCGCTGGCCCAGCGTGCCGGCGATGTAGGTGCCGAACACATTGAACAGCCCGATCAGCGCCAGCGCATAGCTGGCCACCTGCGGCGACAGGCCATGGTCCTTGAGGTAGCTGGGCATGTGCACCCCAATGAACACCACCTGGAAGCCGCACACAAAGTAGCCCGCCATCAACAGGTTGAAGCTGGGGTATCGGAACGCCTCACCCAGCGCCTGCATGATGGTCTGCTCGCGCTTGGCCGGGGCTGCACCCTTGAAGCCCGGCTCGCGCAGGCCAAAGGCCAGCGGCACGATCAGCAGCACGGCCATCGACAGAGCCAGCAGGGCCTGCTGCCAGCCCAGGCCCGCAATCAGCCAGCCTTCGACCGGCACCATCAGGAACTGCCCGAACGAACCCGCCGCCGCTGCCACGCCCATGGCCCATGAGCGTTTTTCGGGCGCAATCTGCCGCCCCAGCACACCATAGATCACGGCATAGGTGGTGCCCGCCTGTGCGGCACCAATCAGCACCCCGGCCGTCAGTGCAAACAGTGTGGGCGTGGGCGACAGCGCCATGCCCGCCAGTCCCAGGCCGTACAGGGCCGCCCCGCCGATCAACACGCGGAAGGCCCCGTACCGGTCGGCCACCATGCCCGCAAAAATCCCGATCAGGCCCCAGGACAGGTTCTGGATGGCAATGGCCAGTGCGAACGACTGGCGGGTCCAGCCCATTTCCTGGGTGATGGGCAGGAGCCACAGCCCGAACCCGTGGCGGATGCCCATGGACAGGGTCACGACGGCCGCGCCGCACGCCAGCACCTGGAACATGGATAGTTTCGGAGGATTCATATGCATGCGCAGGAATGTAGCCAGATTGTGTGAAACGCGCTGATACACCTGCGACCAATACAGTTGGCGGTGGGGGCGGCAAGAACACCGAGGTTGGCGCAGAGGTTGGGAGGGCTGGTTATTTATCCAGCTATTGCTGCGGTGCCGCACTACAATCCGCCCCATGGCAGCCAAACCCTCTTCCGTTTCCGCGAGCGAATACTCCGAAGGCTCAATCCGCGTGCTCAAGGGCCTGGAGCCCGTCAAGCAGCGCCCGGGCATGTACACCCGCACCGACAACCCCCTGCACATCATCCAGGAGGTGTTGGACAACGCTGCGGACGAGGCCTTGGCCGGCTACGGCAAGAAGATCC
The DNA here is from genome assembly GCF_016783915.1 of Acidovorax sp. Lineage (GTDB taxonomy): Bacteria > Pseudomonadota > Gammaproteobacteria > Burkholderiales > Burkholderiaceae_C > Acidovorax. The sequence goes on from NZ_JADHVT010000036.1 coordinate 27,768, forward strand.
GCATCACCTTGCATGCCGATGGCTCGGTCAGTGTCGAGGACGATGGCCGTGGTATCCCGTTCGGCCTGCACCCCGAGGAAAACGCGCCGGTGATCGAGCTGGTCTTCACCCGCCTGCATGCGGGTGGCAAGTTCGACAAGGGCAAGGGCGGTGCCTACAGCTTCTCGGGCGGCCTGCACGGCGTGGGCGTGTCGGTGACGAATGCGCTGGCCACCCGGCTGGAGGCCACCAGCTACCGCGAAGGCAAGGCGGCGCGCCTGGTGTTCTCCGCCGGTGACGTGATCGAGCCTTTGGTCTCCCGCCCGCTGGAGGCGGGCGAGCGCAAGCAGGGCACCTCGGTGCGCGTGTGGCCCGACGCCAAGTATTTCGAATCCAGTGCCCTGCCCATGGGCGAGCTGACCCATCTGCTGCGCAGCAAGGCCGTGCTCATGCCCGGCGTGACGGTGCAGCTGGTGAACGAAAAGACCCGCGACACGCAGACCTGGCAGTACAAGGGCGGCCTGCGGGACTACCTGATGCAGACGCTCACCGGCGACCCGGTCATCCCGCTGTTTGAAGGCGAGGGTTTTGCCGACAGCGGCAACGAGAGCTTTGCCGAGGGCGAAGGGGCGGCCTGGGCGGTGGCCTTCACCGAAGACGGCCAGCCCATGCGCGAGAGCTACGTCAACCTGATCCCCACCAGCGCGGGTGGCACCCACGAAAGTGGCCTGCGCGATGGTTTGTTCAACGCGGTCAAGAGCTTTATCGAACTGCACAGCCTGTTGCCCAAGGGCGTGAAGCTGCTGCCCGAGGACGTGTTTGCGCGCGCCAGCTATGTCCTCTCAGCCAAGGTGCTGGACCCGCAGTTCCAGGGCCAGATCAAGGAGCGCCTGAACTCGCGCGACGCCGTGCGCCTGGTCAGCGGCTTCGTACGCCCGGCGCTGGAGCTGTGGTTGAACCAGCACGTTGATTACGGCAAGAAGCTGGCCGAGCTGGCTATCAAGGCCGCGCAGACGCGCCAGAAGGCGGGCCAGAAGGTCGAAAAACGCAAGGGTTCGGGCGTGGCTGTGCTGCCGGGCAAGCTCACCGATTGCGAAAGCAAGGACATTGCCCACAACGAAGTCTTCCTGGTCGAGGGCGACTCGGCCGGCGGCAGCGCCAAGATGGGCCGCGACAAGGAAAGCCAGGCCATCCTGCCGCTGCGGGGCAAGGTGCTCAACACCTGGGAGGTGGAGCGCGACCGCCTGTTTGCCAACAACGAAATCCACGACATCTCGGTGGCCATCGGCGTGGACCCGCATGGGCCCAACGACACGCCCGACCTCTCGGGCCTGCGTTACGGCAAGATCTGCATCCTGTCAGATGCCGACGTGGACGGCTCGCACATCCAGGTGCTGTTGCTCACGCTGTTCTTTCGCCACTTCCCCAAGCTCATCGAGACCGGCCACATCTACGTGGCGCGCCCGCCGCTGTTCCGCGTGGATGTACCCGCGCGCGGCAAGAAGCCTGCGGCCAAGATGTATGCGCTGGACGAAGGTGAGCTCACGGCCATCCTCGACAAGTGCGCCAAGGACGGCGTGCCAAAAGAGAAGTGCCAGATCAGCCGCTTCAAGGGCTTGGGCGAGATGAACGCGGAACAACTGTGGGAAACCACCCTCAACCCCGACACCCGCCGCCTGCTGCCCGTGCAACTGGGGGATGTGGACTTTGCTGCCACCGAAGGCCTCATCACCAAGCTCATGGGCAAGGGCGAGGCCGCTGCGCGCCGCGAGTTGATGGAGCTGCATGGCGATGCGGTCGAGATCGATATCTGACGGGCTGAGCCACAGGCGCCCACGCTGCTTGTCATGACATCACTTCGAAAAGTCGGCCGCTTGCGCTGGTACTTATTGGGTTGTTTGCTCTGTTTTTTGCAGCAAACTGCCCATGCAGACCTGTGGGCGCATGTGGACGAGCGCGGCGTGACGCACTTTGCGGCCGAGCAGGTCGATGCGCGCTACCAGCTGTTTTTTCGCGGCAGCGACTTCGACTCCACCCGTGATGCGCCTGCCAATGCGTCCCCCATGCCCTACGCGTTGCCCGCAGCGGGTGCACGCCTGCTGGCCTTTTTTGACATTGCGCCTGACTACAAGCGTGTCAAGCACCACCTGCGCGCTGCGTCCAGCCAACATGGCGTGGACTACGAGCTGCTGCAGGCCGTGATCGCCACCGAATCCGGCTTTGACGCCGCCGCCGTGTCGCCCAAAGGCGCCGTGGGCCTGATGCAGGTCATGCCCGCCACGGCCAGCCGTTTTGGTGTGAATGCGGACAAGAAGCGCTCGGTCGAGCAAAAGCTCGCCGACCCCGCCGTGAACGTACCCACCGGCACCCGTTACCTGCGCCACCTGCTGGACCTGTTCCCTGGCCGCATGGATCTGGCCGTGGCCGCCTACAACGCCGGCGAAGGCGCGGTGCAAAAGGCGGGCAACCAGATTCCGGCTTTCAAGGAAACCCAGAACTATGTCCGCACCGTGCTGGGCCTGTATGCCCAGCTCAAGCCCCCGGCGCCGGTGCTGGCCCAGCGTGCGCTGCCCGGTCGCGTGCGGATGGAGCTGTCGGGCGGCGCGCAGAACCGGGGCAACCTGCCGCCCACCCGCGTGGCGCAGACACCCACCGCTCCCCAGAACGTGAATCCAGAAACTGTACCCAACGAATGAGCGACCAACCCACTCTCGATTTCACCACCGCAGGCGATGACGGGGGCGACTCCCTGGGCCTGGCGGGCTATGCCCAGCGTGCCTACCTTGAATACGCGCTTTCGGTCGTCAAGGGCCGCGCGCTGCCCGATGTGTGCGACGGCCTCAAGCCCGTGCAGCGGCGCATTCTGTATTCGATGGACCGCATGGGCCTGGGCTACAGCGGCCCTACGCGCAACACCGCCGCCAAGCCGGTCAAAAGCGCCCGCGTGGTGGGCGATGTGCTGGGCCGTTTCCACCCGCACGGCGACCAGTCGGCGTACGACGCGCTGGTGCGCATGGCGCAGGACTTTGCCCAGCGCTACCCGCTCATCGACGGCCAGGGCAACTTCGGCAGCCGCGACGGTGATGGTGCGGCTGCCATGCGTTACACCGAAGCGCGCCTTTCGCGCATCACCAGCCTGCTGCTCGACGAGATCGATGAAGGCACGGTCGATTTCATGCCCAACTACGACGGCAGCACCGAGGAGCCGCGCCAGTTGCCCGCGCGCCTGCCGTTTGCGCTGCTTAACGGCGCTAGCGGCATTGCCGTGGGCCTGGCCACCGAAATCCCCAGCCACAACCTGCGCGAGATTGCCGACGCCTGCATCGTGCTCATCAAGACGCCCTCTCTGAGCCAGGACGACCTGCTGGCCCTGGTGCCCGGCCCGGACTACCCCGGTGGCGGCCAGATCATCAGCAGTGCGGGCGACATTGCTGACGCCTACCGCACCGGCCGTGGCAGCCTCAAGGTGCGCGCGCGCTGGAAGATCGAAGAACTGGCCCGTGGCCAATGGCAGCTGGTGGTCAATGAGCTGCCGCCTGGCGTGAGCACGCAGCGCGTGCTCGAAGAGATCGAGGAAATCACCAACCCCCAGGTCAAGGCCGGCAAGAAGGCGCTGAGTCAGGACCAGACCCAGCTCAAGGCCAGCATGCTGGCCGTGCTGGACGTGGTGCGCGACGAATCGAGCAAAGACGCGCCCGTGCGCCTGGTTTTCGAGCCCAAGACGGGCAAGACCCCGCAGCAGGAGCTGATCACCGCGCTGCTGGCCCACACCAGCCTGGAGACCTCCGCCCCCATCAACCTCACCATGGTGGGGCTCGATGGCAAGCCTGTGCAAAAGTCGCTGCGCGTGATGCTGGAAGAGTGGATTGCCTTCCGCCAGACCACCATCACCCGCCGCAGCCAGCACCGGCTGGACAAGGTGCTGGACCGCATCCACATCCTCGAAGGGCGGCAGACCGTGCTGCTCAACATCGACGAGGTGATCGCCATCATCCGTGCGGCCGAGGAGCCCAAGGCCGCGCTCATCGCGCGCTTCAACCTCAGCGACCGGCAGGCCGAGGACATCCTTGAAATCCGCCTGCGCCAGCTCGCGCGGCTCGAAGCCATCAAGATCGAGCAGGAGCTGAAAGAACTGCGCGAAAGCCAGGGCAAGCTCGAAGACATCCTGAACAACCCCGGCTCGCTGCGCCGCACCATGGTCAAGGAGATCGAGGCCGACGCCAAGACCTTTGCCGACGCGCGCCGCACCCTCATCCAGGCCGAGAAAAAGGCCGTGGCCGAAGTGAAGGTGGTGGACGAGCCTGTGACCGTGGTCGTCTCGCAAAAAGGCTGGGTGCGCGCCCGCACCGGCCATGGCCACGAGGCCGCCAGCTTTGCCTTCAAGGCCGGTGACGGGCTGTACGGCACGTTCGAGTGCCGTACGGTCGATACCTTGCTGGCTTTTGGCAGCAACGGCCGTGTTTACTCGGTGGCCGTGTCGCTGCTGCCTGGCGCACGTGGCGACGGCCAGCCGGTGACCACGCTCATCGAGCTGGAATCGGGCACGCAACTGCTGCACTATTTTGCGGGCCCTGCCAACGCCACGCTGCTGTTGTCCAACTCGGGCGGCTACGGCTTTTTGGCGGCGGTGGAGAACATGGTTTCGCGCCAAAAGGGTGGCAAGGCCTTTCTCACGCTGGGCGAGGGCGAAACCGTGTGTGTGCCGTCGCATGCTGCGGGCACCACGGGCAGCAAGCCGGTGCCGCCCGCCACGCACGTGGCCTGCGCCTCCACCGGCGGGCGCATCCTGACCTTCGAGATCACCGAGCTGAAAACCATGGCCAATGGCGGCCGGGGGCTGATGCTGATTGACCTGGAGGACAAGGACCAGCTCGCGGGCGCGGCGGCCTACACGCGCAGCATTCGCCTCGACGGCATTGGCCGGGGCGGCAAGCAGCGCGATGAGACGCTGGAGATCCGCAGCCTGAACAACGCCCGCGCTGCACGTGGCCGCAAGGGCAAGGCCGCAGACCTGGGCTTCAAGCCCACGACAGTGACGCGCGTCGAGTAGTCGCCTCCGGCTCGGGGCCCGGTCGTCCGCCCAGTGCGGCGCCGATGTCCGCCCGGCACCCAGCGCGCGGCGCCGAGGGCGGGCGCCGTGCAGCAAGGGCGCCAAGGTGAGGCCCGTGCCGGACAAGGGCAGACCCTGATGCCGAGGCGGGGTGTTTGTGCGATGGTGAAAAAAAGAGCAACATCTGTACGCAAACACAACGCTTCAGGAGACATCCATGCCCAAACAATTTCGGATGGCGCACAAACTCTGGCTGGCAGTGGTGCTCATTGTGGTGCTGCTGGCCGCCGTGGTGGGGTTCTCTGGCTACCGGTCGGCCAAAGTGCAAGCCGAGGCCGATGCGGTGGCCAAGGACATGGAGGCTCGCGTGCAGGCCGCGATCCGCTGGTCGGGGCTGACCGAAACCAACGCGGCGCGTACCCAGGCGCTCATCGTCAGTGGCGACGCAGCGGTGGAGGCCGAGTTCAAGGACGTGATTGCCGCCACCACGGCGCAGATCAGCGAGGTGCAAAAGTCGCTGGAGGCCATGGCCCTGTCCGACGCCGACAAGGCGCAGATGGTCAAGATCGCCGAAGCCCGCAAGGCCATGATCGACTTGCGCGGCCAGGCCCGCAAGTTAAAGGCGGATGGGCAGCAGGACCAGGCCATTGCGGTGGTCAAGCAGTCGTACAACCCGGCCGTGGCCACTTACCTGCAAGTCCTGCGCGACTTTGTGCAGCAGCAGCAACAGAACGCGGCTGCCAGGCAGCAGGAGATGGCAGCCTCACGCATGCTCACCGTCAAGATCGCAGCGGTGGCCGTGGGCCTGCTGCTGCTGGCCATCATCGTGGGGGCGTATTACCTGATCGGCAGCATCCAGCGGCCATTGGCCCAGGCCAATGGACTGGCTGAACGCATTGCGGGTGGCGACCTGAGCCTGCAGGAGTCCGTTACGCGCAGCGACGAGTTTGGCGACCTGTTGCGCTCGCTTTATGCCATGAGCAATGCGCTGGGGCGCATGGTGCACCAGGTGCGCCAAAGTACGGACAGCATTGCCATTGCCAGTGCAGAAATCGCAACCGGAAACCAGGACCTGTCGGCCCGCACCGAGCAGACCTCCAGCAACCTGCAGGAGACGGCCGCCGCGATGGAGGAGTTCACCAGCACCATCCAGCAAAGCGAGGGCAGCGCTCAGCAGGCCAGCAGCCTGGCAGCGGGTGCCACCGGCGTCGCGCGCCGGGGCGGCGAGGTGGTGACCCAGGTGGTGGCCACCATGGAGGACATCAACCACAGCAGCAAGAAGATTGCGGACATCATCGGCGTGATTGACGGCATTGCTTTCCAGACCAACATCCTGGCGCTCAATGCGGCCGTGGAGGCCGCACGGGCTGGGGAGCAAGGGCGCGGCTTTGCCGTGGTGGCCAGCGAGGTGCGCAGCCTCGCGCAGCGCAGTGCCGAGGCGGCCAAAGAGATCAAGCAACTTATCAGCGCGTCGGTGGAGAAGGTGGAGACCGGCTCGCGCCTGGTGTCCGACGCGGGAACCACCATGACCGACATCGTGCAGTCTGTGCAGCGCGTGACCGACATGATCGGCGAGATCACTGCCGCATCGTCCGAGCAGAGCGCGGGGGTGTCGCAGGTCAACAAGGCGATCAGCAACCTGGACCAGATGACCCAGCAGAACGCTGCGCTGGTGGAAGAAAGCGCTGCGGCAGCGCAGAGTCTGCGCGAGCAGGCCGATCATCTGGCACGCGAGGTGTCCATGTTCAAGGTGAACGCCGCCAGCTACGGGCCTGCGCAGGCTGCCATTGGTGTCGCACGCGGTGCGGCCAAGGCAACCACATCCGCCATGTCTGCCACCCGCAACAAGCCCGCAGCGGCCACCACCGGGGGCGGTGCCCCTGCAGCCCGCATCAGCACTGCGAGTGCCCCGGCGGCACTGGCGAAATCGCCTTCATCATCGCCAGGCGTGAAGCAAGGTGCCAAGCACGGTGCCACGGCCGGGGCGGAAGAGGACTGGGAATCTTTCTGACACGCTGAGGTAGGTGCCCCCGGCTGCCGCAGGCCCAGGCGGCGGGCCACTGCACTGCACAGGCAACAAAAAACCCATGGCAGTGGTGCCATGGGTTTTTTGCTGGGGCGCGCGGTCTGTCAGGCCAGTTCGGCGATCAGTTCAATCTCCACGCACGCGCCCATGGGGATCTGCGCCACGCCGAAGGCACTGCGGGCATGCACGCCCTTTTCGCCAAACACCTGGCCCAGCAGTTCGCTGGCGCCATTGGTCACCAGGTGCTGCTCGGTGAAATCGCCCGTGGAGTTCACCAGGCTCATGACCTTGACGATGCGCTTTACGCGGTTCAGGTCGCCGCCACAGGCGGCCTGCAGTGTGCCCATCAGGTCGATGGCCACGGCGCGAGCGGCCTGCTTGCCTTCTTCGGTGCTGATGTCACGGCCAAACTGCGCTGCCCAGGGCTTGCCGTCCTTGCGAGCGATGTGGCCGCTCAAGAACACCAGGTTGCCTGTCTGCACATAGGGCACGTAGGCGGCGGCGGGCACCGACACGGGTGGCAGTGTGATGTTGAGTTCTTTCAGCTTGTCATAAACGCTCATGGTGGTCCTCGTTAGGAAGGGCGGGGTGAATGGAGGAGGGCGGGCTGGTGTGCAGGCCGCCGGGCGCGGTAAGTGTTACACAGCGCCTTGCCCTCGCACCCGCGTGGCAGGCCCCAGCAGCGCATTAGCATCAGTGCATGTCCGCCATAAGCGCCCCTAATGCCGCGCCGCTGCCCACCACCGGCCACGGGGTGGACCTGCCCTTGCCCCCGCGCCCTTGGCTGCTGCCAGCCGTGTTGCTGGGTGTGGTGGCGGGGGCCGGGCTACAGCTGCAGCAGCCCACGCTGTGGCCCGCTGCGGCCTATGGATGGCTGCTGGGGGCCGGCTTGCTGCTGGGTGGTTGCGCAGTGGCTGCGGCAAGGCTGCGCCCAGGGCAGCGCTGGGCCCACTGGGCTATCGCCATCGCGCCCTGGCTGGTGTTGCTGGCGGGTGCGCTTGCCATGGCGGGTGGCACCGGCCTGCGGGCGGTGGCCTACCAGGCGCAGGCATTGCCAGCGGCCCTGGAGGGCAAGGACCTGCGCATCACCGGCATGGTGGCTGCCATGCCGCAGATCAACGAGGCAGGCACCCGTTGGCGCATGGCGGTGGAGGCGGCGACGCTGCAGGGCGCGGCCGTGTCATTGCCGCCGCTGGTGGATGTGGCCTGGTATGGCGGCGCCTTCGGCGGTGCGGGCGAGGTGCTGGATTTGCAGCGCCAGCCAGCCCCGGTGCGTGCGGGCGAGCGATGGCAGATCACTGTGCGCCTGAAGGCACCCCATGGCCTGCGCAACCCGCACGGTTTTGACTACGAACTGTGGATGTGGGAGCAGGGCGTGCAGGCCACTGGCTATGTGCGCGCAGGTCCCAAGGACGAGCCTCCGGTGCGTGTAGATGCCACTTGGCAGCACCCGGTGGAGCAACTGCGCCAGCGGGTGCGCGACGCCATCATGGAGCGCCTGGTGTTTGGGCGGGATGGGCCGGAGGGCGACACCGCCGACCCCACCCGCGCGCGCACGGCGGGGGTGGTGGCTGCGCTAGTCACCGGCGACCAGCGCGCCATCGACCGCGCGGACTGGGATGTGTTCCGTACCACCGGGGTGGCCCACCTCATGAGCATTTCGGGCCTGCATATCACGCTGTTTGCCTGGCTGGCGGCGCTGGCTGTGCGGGCGCTGTGGCGGCGCTCGCCCCGGTTGAGCCTGGCGGTACCGGCGCCCTCGGCCGCGCTGTTGGCGGGTGTGCTGCTGGCCGCTGCCTACGCCCTGTTCAGCGGCTGGGGCGTGCCCGCGCAGCGCACGGTGACCATGCTGGCCATTGTGGGGCTGCTGCAGTGGAGCGGTCGCCGCTGGCCCTGGCCCCAGGTGTGGCTGCTGGCCTGCGGGGCCGTGGT
>NZ_JADHVT010000152.1 GCF_016783915.1 Acidovorax sp.
GAATTATGTCCAAAAGTTATACGTTCATGCCGATGTCTATGCACAATGGTGGGGAATGTGGCCGGGATATTTGCCACATGTTGGTGCGTTTGGCGGGTGGTTCGGCCGTCATCAGTTGGTCAAGCCAACGTCATGGCCTTGTCACATGCCGACGCCACAGTTCGGCGGTTCTACCAACAACATAGCGAGGAGAAGAGCATGCACATCACTGGTGTGAAATGGGGCGCGCTGGCCATGGTGGCCACGCTGGCAGCCTGCGGCGGCAGCGACAACTATCCCTACCCCACGTTGAACGGCGACAAGCCCCTGGTGATCGGCCATCGGGGCACGGCGGGCTACCGGCCCGACCACACGCTGGAGGGCTACAAACTGGCCATTGACATGGGCGCCGACTTTATCGAGCCCGATCTGGTGGCTACCAAGGACGGTGTGCTGGTTGCCCGCCATGAGCCCAACATCACGGGCACCACGGATGTCTCCACCCGCGCCGAGTTTGCGGGCCGCAAGACCAAGAAAGTGGTCGATGGCGTAGAGGAGGAAGGCTGGTTTGTCACCGACTTCACCCTGGCCGAACTCAAGACCCTGCGCGCCATCCAGCCTCTGTCGGACCGCGACCAGTCGTACAACGGCAAGTTCCAGATCCCCACCTTTGAAGAAGTGCTGGACCTGGCCAAGACCGAAGGCGCCAAGGCTGGCCGCACCGTGGGCGTGTACCCAGAGACCAAGCACCCCACCTACCACGTCAAGCAAGGCCTGCCGCTGGAAGACCGCCTGCTGACCATCCTGGCCAAGTACGGCTACACCTCCAAGAGCTCGCCAGTCATCATCCAGTCGTTCGAGGTATCCAACCTCAAGTACCTGCGCACCAAGACCCAGGTGCGCCTGGTGCAACTGGTGGATGCCGACGATGTGAACCCCGATGGCACCATGTCGCTGGTGGCCCCGTACGACAAGCCCTATGACTTTGCAGTGGCCGGTGACTCGCGCACCTTCGCCAGCCTGCTGACCCCCGCAGGCCTCAAGGAAGTCAAGACCTATGCCGACGGCATTGGCCCCTGGAAGCCGTACCTGATCCCCTCCAAGCAGGTGGATGCGAACAAGGACGGCAAGGCCGACGACCTGAATGGCGACGGCAAGATCGACGAGCGCGACCGCGTGATGATGGCGCCCACCGACGTGGTGAAGAACGCCCACGCCGAAGGCCTGTTCGTGCACGCTTACACCTTCCGCAACGAAGCCAAGCGCCTGGCCTCGGACTTCAAGGGTGATCCCAAGGCCGAGTACAAGCTGTTCTACAACCTGGGTGTGGACGGCGTGTTCAGCGACTTTGCCGACACCGCCAAGGCTGCGCGGGACAACTGACCGCGACATCCGGCCGCGACAGTGTGGCGTGCCGCATGCCCACAAAAAAGCCCGCATGCGCGGGCTTTTTTTATGCATTGCGCTTGTGTCAGAACCCCAGCGCAAACCCCAAGCTCAACAAGGTGCGACCTTGCTGGCGGCCCACGGTAGCGTCGAGCTGCTTGCCAGGCGCCCACTCCCACCGTGCGCCCGTCTGAAAGGTGGGGGCGCTGCCCTGGGTGCCAAAGGCCTCCAGGTGCGGCGTGATGGCTCCCCAGCTGCGTTCCACCGAGGCGCCCCAGGTGGCGCGCCAGGACTGGCCGCGCTCGCGCTGGCTGCCCAGGTTGGCATTGACCACGCCCCAGGTCGCGGCGCAGGTGCCGATGAGATTGAGCGCCACCACGCTGCCCGCGCTTTGCCCGGCACTCTGGCGCCGGTGAACGACACCGGCACTGCTGCCTGCGTTGCAGCCCTGCTCTTGCGCGGGGCTCCACAGCCACTTGGCCTGCACGCCTTGCAGGGTGTGGCGCTCGTTGCGGTCACGCGCCAGCACGGCGCCCAGCTCCAGTCCTGCCATGGGGGTGAAGGCAGGGGCCATGTACACCGTGCCGGGCTGGCCGCGCTGGCCCCCACCACACTTCGACGTGACCATGGCCCACCTCGTCCACGCCTGCATCGTCCACAGACAGAGGGCGCCCGGCGTGGGCGGACCAGGCCAGGCACAGGCTGGTGGTGGCTGCCAGCATGCGCGATGCGGTGGCGGTGACGTGGGCGGTACGGTGGTAGCGGTGCTGGGTCATGGAGGGCGATGGGCAATGGCTGGAGAAGGGGGCTCTGGCTATGTCGTGGGCGGTGTTGTGCCCGCCGCTAACGTCCGCGCAGGAACAGCGCATCCAGCTCCTTCATGCTCAACTGCCGCCAGGTGGGGCGGCCGTGGTTGCACTGGTCGGAGCGGTCTGTAGTTTCCATCTGGCGCAGCAGGGCGTTCATCTCGTCGATGGTGAGCCGGCGGTTGGCCCGCACGGCCCCGTGGCAGGCCATGGTGCCCAGGATTTCATTGCGGGCGCGTTGCACCACGGTGGTGGCGTCGTGGGCGGCCAGCTCGGCCAGCACGCTGCGGGCCAGCTCCACCGGGTCGCCTTGCGCCAACGTGGTGGGCACGGCACGCACGGCCAGGGTCTTGGGGGAGAAGGGCACCACCTCCAGGCCCAGCGTGGCCAGCACTTCGGCAGATTCTTCGGCCGTGGCGACTTCTTGCGGTGTGGCGGCGAAGGTGGCAGGGATCAGCAAGGGCTGGCTGGCAATGCGCGCCCCGCTGTCCACCTGGGCCTTCAGGCGTTCGTAGACGATGCGCTCGTGGGCGGCATGCATGTCCACCACCACCATGCCCTGGGCGTTTTCGGCCAGGATGTACACGCCGTGCAACTGGGCCACGGCCTTGCCCAGGGGCCAGGCGGTTTCGTTGCCATCGCGGCCCACGGGCCAGGCCGTGGGTGGGGTGCTGGCCAGGGGCTCGGTGGGTGCGCCTGCCAACTGAGCCTCTGACTCTCCAAACGGCGCACCACCCAATGGCATGGCAGATGCATGGAGTGCAGCGGGCGTTGTGCGCGCTGCGAGCGCATCTGCCTGGGCCGACGGCGCCCACAGCCCACCCACGGCCGCGCCCGATGCTTGGTCTGCCATGGGGCTGGAGGATGTCGCACTGCGCGGCCCCCACAGGGCCTGCAGGTCTTCCACACGGTGACCATGTTCTTCAAATTTGATAGCGGCCTGGGCATTCCACACCGGCGCTTGGGGCGTCTGGGGCTTGAAATGCTCCCCATCACCGGCTGCGGAGGGGTTGGGTGCCGCCGCAGCCGCTGCCAATGCGGCAGCCCGTGGCGCAGCCAGCGCGTTTTCCACCGCATGGCGCACGGCCTGGTGCACCTCGCGGCTGTCGCGAAAGCGCACCTCGATCTTGGTGGGGTGCACGTTCACGTCCACACGCGCCGGGTCGATTTCGACATACAGCGCATAAATAGGCTGCTTGTGCCCGTGCAGCACGTCCTCGTAGGCGCTGCGGGCGGCGTGCGTGAGGACCTTGTCGCGCACAAAGCGACCGTTGACGTAGCAATACTGGTGGTCGGGCCGCGAGCGGGCCGCGTCGGGCAGGCCTGCGCGGCCGGTGACGGTGACCGGACCCACGCGGTGCTGCACGGCGACCGACTGGGTGACAAAGTCTTCGCCCAGCACGTCCGACAGGCGGCGGGCCAGCGCGTCATGGGCGTCCTGCGGATCACCCTGGCCGGGGACAAAGGTGGCGCGCCACTGCTCCACCAGCTTGCCTTCGTGCCAGATGGCAAAGCCCACATCGGGCCGCGCCAGCGCGTGGCGGCGCACCGATTCAATGCAGTGGGCCAATTCGGTGGCGTCGGTCTTCAAGAACTTGCGGCGCGCGGGCGTGGAGAAGAACAGTTCCTTCACCTCCACCGTGGTGCCGGTGCTGCGCGCGGCGGGGCGCAGCTCACCACTGCGGGCGTCCAGCAAGAAGGCGCTGGCCTGCGCGGCCGGGCGCGAGAGCAGGGCCATCTCTGACACCGAGGCAATCGCGGCCAGTGCCTCGCCCCGAAAACCCATGGTGGCCACGGTTTCCAGGTCGTTGAGATTGGTGATCTTGCTGGTGGCATGGCGGCGCAGGGCCACGGGCAGCTCCTCTTGCGGGATGCCACCACCATCGTCTTCCACGGTGATCAGCCGCACGCCCCCGGCCGAAAGGCGCACGCTGATCTGCGTGGCGCCCGCGTCCAGCGCGTTGTCTACCAGTTCGCGCACCACCGAGGCGGGGCGCTCCACCACCTCGCCGGCTGCGATTTGGCTGATGAGTTCATCCGGCAGGTCGCGGATGGGGCGGCGCGTGGTGGTTGGGGGGCTGGATGCGGGCTGGGCCGCTGCGAGGAAGGGGGTGGGGTCGTTCACCCACCGGATTTTAGGGCGGGGGCTGCGCAGGGGTATCGGGCTGGGGTGGGGCGCGATGGGGATAATGCGCCCACCTTTTTTCCGCGCCGCGCCCGGGCCCGCCTTTTCATGGAACTTGTCACTTTTCTCATCGACTTCATCCTGCATGTGGATAAGTACCTGGAGGCGTTTGTGCAGACCTATGGCATGTGGGTGTACGCCCTGCTGTTTGCCATCGTGTTCGTCGAGACAGGCCTGGTGGTGATGCCGTTTTTGCCGGGCGACTCGCTGCTGTTCATTGTGGGTGCGCTGTGTGGCGCGGGCATGATGAGCTTTCCGCTGGCGTGCGCGGTGCTGCTGGCGGCGGCCATTTTGGGCGACCAGTGCAACTATTCGATCGGCCGTTACTTTGGGCCGAAGGTGTTCCAGTGGGAGGATTCGCGCTGGTTCAACCGCCGGGCGTTCAACCAGGCGCACGAGTTTTACGAGCGCTATGGCGGCATCACCATCGTCATTGCGCGTTTCATGCCCTTCATCCGCACGTTTGCGCCCTTCGTGGCGGGCGTGGCAGAGATGAATCGCGCCAAGTTCACGGCCTACAACGTGGGCGGGGCGCTGCTGTGGGTGCTGGGCATTGCCACGGCCGGGTACTTCTTCGGCAACTTTGCCTGGGTCAAGGAGAACCTGGACAAGATCATCTGGGCCATGATTTTTGTGCCTGGCCTGATTGCCATCTTTGGCGCTTGGCGCGCCGGGCGCCAGGCACGCGCAGCTTGAAGATCCATTAATTCGCTATCAAATAAAGAGCGGCAGGCGCATGTAAATTATGCGCCTGCCGCTCTTTTTATGCCCAGATCAACGCTCTGGGCGGGGAGGATCCCCAGGGCTTAACGGCGATAAGGGCGGCGTTGGTCGCGGTCTTCACCGATTTCGTGGCCGATGAGGGCGCCAGCCGCCGCGCCGCCAATGGTGCCCACGGGGCCGCCAAACACGGCATTGCCAGCAACCCCGCCGACTACAGCGCCGACGCCTGTGCCGACCTGGGCGCCCGATGGATTCGAAGCGCAACCACCCATTGCCAGGGCCGCAGTGCAGGTGGTCGCAAGAAGGATGTGACGGATGTTCATGGCGAGATTCCTTAATGGTTATGGAGTCAGGCCGTGGTCCCCAATCCGCGGTGGCGGCTGAAGCTCGACCTGTGCCTCTACTGTCGCTGCCACTCCCAGGTGCCGGTGTAGGCGGGCAAGGGCGTCGGCTGTAGGACAGGTAGCACTGCGCCACTAAGGGTTTCCCTGCGCCCGGCGCTGTTGCCAACCGGGTTGCGCAGGCAGATCATTTCCTCGGCGTACATAACTTACAAAAGGACACGCGATGACCCAGCACACACAGCAAGCCGGCCGGGGAGGTGTGGGCGCCCAGTTGACGGTGGCGCAGCAGATCGGGCTGATCGTCGCCGTAGCGGTACTGGCCCTGGTGGTCGTCCTGGCGCTGAGCCTGGTGCGGGTGCAGCGCCTGGGGGCCACGGTGGACCACCTCGCGTCCGAGCAGGTGGAGCGATTGCAGCTGGCGCTGCGCTGGCGCAGCAATATTGCCGTCAACTCCACGCGCGTGTTCTCCATCGCCCAGACCGAGGGCGACGACCTGCAAAATTACTTCAAAGACACGATGGCCGCCACCACCGCCGACACCAGCAAGGTGCAAAAGCGATACACCGAGCTGGAGAACAGCCCCGAGGGCCTGCGCATTCAGGAGGAGCTGGCCACCATCCGCAAGTCGTACCTGGAAACGCGCGACAAGTCGCTGGAGCTGAAAAAGGCGGGCGACATGGCCCAGGCGCGCGCCTATGCGCTGGGCACGTTTGCGCCGGTGCTGGACAAATACAACGCCATTGCCGACAAGATGGTGGAGTACCAGGTGCGCCGCTCGGCCGAACAGGCAACCGAGGCGGCAGAGCTGATTCAGTCGTACCGCATGACCGTGCTGGTGGCGGGTGTGGCAGGGCTGGCGCTGCTGGTGGTGTTGTCGTGGGTGGTCGTGCAGCGCATCCGTCGCTCACTGGGCGCGGTGAGTGCGGTGGCGCAGCGCATTGGCGAGGGTGACCTGTCCCTGTCCATCGAGGTGCAAGGGCGTGGCGAGGTGGCCGAGATGATGCGTGCCATGCAGGGGATGCAGACCTCGCTGGTGCGCATCGTGGGCGACGTGCGGCATAGCAGCGACAGCATTGCCACGGGCTCCAGCGAGATCGCCATGGGCAACGCCGACCTGAGCCAGCGCACCGAAGAGCAGGCCAGCAATCTGGAGGAGACCGCAGCCTCCATGGAAGAGATCACCAGCACCGTGAAGAACAACGCCGACACCGCACGCAAGGCGGCCACGCTGGCCGGGACGGCATCGCAGGCGGCGGTCAAGGGCGGCGAGGTGGTGGGCCAGGTGGTGACCACCATGCAGGACATCTCGGCCGCATCCAGAAAGATCACCGACATCATCAGCGTGATCGACGGTATCGCTTTCCAGACCAACATCCTGGCGCTGAACGCGGCGGTGGAAGCCGCCCGTGCGGGCGAACAGGGCCGGGGATTTGCCGTGGTGGCCAGCGAGGTGCGCAGCCTGGCCCAGCGCAGCGCCGAAGCGGCCAAGGAGATCAAGACCCTGATCGGCGCGAGTGTGGAGAAGGTGGAGAACGGCACCCAGCTGGTGAGCAACGCCGGGCAGAGCATGGAAGACATCGTCGCCCAGGTGCAGCGGGTGAGCGACCTGATTGGTGAAATCTCCAGCGCCACGGGTGAGCAGACCATTGGCATCAGCCAGGTGGGCGAGGCGGTGATGCAGCTGGACCAGGTCACCCAGCAGAACGCTGCCCTGGTGGAGCAGAGCGCGGCTGCGGCCGACAGCCTCAAGCACCAGGCCGCAAGGCTGGCAGAGATCGTGAGCGTGTTCCGGCTGGGGCGCTGACCGCCTTCAGCGCCGCACGGTCTTCACCCCCTCAGGCCTTCGTGGCCCGGAGTGCAAAGAGGCCAAGAGGCCGAAGAGGCCTCAGGTTTTCTCCGCAGGCTTGAGGCACATCGTCACCAGCAGTGACGCAGGTTCTACCGCCTTGAGCGAATGCAGCGCGCGCGGTGCCAGGTGCACAAAGTCGCCGGGGTGCAACTGCTGCACGCCCTGGTCGCTGGCAAACTCCACCAAGCCCTCGATGCACAACACGGTGGCCTCGCCGGGGGTCTGGTGTTCTTTCATGGATTTGCCCACGGGCAGGACCACCCGCATGACTTCGAGCTGGCCGGCTTTGAGGACGGCGGTGGTGACGGTGTCGGCCAGTCGTGCTCCCAGGGGACGCACGCTGACGATCTGACCAGATTGGGCGTGGGGCAGGGCCATGGCAGTTCTCCTTGCTGGCCAAGGCGCGGTGCGCGCCCGGCCGATGCAGGCTACTGTGCCTGCAGTTGGCAGTGCGCGCAAGGTGGGCTCGCCGTCCCGCGCGCTATGTCCCGGCCTACCTACACCGACCGGCTGCGCGCCAGCGGCGGGTTCTTGGCGAAGTAACGCGTGATGCCGCGCATCAACGCGTCGGCCAGCTGCTCCTGGTAGGCGCTGCTGCGCAGGCGTTTTTCTTCTTCGGGGTTGCTGATGAAGGCGGTTTCGACCAGCACGCTGGGGATGTCGGGCGCCTTGAGCACCGCAAAGCCTGCCTGCTCCACGCGCGGTTTGTGCAGCTTGCCCACGTTGCCGATCTCGCCCAGCAGCACGGTGCCGAGCTTGAGGCTGTCGTTGATCTGTGCGGTGGTGCTCATGTCCAGCAGCGCGCGCTGCACATGCTGGTCCTTGGACTGCACGTTGATGCCACCCACCAGGTCGGCCTGGTTCTCCTTGTTGGCCAGCCAGCGGGCTGCGGTGCTGGAGGCACCGCCCTGACTCAGCGCAAACACGCTGGCGCCGCGCGCCTCGGGGGTGGTGAAGGCGTCGGCATGGATGCTCACAAACAGGTCGGCCTGCACGCGCCGGGCCTTTTGCACACGGGTGCCCAGGGGCACAAAGTAGTCGCCGTCGCGCGTGAGGTAGGCGCGCATGGGGTTGCCGCCCACGGTGGTGGCGTTGATGCGGTCGCGCAGCAGGTGGGCCACGCGCAGCACCACGTCTTTTTCGCGGGTGCCAGCGGGGCCGATGGCGCCCGGGTCTTCACCGCCGTGGCCGGGGTCGAGTGCCACGATGATGATGCGGTCCGTCTCGGTGGCCGTGGCGCGGTTGCCAGGGCGTGAAGGCGCCGCGGTCGCTGCACCCGGTGCAGGCGCTGCGGCCACCACCGGTGGCTGTGCTGGCGGCTGGGCCGCGGTGTTGCCAGGCGCGGGGCCACTGGCGCGCTGCGCGATCAGGTCGCCCAGCGGGTCGTGCTCGGCTGCTGGTGCCGGGGCGCGGGCTGTGGCGGGTGCGGGTGGCGGTACTGGCGTGGCGGCCGGGGTATTGGCATCGCGCAGGCGCTCGGCAATCAATGCCTCCAGCGGGTCCACGGGCGCTGCGGGGTACAGGTCAAACACCAGCCGGTGGCGGTAGGCGGCAACGGGCGGCAGCGTGAACACCTGCGGCATGGCCGGTTGTTTGAGGTCCACCACCAGCCGCACTACACCCGGTGCGTTCTGGCCCACGCGGATGCCCGCGATGTTGGGGTCGTCGGGCTTGACCTTGGCCACCAGCTCGCGCAGCTCAGGGCTCAGGTCGATGCCCTCGATGTCCACCGCCAGGCGCGGCGGTGAGGTCACGAAGAACTGCTTGGCCACCAGTGCGCCGTCGGATTCGATGGTGACGCGTGAGTACTCGGGGGCCGGCCACACGCGCACAGCCAGGATGGTGGCGCCACGTGCAATCTGCTGTGCGCCCAGCAGCAGCACCAGGCTGCTGGCGCGCAGCACGGCACGGCGCGATGGCTGGGAAGCGGCGTGGCGGTCGGGCAGGGGGGGTTCGTTCACGGTGTCTCAGAGAGCTTGCAGCAGGCTGCGCCCCGTGGCGGTGGGGGCATGCAGCGTGACCTTCCTTTCGGTGTCATCCATTGCTTCAATGTGGATAGCAAGGTCTGCAAGCGGGGTAAGCGCTGCGGCCTTCTCCGGCCATTCTGCCACCTTGAGGCCGGGGTTGGCAAAAATGTCCCTGAAACCCGCGTCTTCCCACTCGCGTGGGTCGTCAAAACGGTAAAAGTCGAAGTGCCAGATGGAGAAGCTCGGCGCCTCGTGGGGCTCCACCACCGCATAGGTGGGGCTCTTGATACGGCCCTGCACGCCCAGGGCGCGCAGCAGGTGGCGCACCAGGGTGGTCTTGCCCGCGCCCAGGTCGCCGTGCAGGGTCACAAAGGCGTTGGCCAGCAAGGGCTGTGCGGCAAGGCGCTGCGCGAAGGCAGCGGTGTCTTCCTCGCTGTGCCAGGTGAAATGGCGCGTGGTTTCGGCAGGGGGGGCGGCCGCAGCATCGTTGCCGCTTTCTACAATCTGGCCGGTATGTGGTGCAACAGTCAACTCGTTCCTCAAATGCAGGAGTGGGCCCGCGAGCTGGGATTTTCCCAAATCGGCGTGGCGGGGGTGGACTTGTCTGCGGCAGAGCCGGGTCTTGCGGCCTGGTTGGCGCAGGGCTTCCATGGTGACATGCATTACATGGCATCCCACGGCATGAAGCGTGCGCGCCCGGCCGAACTGGTGCCCGGCACCGTGAGCGTGATCACGGCGCGCATGGATTATTTGCCGCGCGATACAGCCATGGACGCACCCGAAGGCTGGCAGGCCGCCGAATTGTCTCGCCTGTCCCGCCCGCAGGAGGGCATTGTCTCGGTCTACGCCCGGGGCCGGGACTATCACAAGGTGCTGCGCGCCCGGCTGCAAAAGCTCAGCGACCGCATCGCCGAGGCCATCGGCCCGTTCGGCCACCGCGTGTTCACCGACTCCGCCCCCGTGCTGGAGGCCGAGCTGGCAGCGCGCAGCGGCCAGGGCTGGCGCGGCAAGCACACGCTGGTGCTCAACCGCGAGGCCGGGTCGATGTTCTTTCTGGGCGAAATCTATGTGGACATGGCGCTGCCCCCGAGCGCGCCCGTCACCGCGCACTGCGGCAGCTGCAGCGCGTGCATCGATGTGTGCCCCACGCAGGCCATCATTGCGCCGCACCGCATCGACGCGCGCCGCTGCATCTCGTACCTCACCATCGAACACGCAGGGCCCATCCCAGTGGAGTTGCGCCCGCTGATGGGCAACCGCATCTATGGCTGTGACGACTGCCAGCTGATTTGCCCCTGGAACAAGTTTGCGCAGGTCAGCCGCCTGCCCGACTTTGACGAGCGCAAGGGCCTGTCGGGCCAGCAGCTGGCGCACCTGTTTGCGTGGGATGAGGCCACGTTCCTGCGCATGACCGAGGGTGGCCCCATCCGGCGCA
>NZ_JADHVT010000153.1 GCF_016783915.1 Acidovorax sp.
TTATTGCACTGAAAACGAGGAGACCCCCTATGTCAACGGCCATATCCGACCAGCCAACAAGAAAGAGGATCGGGTGGACCGTCGCCTGGTGGTAAACCAGCGGCCCAACAAGCGCTGCGTGTTCGTGATGCGCCAGAAGGTCAATGTGATTGGTGACGCCATCCGGGGTGCCAACAAAACCATTTCGTTCGTGATCAAGGCTGAGAACCAAGCCGATGTGAACAAGTTGGCCGAAGCCTATGTGGAAAAGGGCTCTGTGATCTGCGCTGACGAAAGTGTGGCCTACGATGGCCTGCACGCCAAGTTCGACACACGCCGGGTCAATCACTCCATCGAGTACCGCAGTGATGCCGGTGTGACGAACAACATGGCTGAATCGTACTTCTCGCGTTTTCGCCGTATGCAGTACGGCCAATGCCATAAATTCGGCAATCTCTATCTGGCGAACTATGCCAACGAAGCGGCCTACCGCGAGGACACCCGGCGCATGAGCAACGGGGATATTTTTGATGACATCTCGAAGAAGTGCGCCACCACACCGACCTCACGGGACTGGTGTGGCTACTGGCAGGGCAACAAACGCAATGCCGAGCGGCTGACCGCTTAAACGATTTCCCATTTCATGACGCCTGCACCGTTGTCGATTTCTCGGACGATGTGACGGGCCTCCAGCCGGTGGATGACGGCAAACACATTTTTTTGAATACGGGCGGTGATGGCCTCCGTGGCCTCAATGCCTTTGCGCTCCAGTAGCTGCGCGGTGATTTCAAGGTTGTTCAGTGGCTTCCCGGCCTCGCGCATCACATCCAGCGTCAGGCGCTGCGCTTCCCCTTTGACAAAATACTGATTGCGCGTGTTCGTGCGCTTGGATTTGATCGTGCGCAAGTCATACTCGGGCGCAAATAGCTTGATACTGCCGTCCAGGTGCGACAATGATTCTTGCAACCGGGTTATTTCTGCTTGATACGAGATGATTTGACCGGCAACTTCGGAACGCTTGGATACCAGGCCGGATACGACCAGTGACTCTGCCATTTTGACCCCTTGGAAAACGGTGTTTACAAGGGGAAATTGTCAGGGTTTAGCTGGGAAAAAGCTTTGTGCGGTTGCTACATAATTCCGGACCTTCCAACGGATCATCGTGCTCCAGCTCGGGGCAGAACACCTCAAACCATACACCGTCGAAGCTGTCGATGACGATGCCGTAACGCGACGCAATCCTCTTGGCCTTCGCAAGCACGCCACGCGCATCCACCTTGGCATCTCGCGGCGCCACCATGAAGTGGACCCCATCATCAAGACAGACTTGACGGTAGTTTAAGTTGCACCCAATTTCACACAGCTGGACGGCGCTGCCCCGGTTTTTGCTTTCGGCATTGTGGACTGATTTTCTATCCTGACTTCTTCGAACTCAGTCCCTGTGGAGCGAAGCGCAATGGGGAGTCCCTGCGTTGCTCCGTACTTGTCCACGATCATCGCACCGCCCCCGACCGAGCTTGCATGCACCGCATCCGGCGTGCTATGTCCCAGTGCCTGGTGCGGCCTCTCGCCGTTGTAGAACGCAAAGTATTTTGTCAGCCCAATCAGCAGTTCCCCCATCGTGGCGTAGCCATTGAGGTACACGTCCTCATGCTTGACGCTGCGCCACAGGCGCTCGACGGGTCTGGTGTCTGGTGCACCTTAGCTCGGAGCGGGTGCGGCGGCGGGGACGGCGATGGGTGCAGCCGGCTTGGCAGTGGCCGGCGGTGCTGCGGTGGCAGGTGCGGGTTCTGCGGTGGCCGCTGGGGCCCGGATGGCGCCGGGAGCTGCGAGAGCGGCTATTGGCGCCGGCGCGAGCGCCGCGCGGGCTGCGACGGGCATGGCCAGCGGGGCGAAATCGGCCTACCAGGCCGGCGCCGCCGCATCGGGCGCTGGCGGCATGCGCGCGGCCGGTGCGGGCCTCGCCAACGTCGCGCGCAGCGGCACCAGTGCCGTGAGCCAGCGCGTCGCATCCGGCGCCAGGGCGGTCGAAGACGGGGTAGCGAGCTTCATTGCCGATGCGGCTGCGCCTGCCGCAGCCAAGCCCGCAGCCGGTGGGTCTGCAGCCATTGCGCCAGCGGCTGAGCCCGCGTGGGCCAAGCAGATGCGCCGCAAACAGCAGATGACGCATGCGGCCACGACGGCCGCGCACACGTTGCGTTCGGGCGATGCCGGTGGGAGTGGTGCCAGTCCGAGCCTGCGCGATGACTCGAATTCTTAGGAGATCCAGATGAGATTCAAACGACCCGAGGTGCGGTACTCGGCAACGCCCGAGCCCTGTCGCCGATTGCACAAGCGGGTCCTGTGATCGACTGTATTGTCCAAACCAATCGGCTGGTGATTTCGCGCCGCGAGTCTTCGGTGCCAATGTCGTACGTCGATGCCGACAAGAAGCCGCGAGGCTACTCGCTGGATCTTCGTCTCAGGATCGCCGAAGTTGAAGAGACGGTTGAATCTGCCGCGCTTGGAGGTGGTCTATTTTCTGACGGATCCAGCAAGGCGGATCCCCGAGATCGTTGAGGGCAAGGCAGACATGGAGTGTGGTTCTACGACGAACACCGCTGAGCGCCGGCAGCAGGTGTCTTTCACGGGTCCCCACTACCTCAGCGGAGCACGCTACTTGGTTCGGTCCGACAGCGCCATAAGCCACCTACCCGACTTTCAGCGAAAGAGACTGGCCGGCACTCGGGGTACCGTCGAATTGAAAGCGATTGAACGAGCAAGCAAAGAGCGATTGCTATACATCGACATCGTAGAGGTTCCCGATCACGCCAAAGCGGTGGAAATGGTGGAAGCAGGTGAAGTGGATGGCTTCGCGATGGCCGATGTATTGCTGTATGGATTGCGTTCCAACCGTCCCAATCCGGACAAGCTGAAAGTTGTTGGCAAGTTGCTGACCATCGACCCTATCGCGATCATGTTCAACAAGGATGATCTTGAGTTAAAGGGCATCATTGATGCAGAGATGAAACGTTTGATCCACGGCCGCGAGGCGCATGCCATCTATGAGAAGTGGTTCATGCAACCGATCCCGCCGCGAAACGTCCCGCTGAACATGCCCATGAACTACCTCCTCAAGGATTTTTGGAAGTATCCGAGCGACCAGGGCCCGTTCTGACTGTGAACCCATGAAGACTACGCTCGCGAAATTGATGCTTCAGAACGGGTGTGCACCTCCGGTGACCAACGGGGGGGCGCAGTTCTTCTCCACGACTGATTTCTCACCTTGCATGCGCCGCGTAGCATAGCTCCGCTCTACAGAAGTACACGGATAACCCGGAGGGCAGGGGATATCTGCTGAGCATCATTTCGAAACCAATAGCTGGTTCTCTGGTGCTACAGAAGAGAGCGGTGGTCAGCAAATCAGTTAAACCTACGGTCAGACCAATCGCCTCTTAGTCAGAGACGGCACGCAACGAGATACTGCACGGGTCTAGGGAAGGTCTGCACAAAGCGGTGTTCGGCAGGATAGTGCGTTGATTTGGACAAAGACACGCCCCAAATGCCTTGAGCCGCCAGGCTTGGCCGTCTGGTGAGTCGCTTGCGGCCCTGATTTGCGGGAAATCCCGCCGCATTGGGCCATTTCGGGCGCGCTCATCTCTGTGCTGCCAACAGTTTGCCCCGCACCATCCACAAATTGGACAGCGCAAACAGCGTGAACAACTGGGCCGTGTTCTTCTTGAGCCCACGATAGCGCACCCTGACGTGGCCGAACTGCCTCTTGATCACCCTGAAGGGGTGCTCCACCTTGGCCCTGATGCTGGCCTTGACCCGTTCCAGTTCGTCGATCAGAACATCCAGCGGCTCGTCTTCTTTGAGTGCTGCGCGCTTTCCTGGGCGCATAGCGATGTGCCAGCGCACATCAGCCTTGGCATCGGGCCTCTTGGCTGCCCCTTGGTAGCCCGCATCACCGAAGGCGTCGATCTCCTGGCCATGCAACAAGCTGGCCGCCTCCACCACATCGTTGACGTTGCCTGCCGTGCCGCGTACGGTGTGCACCAGTCCTGAGTCGGCATCGACTCCGATGTGGGCCTTCATGCCGAAGTACCACTGGTTGCCCTTCTTGCTCTGGTGCATCTCAGGGTCCCGCGCATGGCCTGCGTTCTTGGTGGAACTGGGCGCAGCAATGAGCGTGGCATCCACTACGGTGCCCGCTCGCAGCAGCAGGCCCTTGGCCTCCAGCAGTTCGTTGATGGTCGCCAGGATCTGGGGCGCCAGCTTGTGCTCTTCGAGCACGTGGCGGAACCTCAGGATCGTGCTCTCGTCGGGCAGGCGCTCATCCCAACCTCCCAGGCCGGCAAAGTCCCGAAACAGGGGCACATCGTGCAGCGCTTCTTCCATGGCAGGATCGCTCAGGGTGAACCACTGTTGCATGAAATGAATGCGCAGCATGGCCTCGATGCAAAACGGCGGCCGTCCCCGCCTGCCTTCTGGCATGTAGGGGGCGATCAGCGAGACCAGATCGCCCCAAGGCACAACCCGTTGCATCTCGTCCAGGAACTCGCGTTTGCGCGTGCGTTTGCTCGACGATCCCAGTCCCAGGCTTTGCTGCTTCATGCCGGTATCGTCTCAGCACGAGGGGAGCCGTGGCAAGCACAGCTTGCCGGGATTTATGCAGACCTTCCCTAGGCTTCAGAGTTTCGATGAAGGGTGTTGTGGGCTATTTTCGGCGCAACTCCATTCACGCAAGCGGCGATACAGCAACCCACGGGAAACTCCTAGCAGCCGCGCAGCGCGGGACACATTGCCTTGGCATTGGGCAAGAGTTTGTTCAATCAGGACGCGACTAGCTTCGTCCAGCGAAGGTGCAGGTGCAGGTGCGGTGGCGGGGTCATGCCCAGGCGCTGATTCGGACGTCAGATTCAGCGGTGGGGTAGATGGGTGGTCCACGCGATCATCCAGATGCGCAGCTATCCAAAGAGTCAGGCCCGAAGGCAGCATCTGCGGCAGAGGTCGCCCGTCGTGGGCCAGGGCTAGCAATTGGCGTAAGTCAAGGCCGAATACGCCTTCGGCCGCAATGCCTGCATCCGAACCGCCCTGACCCTCAAGCAACCGAGCACCGACGCCATTGAGCCAGCACAGCAATCCGTTTTCGTCGACTGCTGCCAACCCCTCCAAAGGCGTATGGAGCATGGCCTTGCTGGACTGGAAGCGCAACAACAGCTTGGAACGTGCCGAGCTGACCAACAGCCGGTTTTCAATGCAGGTGGCGTACATGTGAGCCATGGCGCCCGCATCGAAACGGAAGGCTCCACGCTCGCTGGTCAGGTCCAACATCGCCACGATGCGGCCGCTGGCATCGCGCACTGGAGCGGCCGCACAATGGAGGGCTTCCAGGCAGCGGAAGAAGTGTTCACCACCGCGAACGATGCAGACCTCGCCGGTGTTGACCGTCACGCCGGGCGCACCAGTACCCACCACGGCTTCGCCAACACTCACACCCACTCGTGCCACTGAACGCAGCAGCGGACCATCATCCGCGGTGAGCCGGGAGGCCAGTATCACCACGCCCTCCCTGCTGGTCAGCATGGCCCGCGCTCGACTGCCTGCAATGGCTGTTTCCAGCTCTGCGATCGGTTCGGACGCGGCTTCAATCAGCGCACGGTTCTTGGTCAGCACAGTGGAGATGCGCAGCTTGCTGATGGGATCGAAGCTGATCTTCTCGCCGGGATTGCGGCCGGCGCTCAGGCAACGATTCCACGACTGGATTACCGGCTCGGGCACCAGACCTGAGGGTCGCTCTCCGTGCTCGAAGTAGCGCTCGCGCGCCAACGCTACTCGGTCCTGTTGTGTGGTGAAGAACGGGTTGGACATGGCGCTGGCAAGCACGGGAGGTGCGTATGGATGGTCCTCAAGGCGGCAATTTTTGTTCCGTTGCAGAACAAATCATCACTAGGGAAACCCCTCATGTTTTCGCCAGCGTCCGCTCTCTGTAGCCTCGGTGGCAGCCTCGGCCGCCCTGAGGCGGCCCATCCACCTTGAAAGCCCTTTGATGCCCCACCTCCGTTCCACGAGTACATGCGCCGCTGTGGCGTGCACGCTGCAAATTTTGCCCATGGTGGATGCTCACGCGGGTGGAACCGGCCAGGCCGAAACCCTGCTGGCACCGGTGGTCATCACGGCCAGTCGGATCGGCCAAGACCTTTGGCAAAGCCCGGCCACCATCGACAGCATCGACGGTGCACAATTGCGCGAAGGCCAGATGCAGATCCACCTGTCCGAGGGGCTGGCGCGGGTTCCTGGTTTGGTAGTGCAGAACCGACAGAACCAGGCGCAGGATCTGCAGATATCCGTGCGCGGCTTCGGCGCACGTTCGACGTTCGGCGTGCGGGGCCTGAGGCTCTACGTGGACGGCATTCCGGCCAGTGCGCCCGATGGGCAGGGCCAGGCGGCCAACTTCCCCATTGGCAGTGCAGCGCGCATCGACGTGGTACGCGGCCCGGCCGCGGTGCTGTACGGGAACGGTGCCGGGGGCGCGCTGCTCCTCTACACCGAAGAGGGTTCGCAACCCGGGATCTGGCGCAGTGGCATGGCTCTGGGGGCGGACGGACTTTGGCGACTTTCAACCCAGTTGCAAGGTCGCCTGAATGAAGCTCCGGAGAGCTGGAGCTACGCACTGAACCTTGAACGCTCTGCCACCGACGGCCAGCGCCCGCAGTCCGCCGCCGACCGCAGCACCGTGCACATGAAGCTCGCACGCCATATGGGCGATCAACGCCTGTTGCTGCAGTATCAACAGCAGCAAGTCTCCGCGCTCGATCCATTGGGCCTGACGCGCACCGAATTCGACAACGACCCGACGCAGACCAACGCCAATGCGTTGCGCTTCGGCACCCGCAAGTCTGTGCTTCAACGACAAGTCGGTCTGGCGTGGAAGTACCCGCTCGACGCGCAGCAGCACCTGGAGCTGATGGTCTATGGCGGTACGCGCGCTGTGATGCAGTTCCAGGCCATCCCGGCTGCCACGCAGGCGCCGCCATCGCACGCTGGAGGCGTGATCGACCTCTATCGCGACTACGCTGGGCTGAACCTGCGCTGGGGCCGCATACAGGACGATGTCGGCGGTGGGCAGCTGGCCTGGTCCGCAGGACTTGCTTATGACTGGCAGGGAGAGTGGCGGCGCGGCTACCAGAACTTCGTCGGCAGCACGCTGGGAGTGCTCGGTGCCTTGCGGCGCCAAGAGCGCAACCAGGCCGCGAACGCCGACCCCTACCTGCAGGCCGAATGGACACGGCAGGATCTGAGCTTGAGTGCTGGCCTGCGCCATACCCAGGTGCGCTACCAGTCGGCCGACCATTACGTGGTGCCGGGCAACCCGGACGACAGCGGCGCGCTGGGGTGGAGCGGCTGGCTGCCCATGCTCGGCGCGCGGCTGGCACTGTCGCCCACGCTGCAGGCGTATGCATCGGTCGGGCGCGGCATGGAGACCCCAACGCTCAACGAGGTGGCCTACCGCCCGGGTGGTCAATCCGGATTGAACACGGGGCTGGCCGCGAGCTCGCACGAAACGGTGGAACTGGGCCTGCGCGGTAGGCACGGCCACGCCGGCTGGAGCCTCGCCGTGTTCGAGACTCGTACCGAGCGCGAGTTGACCGTGCTGTCCAACACCGGCGGCCGCGCCACCTTCCAGAATGCGGGCCGCACGCGGCGCAACGGGCTGGAGCTGTCGGGTGACGCGCAGTGGGGTGCACTGACCGCCAGTGGTGCGCTGACCCTGCTCAACGCACGCTACCGCGATGGTTTCCTGACCTGTGACAGCACGCCCTGCGCGGCGCCCACGGCTTCGGTCGCGCCGGGCACCCGCCTGCCGGGTGTAGCCTCGCAACGGGTGTGGGCGGAGCTGGCCTGGCAAATGGCACCCGCTTGGGTCTGGACGGTAGACATGCTGCACAGCGGCAAGGTACCGGTGAACGACCTGAACACCGACCATGCCGCAGGCTACACCGTGTGGGGCAGCAGCCTGCGGTGGACGCAGCGCTGGCAGGCGTGGAGCGCGCAGGCGTTTGTGCGATGGGACAACCTGCAGGACCGCCGCTACGTCGGGTCGGTGATCGTCAATGAGAGCAACCGGCGCTACTTCGAGCCCGGTGCGGGACGTTCCGTGTCAGCCGGGCTGACGCTTAGTCGTACTTTCTGACGACCCTGTCGGCTGGCTCGGTCGGGCTACAGTTGTTCCATCGCGGCACACATTCGGCATAGGGTTAGTCCGAGTGTTGAGGGCAAGGCTCTCTTTTTTTATCGTTCACCCATGGAGTCATCCGCAGCGGGTCTGCTCCATGAACGTAGAAAACACCACGCAGGAGACAAACCGAATGATCCCCCGATCCATTCCCGCAGCGATGCTGGGCGCCTTTGTGCTGCTGGCCTTGCCGGCCAGCAGTTGGTCGCAGGCCAAGGGCTCGCCCGAGCATATCCGCGCCGTCACGGCGCGCATCGACACCCAGGGCATCAGAGACAACGCGCGCGCCACCCAGGACTGGCCCAGCTACGGTCTCGACCACGGCGAGACGCGCTTCTCGCGCCTAAAGCAGCTCGACACCGGGAACGTGAAGAATCTGGGCTTGGCCTGGTCGTACGACCTGGAATCCACCCGCGGCGTGGAAGCCACTCCGGTGGTGGTGGACGGCATCATGTACGTCAGCGCCAGCTGGAGCGTGGTGCACGCCATTGACGTGCGCAGCGGCAAGCGCCTCTGGAGCTTTGATCCCGGCGTGGACCGCGCCAATGGCTTCAAGGGTTGCTGCGATGTGGTCAACCGCGGCGTGGCGGTGTATCAAGGCAAGGTCTTCGTGGGGGTTTTTGATGGCCGCCTTGTCGCGCTGGATGCGGCCTCTGGCGCCAAGGTGTGGGAAAAGGACACCATTGTTGACCGCAAGTACAGCTATACCATCACAGGCGCTCCACGTGTCTTCAAGGGCAAGGTCATCATCGGCAACGGCGGCGCAGAATACGGCGTGCGTGGCTACGTCACGGCCTATGACGCTGCCACGGGCGACCAGAAGTGGCGCTGGTTCACCGTACCGGGCGACCCGTCCAAGCCCTTTGAGAATGAAGCCATGGCCAAAGCCGCCAAGACCTGGGATCCCGCAGGAAAGTGGTGGGAGGCTGGCGGTGGTGGCACGGCCTGGGACAGCATGACGTTCGACCCCGAGCTGAACCTGATGTACATCGGAACCGGCAACGGCTCGCCTTGGGCTCGCAGCAAGCGCAGCCCGGCCGGTGGGGACAACCTCTACCTGGCCAGCATCGTGGCGCTGAATCCAGACACCGGCCAGTACGTCTGGCACTACCAGGAGACCCCGGGCGACAACTGGGACTTCACGTCCACACAGCCCATGGTGCTGACTGACTTGAAGATCGGCGGCAAGCAACGCAAGGTGATCCTGCATGCGCCTAAGAACGGCTTCTTCTTCGTCATAGATCGAACCAACGGTCAGTTCATCTCGGCCAAGAACTTCGTCGATGTGAACTGGGCCACCGGCTATGACGCCAAGGGCCGCCCGATCGAAACCGCCATTGCGCGCAGCGGCGACCGCGCCCGCGACATCGTCCCCAGCCCCTTCGGCGCGCACAACTGGCATTCCATGTCCTACAGCCCCGACACGGGCCTGGCCTATCTGCCGGCCCAGCATGTGCCGCTGACGCTGCAGGACAACAAGAACTGGAAGTTCAACGGCGGCTCCCTGCCCGAGCCGCACAGCAACATCGGCTGGAACACGGCCACGCTGATCAACATGGAGCCGCCCAAGAGCACGCCCTTCGGCCGCCTGATCGCCTGGGACCCGGTGGCGCAAAAGGAGCGCTGGCGCGTGGAGCATGCCTCGCCCTGGAACGGCGGCACGCTGGCCACGGCGGGCAACCTGGTGTTCCAGGGCACGGCCGACGGCCGCTTCGTGGCCTATGACGCGCGCAACGGCAAGAAGCTCTGGGAAAAGCCCACGGGCACAGGCGTGGTGGCCGCACCCATCACCTATGAGGTCGATGGCCGGCAGTACGTCTCCATCGCCGTGGGCTGGGGCGGCGGCTATGGCCTGGCCGCGCGCCACACTGACCGCAAGGGACCGGGCACGGTCTACACCTTCGCGCTGGACGGCAAGGCCGAGGCGCCTGCCTTCGTCGCCTACCAGCAGGGCAAGCTGCTGCAGGGCGTGCCCTATGACAAGAGCCTGGTGGCCGAAGGCACGGCCCTGTACGTCAGCAACTGCGCCCTCTGCCACGGCGTGCCCGGCGTGGACCGGGGCGGCAACCTGCCCAACCTGGCCTATCTGGACCCCGCCTATATCGAGCACCTGGACAAGTTCATCTTCAAAGGCCCGGCCACTTCGCGCGGCATGCCCGATTTCACCGGAAAGCTCAGCATGCAGGACGTCGAGAAGATCAAGGCCTTCATCCAGGGCACCGCCGACGCGATCCGGCCCAAGTAACACCCATCACCACTTTCATTTGACCTGCGCAGCTGCCCCGGGCGGGCGCTGCTCGCCCGTCCGCAACGGTGCAGTGGAAACGCAACCTGCGCATCTGGCTGCTTCTTACCCACAGAGGCAGTCGCCCCATCTTTTTACCGGAGACCTTTCATGAACCTCAGCGATATCAAGCACCTTCTCACCGAGCGCGCTACGACCGTCTTG
>NZ_JADHVT010000154.1 GCF_016783915.1 Acidovorax sp.
TCTGCACTGTCTTCGATATGCGCCTCACTCCACTCGGCACTGGCGTGCAGAAGCCACGTTTCTGGCCCAGTACGGCCAGGCTTGCTGCTATCGCGCGCCACCCAGCGCAGCGGGCCAGTGTTGATGAAGGCGCCGTCCCACGGCAAGGCCACAGGCGAGGCATAACGCAACATGACGGCCCAGCTGCCTCGCATGCGGGCGCTGCCTGCCACCGCAGCGCCGGCGGGGGACACCCGGGTCAACAGCGGCGCCACCTGAGGCGCGGGCACAGCCAGCAGCACATCGCTGTAGCGCTGCTCATGCAGACCCTGCTCTGCGGAGGTGATGGCCCATCCTTCGGGGTGCCGCTCCAGCCGCTGCACGGTGGTCTGCCACTGGGTGTGGGCGCGCTCACCGGCCTGCGCCAGGCCCTGCACCAGCCAAGCAGCGGGCGATGTCATGCGCGGTGTACCCACAAAACGCTCAAGGGGCGTATGCGGGGTGGTCCAGCCAGTGCCGTCAAAACTCGCCAGGCGTGCGCCCCATGGGGCGGCCACACCGGCCTGCTGCCAACGGGCGACTTCTGAGCGAAAAGCGGCGTCACGTGCGGTGAAATACTGCGCGCCGTGGTCGCACTGCCAGGTTCCGTTTTCGTCCTCCGCGCGCCGGGTGCTCATGCGGCCCGACGGCCCCCGGCTCTTGTCGAAAACATGCACCGTATGTCCCGCCTGCAGCAGCGCCTGCGCACACGACAGGCCCGCCAGACCTGCACCGATGACGGCGACGGGTTGTGACATCGTCAAAACGCTCATGGCTGCGGGTCGGTGCGTTCTTGGGTTACCCAGATCAGCGCCTGGGTATCGATGCCCAGTGCCTGCGCGCGGGCCAAAAGTTGCTCGCGCACAGCAAGCTGCAGCTGCTTCGTCCGCGACAGGATCCAGGAGTAGCTGCGGTCTGGCCCCACCACCAGGGCCCATTGGTAGTCCGCATCCAGCGCTGCTACGTGGTAGCCGCCATAGAACGGGCCAAAGAACGACACCTTGAGTGACGCAGTGTTCGTATCGCCCGTGAACAGGGCCTTGCCCTCCGCCTGGCGCCAGTCGTTCTTGCCCGTATCAAAACCGCGATTGAGCACACGCACGCTGCCATCTGCCTGGCGCTGGTAGGTGGCGCTCACGTCCGTCATGCCGCGCTCGAAAGAATGGTCGAGCCGCGCCACCTCGTACCAGCGGCCCTCGTAGCGCGCGAGGTCAAACGGGGTGACCGGGGTGATGCCCTCGGGCGGGCGAGTGGACGAGCAACCACTCAAGGCGAGCAACGCCAAGGCCAACCCGAGCCAGGCGCAGCGGCGGAAGCAGGATAGAAAGAAGGGCATAAATTACCAATTAGTCACAAAACAAACCAATTGGTATTCTGCCACCACCAGCGCAGTTGTGGCGAAAGCCCGGCAGGCGCGGGTGTCATGGCCCGCCCGTAAACTCAGCCCATGACTTTTCAAATCACCGTTTACTCCAAATCCGCCTGCCCTCAATGCGACTCGGCCAAGAAGCTGCTGCAGTCGCGCTCGTTGCCTTTTGAGGAAATCAAGATCGACGACGAGGCCGAGCGCCTGGCGTTTTACGCCAAGTGCGGGCCATCGGTGCGACAGATGCCGCAGATCTTCATCAACAACCAGCGCGTGGGCGGGCTGGCCGGGCTGCAGGCGGCGCTGGCGCAAATCGGCCAGTGACACCTGCTTTGGCTATTGGTACTTCGCGGCGGTGATGAACTCGCTGAAGGTCTCACACCACACGATCACGGTGTTGAATTTCGCTGGATCCACGCCCTGCGGCACCGGGACGATGAAGTTGTTGAACGTTTTCACATCCCCCACGCGCAGCATTTGTGGCTTGAGGCGCTTGAAGTCGGCCTCGGACTCCACAAACTCGGGCGACAGATAGAGCTTGTAGTCTGGCCCCGGTGCCAGCTTGCCCGCCAGGCTGATGGCTTGCGGGCCAATGGAGACCTCGCCATCGCCCCAGTGCAGGGCGTCGCTGTCCTTCAGGTCGCGGCGAAAGGTGGCCTTCCATTGCGCCGTGGGCATGCTTGCCTGAACCTCCTGCAGCGTGGGAGATGCCGGGGCAATCAGGATAGGCAACCAGTACACACCCGCGGCAAACCCCAAGGCCAGGGTGAGCAGATGCGAGGCAATGAGCAAGAACAGTTTCATGGCGGTAGGCAACATCAGTTCGAGCCAATGTACCGCCAGTCACGTCACCCTGCCCTCGCCAGAAACCCGTCCACCACTGCGTATTGCTCCGGCACATTCAGCGCTGGCGCATGACCGCAACCGGGCACCTCGACCACCTGAGCCAGGCCCCGGGCACCAGGGCCGCGCGTGAGCATCTCGGCCGTGACATCCGGGAGCACCAAGTCAGATTCGGCCCCACGCAGGCACAACACGGGAATGTCGAGCGCATCGTAGTGGTCCCAGATCAGGTAGTCGTTGGCATGGTGCGTGAACTGCTGCACCATGGCGGGGTCGTAGTGCGGCGTCACACGTCCGTCGGCAAGGCGGCGCGTGCTGCTCTCGGTCAGCAGACGCCACTGCGTGTCGCTCAGCCAGCCGTAAGGCTTGTACACCTGCCTGAAGAACGCCTCCAGCTCCATCACCGTATCGAACGCGGGCGGGTCGCCCGCGTAGGCCTTGATGCGCTCCAGCGCGGCATCGGCCAGGCGCGGGGCGTTGTCGTTGAGCAACAGGCTGGTGATGCGGCCCTTGAGCTGCGGCTCGAACAGACCCGACGCGCACACCGTGCCAATGGCTCCACCCATCGACGTGCCCACCCAGTGCGCTTTCTCGATCCCCAACTGGTCAAACAGGCTGGCCGCAATGCGCGCGTAGAACGACAGGCGGTACTCGTCCTGCGGCGCGCGCGCCCACTGGCTCAGGCCCCGGCCCAGGGTGTCGGGGCAGATCACGCGATAGCGCGGTGCCAGGTGCGCGGCCAGCTCGTCCATATCGCGCCCGGTGCGCGCAAGCCCATGCCATGCAATCACCACGGGCGCATCACGCGCACCCCACTCCATGTAGTGGATTTCATAGCCAGCACAGGTGGCGTAGCGCGATAACGGAGTCATGGTGGACAACCTTGTGAGTCGGTGGAGGAATGCAGGCTGCGTAAATAACAACCTGAGGACGGGTAGCGGCTCACAAAACTCAGCGAAGCGGTCCTGGCTAGGCGTTGCGTCGCAGACAGTACTGAAAGTACGGCAAGACGCAACAACGACGCCAGGAGAGTTTTTTGAGCCGCGCTCATTTCATGAGGCGGCCGTTGCTGCCGATGACGGTAACCTCGACATAGCGCGAGCCGATGCGGTTGGTGGGCGAATAGCCCAGCGTGATGCCTCCGAGGTCATAGCTTTGCAATGACTCCAGCGCCTTCACCACCTTGGCGCGTGTGGGCGCAGGCCCGGCGCGGCGCAGGGCCTCGACCAGCACCTTGGCGCCCAAAAACTGCTCGAAGCTGGTGTAGTTGACCTCGGCCTCAGGCGCGTACTTCTTCAGCAACGTCTGGTACTCGCGCACCACGGGCAGTTGCGGGCGGTAGGGGTACGGCACCACCTGACTGATGCCCAGGCCGTGGGCGTTCTTCAGGCCCGCGAGCTTCACCAGCTCCGTCGGGTCCACCACCGAGATGTTGTACAGCTGCGCGCCGCCGCCCTGCTCGCGGTAGCGCTGGATGAATGCCGCCGCAGGCTTGTTTACCGCAATCATGATGACCGCATGCACATCGGCGGCCTTGATGGCCTTGACGGCGTCATCCACCTTGTCGGTATTGCGCTCATAGCCCGCAGACACCACGAGCTTGAGGCCACGCTTGGCAAGCGCCGCCTCCACGCCCGCCAGGCCCGCCTTGCCAAAACCATCGTCCTGGTACATCACGGCCACGCGGTTCATGCCCAGGGTAGTCAGCTGCTGCACCATGTGCTCGGTTTCGTCCACATACCCCGCACGCACATGAAAGATCCAGGGGTTGAACGGGCTGCGCAACGACTCGCCACCGGTGTACGGCGCCACCAGCGCGGCGCCGCCCTGCTCCAGCACGCCATCGGACAGCAGCTGGGTGATGTTGGCCGTGCCAGCAAAGCCATACAGCGCCACCACCTCGGGCTTGGCCAGCAGCTCGCGGGTGCGGGCCACCGTGTCTGCCACCTTGTAGCCATCGTCGGACACAGCCTGGCGGATGCTGGCGCCATGCACGCCGCCCTGTGCATTGACCCAGTCAAAATAAATCTTGCCGCCCAGCACCATCTGCGCGCCGGTGCTGGCGAGCACGCCAGACAGCGGGGCCACCTGCCCCACCACCACCTCGGCAGCCCTCGCTGGCACCGAAACGCCTGCGGCCAGTGCCACCATCAGCGCGCCACTCAACCTCAGGGCGGCCGACGCGCGGCGTGCCCAACTCTTCACAGTGTTCATTGGTTCCATCCTTGTGATGACTGCGCCTTGAATGGCCCGGGGGCCTGGCACCAGCGGTGCACGGGCCTCCGGGCTTCCATGTAGGTCGTTCGGCGTCTTGGTCAGTCGGGGATGGAAATGGCACCGGCCGTGATGGCAATGGCGTTGGCGGCAGCGGGTGTGGCGGCCAGCGGCGGCACGTTGGCGGCGGTGATGGCCGGGGCGCTGCCCGGTGTGCCGCCACGTGGCACCGTGCGCACCACCTGGCTGGCGGGCAGCGCTTTGCCGTTGGCGAGGTGGTCGTACACGGCATCCAGCGCGTGGTTCAGGTACACATGCAACGGTACGTAGCGGCTGTCATAACCCGGCAGCACGGTGGGCAAGCCGATGAAGCTGTCGAAGTGCTGCGCGTTGGCCACTTCCACATAGCTGAGCTTGCTGGCGGCGCCTTCGACCTTCTTGTTCAGCGCAGCGTAGGGGCGCGACGTATGGCTCACGGGTAGCAGCGCATCGGCACGGCCATGCACGATCACGGCGGGCTTGCCGCGCAGGTTGCCGTTGCGGCGGGTTTCGTCCACACCGGCCTGCAGCTTCTTGGCGGCAGCGTCGCTGCCGGTGACGAGGTTGCGCAGGCACAGCGCACCGCTCAGGTTCCAGTCGGCCAGGCCAGCGTCCGACACCGACAGGAAGTCGCGTGCCGGGCCCAGCTTGCCCAGGTTGTTGACCAGGTTGATGCCGCCCGATGGAGGCACGCCATTGCCCGTGGCAAACATGCCAGCGAGCGCTGCGGGTGCCAGTGATGTCACCGCGCCCGTAGCCGCCGTGGCAGCGTAGCTGAAGCCGCACAGGTGGTCCTTGACGCTGGCGCGCGACAGGCTGTTGGCGAAGGTGACGGCGACCGCCGGAGCAACTTCAAAGGCAGCCAGCGATGCGTGCAGGTCGTTGGACTCCGGCTCCCAGCCGTAGGCCCGCAGCTTTTGCAGAGCCTCTTCGGCTTGTGTGGCCGTGGTGGAGGCTGTGAGCAGGCCTGCCGTCTTGAGCGAGGCGCAGCGATTGGGCGCAATGGGCAGGGCCGCACTGCCAAAGCCTGCGGCAAAGGCGGCCGCATAGGGGCTGGTGCTGACCGACGGCGCCAGCGATGCGCAGGCCTGGTACAGGTTGGCGTAGGTCGTGAAGTCCACCAGCGTCTTGCCCGTGACGGCCACATCGGCGCTGCCACGGCGCACCGTGACGCCTGGGTTTGCGGGCATCTCGATGGCGGGCTCGGACACGGCCACGCCGCTGATGAGACCCTGGGTGTCCAACTCGGCCGCAGCAATTGCGGAACCGCCACCGTTGGAGATGCTGGACGCAATCACGATGGTGTTGGCCGGAGTCAGCGTCTTCAGGCGCTGGCCCGCTGCATCGGTGGCGCCATAGCGCTGGTTAAGCACATAGTAGCCAAACTCCACCGCCTGCAGGGTGGTGGTGCCCCAGTCCTTCTCGGCGTTCTGGCCCGAGTGCGCGTGCTTGAAGGCAAAGCGGTTGGGTGTGG
Source organism: Acidovorax sp. (assembly GCF_016783915.1). Taxonomy (GTDB): domain Bacteria; phylum Pseudomonadota; class Gammaproteobacteria; order Burkholderiales; family Burkholderiaceae_C; genus Acidovorax. Next base: position 5,955 of record NZ_JADHVT010000154.1, read on the forward strand.
CGGTATTGAAGGCCGCCAGCTCTGTGGCGGTAAGCCCTGCATTGAAGGCCGCCGCCTTGCCCGCTGCCGTGGCCGTGACGCGGGTGCCGTCGATCAGCGGCACGGTGTCGTTCTGCAGATCGTGCGGTGCGCCGCCCGTGCCCTTGTCAGAGTACGCCACGGCGCAGCCCTTCTTCAGGCCCCACTCGCCGGTGGAGATGCCGCCGTACACACCGCGCGACCCCGAAGCCGTGGCGGTGATCATGCAAGGCTTCTTGGGGTCGAAGCTGGCAGGCACCTGCACCATGAGGGTGACGTTCTTGCGGCCTGTGCCGTCGTCGGCAAACGCGATGTACTCGGTGCCCGCCACCTTGCCCTCGCCGGTGGTGACCTTGCCCTGCGCATCCACATTGGGGCCGTAGAGCATGCCGTAGCCGCCCGCCACCGTCATGTCGAGCATGGCGCGGTAGTTGGTGTGGATGGCGGTGCGGCGCAGCTCGGCCGCCGTGGGCTTGAGCGGGTCGGCATAGGCCGGCGGCACGGTGGCAGCCAGGCCCGTGGCGCCCAGACCAGCCGTGAGCAGGTCGTTGCTGGTGCCGTCGTACATGGCCTCACTGATCGCGCCCAGGTAGGCGGGCTTGATGTTGAGTGCGGCGCTGTCGCCATCACTGCCGCCGCAGGCGGCCAGCACGGCCGCAGCCAGCACGGCGGGAACGAACGGACTAGAAAAGGGACGAAAACGCGGGTTCTTCATGCTCATCTTCATGTGCTTGTCTCCTGGAGTTTTTTCTTTGCGTCTTGTTGCACAGCTCACCAACACACCCAGGCCACGCCAGTCACCCGGCGCGGCCGGGCCACTCACCCCACCTTGCGCGCAGCTGCCGCGCGCAGGCGCCCCACCACACCGGTGGGGAAGTAGTAAACGGACAGAACGAACAGCACGCCCAGCCACAACAGCCAGCGGTCGGGCGACAGCAGGGCCGACAGCCAGGGCAGGCCCGACGTGGCCTCACTGCCCAGGCGTAAAAGGTCTTGGAGGTAGCTTTGCGCCACCAGAAACAGCACGGCACCAATGGCCGAGCCGTAGATCGTGCCCATGCCACCGATCACCACGATGAGCAGACAGTCCATCATGATTTCGAAGCTGAGCGAGGTGTCCGGCCCGTTGTAGCGCAGCCAGAGCGCCAGCATCGCGCCCGCCATGGTGGCAAACAGCGCCGACAGCACGCTGGACGTGGTGCGGTACACCACCACGCGGTAGCCAATGGCCTCGGCGCGGAACTCGTTCTCGCGAATAGCCTGCAGCACCCGGCCGAAGGGCGAGTTGACGATGCGCAGCAGTGCCAGCACCAGCGCCACCGCCGTGACGAACAGCAGGTAGTAGCAGATCAGCCGCCCGTCGATGCTCACGCCCAGGAAGGGGTCGTCAAACGGCTCGAAGCTGGGCGACAGGAACTCGGGCACCTTGAAGGTCAGGCCGTCTTCGCCGCCGGTAATGTCCGACAGTTGCGAGGCCAGCGTCTGGAACGCCGCCGCCACGGCCAGCGTGATCATGGCGAAGAAGATGGCACGCACCCGCAGCGAAAAGAGCCCCACAGCCAGGGACAGCAACAGGGACAGCACCAGCGCCCCGCCCAGCCCCACCAGCAGCGCAGACCAGGTGGGCCCCATGCGTGTGGTGGCCACGGCAATGCCGTAGGCACCAATGCCAAAGAACATGGTGTGCGCAAAGCTCACGATGCCGGTGTAGCCCAGCAGCAGGTCAAAGCTGGCGACCAGCACCACAAATATCAGCACCTTGGCTGCCACGGACAGCGCCTTGACACCCGGAAAGAGGAACGGCGCAAACGCCAGACCCAGAAAGATAGCCACCAGAATCACCGCCAGCACCTTGCTGCGCGGATAGTCGCCAGAGAGAAGTCGGTTCAGCATGTCAGTCGGCTCCTCATCAGCGGTTGGCCACGGGATAGACGCCCTGCGGACGCCACAAGAGAATGGCCACCATCAACGCGATGTTGGAGAACAGCGCCACCTTGGGCACCAGGAAGCCGGTGTAGTTGGCCATCAGCCCCACCAGCAGCGCACCGATGAGCGCGCCGCCCGTGCTGCCAAGGCCGCCGATGATGATCACGATGAAGATCAGCACGTTGACCTGCGCGCCCATCTGGGGCACCACGTTCTGCTGGTACAGGCCCCACATCACGCCGCCCAGGCCCGCCAGGGCCGAGCCCACCACGAACACGCCCACAAACAGGCGACGGATGCGGTAGCCCAGGCTTTCGACCATCTCGCGGTCCTGCACGCCGGCGCGGATCAGCAGGCCGACCTTGGTGCGCGACAGCGTCCAGGCCAGCACGCCAAACACCAGCAGGCCCACGGCCACGGCCACCAAGCGGTACTTTTCAATCGCAGCATCGCCCACCAGCAGCGAGCCGCGCATGCCCTCGGGCAGCGGCAGCGGGATCTGCGCGGGGCCCCAGATGACCTTGATGAGCTCTTCACCAATGATCATGCCGCCCATGGTGATGAGGATTTGCTTCAAGTGCTGTCCATACACCGGCCGCACGATGAAACGCTCGAACGCCAGGCCCACGGCCCCCGCCACCGCCATGGCCACCACCATGGCGGGGAGCACAGCCATCAGGTTGCGCCACAGCTCGGCGCTTTGCGTGTAGTCGCCCATGGCGCCCAGCACGCTGGTGGCCACAAATGCGCCGAGCGCAATGAACACGCCGTGACCGAAGTTCAGCACGTCCATCAGGCCAAACACCAGCGTGAGGCCCGAGGCGATGATGAAGATGATCATGCCCATGGCCAGCCCCGCCACCGTGAGCGTGAGCCAGGTGCTGGGCGAGCCGATAAAGGGCAGCACCAGCAGCGCCAGCGCCGGCACCAGTGCCAGGGGCTTCCAGTCGAAATCGCGGGTGATGCTCATGCCCGACCTCCAGCGGCGGTCGCCGCACCACGTACATCAGCTACACATTTGATAGCTACCAGGGCAATAGATACCTGCGCTACCGCCCGAAAACATCTAAAATTACTCACACGACTCATAGCGCCAACCCCAGCAGCGAGCGCTGCAGTTCTTCGTCTTGCGCCAGCGCGGCCATGCTGCCCGCGTGCACCACCTGGCCGTTGTCCATCACGGCCACGGTGTCACCCAGCCGCTTGGCAAAGTTGATGTTCTGCTCGACGAGCAGGATGGTCACACCGCTCTTCTTGAGCTGGTCGAACGCATCGATCATGTTGTTGATGATGGCGGGCGCCAGGCCCTTGCTGGGCTCATCAACGATGAGCAGATCGCGCGGCTCGACGATGGCGCGGCTCACGGCCACCATCTGCTTTTGGCCGCCGCTGAGCTTGCCGGCAGGGTGGTTCCAGAACTTCTCCACGGCGGGGAAGAGCTTGAAGATCCACTGCAGCCGCGCCTCGTCCATCTGCGCGGCATTGCGCGCGCTGCGCGCGGCCAGCAGCATGTTTTCCTTCACCGTGAGGTCGGCAAAGATGCCCATGTTCTCGGGCACATAGGCGATGTTCAGGCCCGCGATGGCCGGCGTATTCATCGCGGTGATGTCTTTGCCACCAAAGTGGATGGAGCCCTGCGACGCATGCCACAAGCCCATGATGGTGCGCAGCGTGGTCGTCTTGCCTGCGCCGTTGCGGCCCAGCAGCATGGTGAGCTGCCCCTTGGGCACAGCCAGGTCCACGCCGTGCAGGATGTGGTACGCCCCGATGTGCGTGTGCACACTCTTGAGTTCGAGCAGGTTGGTCGTTGGTGCCGTGCTCATGCGGCCTCCTTCTCTGCGTCCTTGGAGACGCCCAGGTAAGCCTCTTGCACCACGGGCGATGCGATCACCTCGGCCGGCGGGCCGTCGGCCACCAGCGTGCCGTTGGTCAGCACGATGATGCGGTCGGCCAGCTCGCGCACCACGTCCATCTTGTGCTCCACCAGCAGGATGATCTTGGTCTTGTCCTTCTTCAGCTCGCGGATCAGGTTCAGGATCACGGGCGCCTCGTCATGGCTCATGCCGGCCGTGGGCTCGTCGAACATGTAGACCTGCGGCTCCAGTGCCATGAGCAACGCCACTTCGAGCTTGCGCTGGTCGCCGTGCGGCAGGCTGGCCACGGGGGTATCTGCCCGGTCGGTCATGGCCACGGCCTGCAGGATCACGCGGGCGCGCTGGGTCAGCGCGCTGTGGTCGCTCCAGATGCTCCACAGGTTCATGCCCCGGCGGTGCTTGCCCTCTTGCGTGGCCTGCACGGCCAGGCGCACGTTCTCCAGCACGCTGAGATTGGGAAACAGGTTGGTGAGCTGGAACGCCCGGCCCAGGCCCGCGTGGGTGCGTGCCGAGACGGACTGGCCCGTGAGGTCCTGCCCGCCCAGCATCACGCTGCCGCTGGTGGCCTTGATTTGCCCCGAGATCAGGTTGAAGTAAGTGGTCTTGCCCGCGCCGTTGGGGCCCACGATGGCGGTCAGCGTGCCGGGCTCGAAAGAGCAGGTCACGCCGTTGACCGCCACGTGGCCGCCAAAGCGGATGGTCAAGTCCTTGGTGGCCAAGGTGCTCATGGGTGGGGGTTCACTTTCACGGTCTGAGTCAATCGATGTAATGGTTGGGGCGCCCTGCCCTGCGGCAGCGCGCCCCGGCACTTTAGGGGCAGGTGCCGATCACGTAGTAGTTGGT
>NZ_JADHVT010000005.1 GCF_016783915.1 Acidovorax sp.
CGACCTGCGCATGGAACTGGTGGCCTGCCGCGGTGAGCAGCACCTGCCGGGTCTTGCGCTCGAACAGGTCCACGCCCAGGTGGGCCTCCAGCGCCTTGATCTGGCGACTGATGGCGCTGTGGGTGACGTGCAGCTCCAGCGCGGCGTGCGTAAAGCTCTGGTGCCGCGCTGCCGCCGCAAAGGCGCGGACGGCGTTCAGCGGAGGCAGGCGGGGTGGCATGCGGGGGATTTTCACATGCGGGGTTGGGCACTCTGCGGTTGCTGCCGCAGCGGTGCAGGCTGCCAAAGCGCCCTGTGGCCTTGTCGGATCAAGGTATCCCAGCCCGGCGCGCATTAGACTGCCTGGATCGAATGGCCCACGCCGCCTCTGCCAGCGGTTCGCCCCACCCCTGCACCTTGCCCATGACGCTCGACCTTGCCACTTTGCTGGCCGCCACCATGGCCGCTGCGACCGCCCAGGCGCTGCCGATTGTGTTTGTGGCCCTGCGTGCCCGCTTGCATCGGGGGCTGGCGTTGTGGGGGCTGGGGCTGGTGGTCAATGCGCTGTCCTACCCGGCGTTCGGCCTGCGGGCATTCGGCTGGACCGAAGTGTCGATCCTGGCAACCAACCTGCTTAGCGGCCTGACGCTGGTGCTGCACACGCTGGCGATCGCGTCGTTTCAGCGGCACCGCGCGCAGCCTGTGCGCTCGGCGCTGGTGTGGTTGCCGCTTGCCGTCAACATGGTGGTGGTGCTGTGGTTCATGCGGGACGACCATTGGCGCAACATCCTGGTTGCCGGCATCCAGAGCGTGATGGCCGGCATGTTGCTGTACCAGGCCTGGGGCCCCGCGCTGGTCGAGCGGCGCCTGACGGGCCGCTGGGTCCTGATTGCCGGCTGCGCGGGCTTGGTGCTCACGCTGGTCGTGCGCACCGCTTACATGGTGTGGGCGTCGGATTGGGATGCCGTCTACAACGTGCCGGGCCAGGTGCAGGGGCTGACCTATTTCGCGGTGATGGCCGTTCTGCTGGTCAACAGCATGGGCTTTGTGCTGATGCAGATGGAATTCGCCCTGGAGCAGCAGCACGCCCTGGCCACGCACGACAGCCTCACCGGTCTGTACAACCGCAGTGCCCTGCAAGACCTGCTGCCAGCGCTGGGCGCGCGCGCTCGGCGCCAGGGGGAACCTTTGGCTTTCCTGATGCTGGACATCGACCACTTCAAGCGCGTCAACGACACCTATGGCCATCTGGCCGGAGACGCCGTGCTGCGCGAAGTGGCGCTGCGCATTCGCCAGCGGCTGCGCCAGGCCGACGTGGTCGCCCGCTATGGCGGAGAAGAGTTTCTGGCGGTCTTGCCTGCCACCGACCAAGCCGGCGCTCTGCGCCTGGCAGAGCATGTGCGCAAGGCCATCGAGTCGCCGCCCGTGCGGCTGGCCAACGCCATGGTGCCGATCACCCTCAGCGTCGGCGTGCACGCCGGCATTCCAGACGATTCCCCCCGGGCCCTGGACGCGCAGATCGGACTCAGCGACGAGGCGCTGTACGCCGCCAAGAACGCGGGCAGAAACCGCGTCGAATGGCGATAGGGCTGCTGCACAGGTCGCAGGGCCTCAGCCCGCAGGCCGCCGGTTCACCAGCACAATCCCCGTCGCCACCAGTACCAGTGCCGCTACCAGCCCGGGCGTCACGGGCTCACCCAGCCACAGCGCGCCAAATAGCAGCGCAAACACCGGCGTGAGGAACACAAACACCGAGATCTTGGTCGCCGGGTAGTGCGCGAGCATCCACATCCAGGCCAAGTAGCTCACAAACGCCCCCACCAGCGCTTGCACCAGCAGCGAGCCCCAGGCAAAGCCGCTGAACTGCCAGACCCACGCCTCGCCCAGGCCCAGAGACAGCAGCGGCAGCACTGCTGTGCTCACGCCCACCTGGTACAGCAGCTGCTTGGCAGGCGCCACACGCGCCAGCGGCGTGGTGCGGATGACCACCGTGGTCAGCGCCCACATCAGGCCCGCAGCCAGCCCCAGCAGATCTCCCAGCCAGCCTTGTGGCAGCGCCGTGCTGGCATGGCCCAGCAGCCCGTCGCCCAGCGCCAGCCCCACGCCCACAAATGCCGCTGCCAGGCCCAGCCACTGCCAGCCCTGCAAGCGCTCCCCGGGGATGAAGCGCGGCAACAGCAGCGCCACCCAAAAGGGCGACGCGTACAAGAACACCGTGAGCCGCGACGCGGTGGTGTACTGCAGGCCCAGGTAGATGCACGCGAACTCGCCTGCAAACAGCGCCCCCGCCAGCAGCCCGGCGCGTGTGGCCCCGGCGGGCTCGCCCGTGCTGGCAAGACTGACGCCACGCCACAGGCACCAGGCCGCCACGGCCACCGTGGCCAGCGCAAAGCGCACAAACGCCTGGAACACAGGCGCCACTTCGGCCACCGTGGCCTTGACCAGCACCTGCTGGAAGCCCCAGAACATGCAGCAGGCGAGCAGCAGGGAGATGGCGAGGGCGTCGATGTGTGTTTTGCGGGTGGAGGGCATCGGCGCATTATCAAAGGGCGCGCTGGGTCTGCCGGTCGCCTGGGTGCATCCGCTGACCTCCTTGCAGTCCGCTGTGAATGCCGAAAATGCGCATACGGACGCTTACACAGGCCCACGGTACACTTTGCGCCTTCTGAAACAGGTTCCCGCGCTCCTTTCACTACCTCCCTCATGGCCCTTACGACGGCGGCGCAGTCCCGCTCCAGCTTTGACCTCAAGAGCGCCTCGCTGCCGGTGGTGGCGGTGCTGCTCAAGACCACCGACGCCGCCCAGTTCGCAGCCGATCTGGCCGAGCGTGTGGCCGATGCCCCGGGCTTTTTTGACAACGACCCCGTATTGATCGACCTGGCGCCTGTGCGTGAGGCCGAAGCACCCATCGACTTTGCGGCCATCGCAGCCGCGCTGCGCGAGCACAACACCCTGCCTGTGGCCGTGCGCGGCGGCAGCACTGCCCAGATGGAGGCTGCGCGCGCCGCAGGCCTGGCCGCAGCACCCGATGCCCCCCCTGCGCGCACCGAGGCGCCAGCGCCGGTGCAGGAAGTGGTGCGTGAGGTGATCCGCGAGGTCGAGGTGGAAGTGGTGCGCGAAGTGCCCATGCCCGGCCCCGGCACCGTGGTGGTGGACAAGCCCCTGCGCTCGGGTCAGCAGGTGTATGCGCGCGGCGCCGATCTGGTGGTGATGGCCGTGGTGAGCTTTGGCGCCGAGGTGATTGCCGACGGCAACATCCACGTCTATGCGCCGCTGCGTGGCCGCGCGATTGCCGGTGCGCGGGGCAACACCGAAGCCCGCATCTTTTCGACCTGCCTGGAGCCACAACTGGTCTCCATCGCAGGCATCTACCGCACCACCGAGACCGAGTTGCCCACCGATGTGCGCGGCAAGCCGGCCCAGGTGCGGCTCGACGGCGAGAAGCTCCTCATCGAGCCGCTGGCCTGACCTTTTCCCCTATTCGTACCAACCCCACAGAGAATCAGCAACACATGGCCAAAATCGTCGTCGTGACCGCCGGCAAGGGTGGCGTGGGCAAGACCACCACCAGTGCCAGCTTTGCCACCGGCCTCGCCCTGCGCGGCCACAAGACCGCCGTGATCGACTTTGACGTCGGCTTGCGCAACCTGGACCTCATCATGGGCTGCGAACGCCGCGTGGTGTACGACCTGATCAACGTGATCCACGGCGAGGCCAACCTGAACCAGGCGCTCATCAAGGACAAGCAGTGCGACAACCTGTTCGTGCTGGCCGCCAGCCAGACGCGTGACAAGGACGCGCTCACGCAAGACGGCGTGGAAAAGGTGCTCAAGGACCTGGCAGAGATGGGTTTCGAGTACATCGTCTGCGACTCGCCCGCCGGCATCGAGAGCGGCGCGCTCATGGCCATGCACTTTGCCGACGAGGCGCTGCTGGTGACCAACCCCGAAGTCTCCAGCGTGCGCGACTCCGACCGCATCCTGGGCATGCTGGGCAGCAAGACCAAGCGCGCCATCGAAGGCGGCGAGCCCATCAAGGAGCACCTGCTCATCACCCGCTACAACCCCAGCCGTGTGCAGGACGGCCAGATGCTGAGCCTGGAAGACATCCAGGACATCCTGCGCATCAAGCTGATCGGCGTGATCCCCGAGTCGGAAGTGGTGCTGCAGTCGTCCAACCAGGGCACCCCAGCCATCCATGCCCAGGGCACCGATGTGTCCGAGGCCTACAAGGACGTGATCGACCGCTTCCTGGGTGCCACCGACAAGCCGCTGCGTTTCATTGATGCGGAAAAGCCAGGCTTCTTCAAACGCCTGTTCGGGAGCAAATAAGCCATGGCTTCTTTCCTGTCCTTCCTGCTCGGCGAGAAGAAAAAAACCGCCAGCGTTGCCAAGGAGCGGCTGCAGATCATCCTGGCGCACGAGCGCAACGGCCGCAATGCGTCCGAGCCCGACTACCTGCCCGCGCTGCAGCGCGAGCTGGTGGCGGTGATCTCCAAGTACGTCAAGATCAACCCCGACGACCTCAAGGTGCACCTGGAACGCCAGGACAACCTGGAAGTGCTGGAAGTCAAGATCGAGCTGCCCGATACCGTGCGATAGGCCGCCACTGCCGCCGGGCCACGCACTCCCATCGTGCCCCGGCATCGCCCCAGACCCTGCCCCGCAACCCTGCGCGGCAGGGTTTCTTTTTGGGCCGGCTCCGTCTGATTTGGCCTGACAATTGCTAACCGTACTAGGGTAATCCCTGATATTTCGGCAATAAGGCTCCTGTGGACACAACCTGGAAACTCAGCTGGCAGCGCGCACGCAACCATGAAGGCGTCACGCGCGGCGCGCGTGCCCTGGTGGCCTTGGCCGCCGTGCTGGCTTATGGCTGGTGGGCCGACTGGCAGGCCGAGCTGATGCCGGTGCTGCTGGGGGTGATCGCCAGCGCGCTCACCGAAACCGACGACAGCTGGCGCGGACGCCTGCGGGCGCAGTGCCTGGCGCTGGCGTGTTTTGGCCTCATGGCGGGGGCAGTCTGGGCGGCGGTGTCCTGGCCCTGGGTGCTGATGGGCGTGATGGCGCTGCTGGCCTTCGGCATCACCATGCTGGGGGCACTGAGCGAGCGCTACCGCGCCATTGCCTTTGGCTCGCTCATCCTGTTCATCTATGCGGGGCTGGCCGCCCACAGCAGCCGTGCGGGCGCGGGTGACGCCATCCCCCGCATGCTGGCGGGTGCGGCCTGGTACGGGGTGGTGTCGGTGCTGTGGCATGCCGTGCTGCCGCGTGCGCCGGTGCGTTACCGCCTCGCCAAGCTCTACGCCATGCTGGGCGAATACCTGCGCCTGAAGGCGCTGTTGCTGGAGCCGGTGCGGGATGTGGACCTGGAGCGCCGCCGCATGGCGCTGGCACTGCACAACGGCCGCGTGGTGGACGCCCTCAACGCCACCAAGGAGAGCCTGATCAGCCGCATGGGTGCCGGCGCCCCCCCGCTGTGGCTGCAAACGGCCATGCACCAGTACCTGGCGGCGCAGGACGTGCACGAGCGCGTGAGTTCGTCGCACGAGCACTACGACCTGCTGGCCCAGTCGTTCTTTCACAGCGATGTGCTGTACCGCTGCCAGCGCGTGCTCACGCTGCTGGGTGAACAGGCGCTCAAGCTGTCGGTGGCGATCGAGGCGCAGTCCGTGCCCCAGCATTGGGGCGTGACGGCCCGCGCCATCGAGGACATGCAGGCCGCTGTGGCGCACCTGGAGTCCCAGGCGCAGTCCAGCGGTGTCGTGTCCGCACCCGCTGAGGCCCGGGCGTTGCGGTCGCTGCATGCGCTGGGCGACAACCTGACGGCGCTGGCCGGGGTGTTTGCCAGTGCGCTGGCGCTGCCAGCCGGCAACGCCGAAGTGGCGGTGGACCACGCACTGTTTGACCGGGAGCCCCGCAGCCTGCGCGATGCCTGGACACGCCTGCGATCACACTGGCAGCTGCAGTCTCCCTGGCTGCGCCACAGCCTGCGGCTGAGCCTGTCCCTCATGGCGGGTTTTGCCCTCATGCAGGCCACGGCCGACCCGCATGGATACTGGATCTTACTGACCATCGTGTTCGTGAGCCAGCCGCAGTACGCGGCCACGCAGACGCGGCTGATGGAGCGCGCCAAGGGCACCGCCATGGGGCTTGCGCTGGGGTGGGCGGTGATCCAGCTGTTTCCGGGCGAGCTGGTGCAGGCCGCCTTGCTGGTGCTGGGGGGCGCGGTGTTTTTTGGGGCGCGGCACACCCGCTATACCCTGGCCACGGCGGCGGTCACCACCTTGTTGCTGCTCAGCTTTCACCAGATGGGCGCGGCCAGCGGCGTGATCTCCGCGCGCCTGCTCGATACCGTGGTGGGCTGCCTGATCGCGGCCGTGGCCTCGTGGCTGGTGCTGCCGTCGTGGCAGTCGCGCCACTGGCCCCGGCTGGCGGCCCAGGTGCTGCAGACCCAGGCGTTGTACCTGCGGGAGATCCTGGCGCAGTACCAGGGGGGCAAATGCGACCACCTGGCCTACCGCCTGGCCCGGCGCAATGCCCACAACGCCGATGCCGCGCTGTCCAATTCGTACAGTGCCATGCTCAAGGAGCCCTTGCATGTGCGTGGCAACGCTGAGGTGGTGGGAAATTTCCTGTGCCTGTCGCACACCCAGCTCAACTACCTGTCGGCCCTGGGTGCCCAGCGAGGTGGTGCGGCCGCCCAGCCCATGGACGAGGCCACACGCGAGCTGGCGCAAAGCCTGCTGGCATCCCTGCAGCAGCTGGCGCTGGAGCTGGAACGCGCGCAGCAGTCAGGCCGGGTGCGCAAGGCCCACAGCGCTCCAGCGGTGGCCCAGGTGCTGCGCGAGTGGGGCACGGTACCGGCAGCGCCCAGCGCGCACAGCCTTATGGCGGCGCAGCTGCAGCTGGTGGGCAAGGTGTTCCCGCAGCTGCAGGCGCAGGCGCGTCAGCTGGTGACTACGGAATAGGGGAAGCGCGCAGTGCCCGGGGGCTGTCGCAGCGGTTCAACGCGCGTGCTTGGCGAACTTGCCCGCAAAAGCCTGTGCAATGCTGAGCCCGCGTTGCCCTGCGACCAGTGTGGCGGTCTGCCCGGCGGCAATCGTGCCGGGCCGGTCCACCGCCAGGTAGTAGCCGCAGCAACCCGCTACTGCCATGGCGCGGCCAGCCTGGGCAAAACCCATCACGGCATTGAACTTGAAGCAGGGTTCGCGCGGTGCCGTGACGCGCAGCACGCAGTCTGGGAAATGCCACTCGTCGCCCACAAACACTTCGTGTTCCAGCGGGCCGTCGATTGTGAGGTTCTCGCCCATGAAGCCTGGTGGCAGCGCCTCGTCGAAAAGGCTCACGCCCCGGTCGCGGCGCTGCGCTTGCCAGAACGCATAGTGGGCGGCGGGGTAGGCATACACCGCCTTGGCCAGGCCGCCATGCACGCTCAGGTCGGCCTGCTCGTCGCCCGCCAGCCCCAGCGGGCCCACGGCCACGGGGCCGGTGGAGGATGTTTTGCCGATGGCGGTGAGCACGGACCGTTCGCCCACCTTCAGCCGTCGGGCGGAGCCGACGTTCACGTGGCGTACGACGATGACGGGCGCCGTCACAGCGGGTGCTCGGTGTAGAACTTGCCGCCGTGGTACAGCAGGGGCGACGCGCCCTCGCGGTGCTCGCAGCGCTCCACCTCGCCCACAAAGATGGTGTGGTCACCCTCCTTGTACTGGCTGCGGTTGAAGCACTCGAACGTGGCGGCGGCACCGGCCAGCAGCGGCGCACCGCTGATACCGGGGCGGTGCTCCAGGCCGGCCCAGCGGTCAATACCGCGGGTGGCGAACCGTTCGGCCAGGTCTTTCTGGTCCGCTGCCAGCACATGGATGGCGTAGTGCGAGCCGTTGGCAAAGGCCGGCATGGTGCTGGCGCCGTGCGACAGGCTCCACAGCACCAGCGGGGGCTCCAGTGACACCGAATTGAACGAGCTGGCCGTAAGCCCCACCAGTTCGCCCGCGGCATTGCGGGCGGTCACGATGGTCACGCCCGTGGCGAACATGCCCAGCGCATTGCGGAATTCGCGGGTCGAAAAGCTCGGCGGCAGGGCGAGGGCGGGGCGGGGGAGCGATGGGTTCACAAAAGCGGCGCCAGCGGTGGCGGCGTGGGGGCAAGCAACAGGACCTATTATCAGGCGCCACCCTCCGCTGCGCTGTTGCGGGGTTTACTTCTGCTTTTCACCGCATGGCTGCACTGTTCCCGACCTTCACCACCCTGGGCTCCGGCCCCACCGTGCTCATGCTGCACGATGCCGATGGCGACCACCTCACCTTTGCGCCCCAGGTGGAGACCTTGGCAATGGCCGGCTACCGTGCCGTGGCCTGGGATATGCCCGGATATGGCCGCAGCGCACCGGTGGAGCCCTACACCTTCAAGGCGCTGGCGCAAAGCTGCCTGGCGCTGATCGATGCGCTGCGCTGCGGCCCCGTCACCCTGGTGGGTCATGGCATGGGCGCCATGGTGGCGCTGGAAGCCGCCGTGCGTGATGCCTCGCGGGTGCGCCGTATGGTGCTGTGCGCGGGCGGCCCGGCGCTGGACGCCCAGGCCGTGCAAGACTGGGTGGCACCGCGCGAGCAGGCCCTCAAGGCCCTGGACGCGGGCGGCAGCATGGAGCAACTGGCCCAGACCCTGGTGCCACAGTGCATCGGCACCGGGGCCCTGCCCGAAGGCGTGCGGTTGGCGGGCCACGCGCTGGGCCAGGTGTTTCCGGGCGCTTATCGCCGTGCGCTGGAGGCCCTGCCCACGTTTGACCGGGACGCCGCCGCGCTCGCGCACCTGGCCATGCCCGTGTTGCTGGTGGGGGGCGAGCAGGACCGCTGCACACCACCTGCGGCCTTGCAGGCCCTGGCCCAGGTGCTGCCGGATGCGCAGACGGTGCTGCTGCCTCATGTGGGGCATTGGCCCCAGCTGGAAGACCCCGAGGGGTTTGACGCTGCGCTGCTCGATTTTCTGGCCCAGCGGCGCACGCTGCACTGACCCTTTTGATCTTGGCTCGCCCGGCCGCCGCGCCCGGGCATGAACGCTGCCTTCTCCATGTTGTTTGCCCTCAAGAAAATTCTGTCTGCGCTGCTGTTGCCGCCGGTATCCAGCATCGTGCTGGCGCTGTTTGGCCTGTGGTTGGCGCGCTACCACCGCCGCACCGGCAACACGCTGGTGGTGCTGTCGCTGCTGTCGGTGCTGGTACTGTCCTGGCCGCCGGTGTCGGACGCTCTGGTGCGCAGCCTGGAGCGCTACCCCGCGGTCACGCCGCGCCAGTTGCCCGAGGCGAAGGTGCAGGCCATCGTGGTGCTGGGTGGCGGCGCCGACACCGTGGCGCCCGAATACGGTGTGGACGTGCTCAGCCGGGGCGCGCGCGAGCGGGTTCGCTATGCCGCCTACCTGCAGCAGCAGACCGGCCTGCCCATCCTGGCCACGGGGGGCTCCACGGGCGGCACACGGGCCGAGGCCCTGGTGATGAAGGACGTGGTGGAGCGGGAGTTCAAGGGCCGCGTGCGCTGGACCGAAGTGGAATCCCTCGACACCCGCAACAACGCCGAAAAATCGGCTGTCCTGCTCAAGGCCTCGGGCATCGAGCGCATTGCGCTCGTCACCCACGGCTGGCACATGGTTCGGGCGGCGAAGGACTTTGAACACGCCGGGCTGCAGGTGCTGCCTGCGCCCATGGGCTTCAAAGGGGGGCCGTCACGCAAGCTCTATCGCGTGCTGCCCCGCGCCTCGGCCCTGTCCGACAGCAGCCTGGCGCTGCACGAGTGGCTCGGCATAGTGGCCCAGCGTGCTTCGCTGGACCGCTGAGAGCTCGTTGACGATCCTCTGCGGATCGTCCACAGGCTCTGAGATCAGCCTGCAGCGGGTGTGACCAGGAAGCGGCTGGCTGCCTCCACCGCCTGCGCATCGGCCTGCACGGCGCCCGGGGGGCCGCCCTTGCCCCACAGTGCGCCGCCCCACGTCATGGACAGGAACTGCGCGCACAGCGCCACCGAATCGATCATGGGCTGGGCCTTGGTGCGGTCGCCGCTGGTGGTGATGAGCGACAGCGTCTTGCGGCCCATGGCGTCCTTGAAGTCCAGGCCTGGCACACGCATCCAGGCGCTCCAGTGGTCAAGGTACGTCTTGAGCGGCGAGGGAATGCTGTACCAGTACACCGGCGCCACCCAAACGATGTGGCTGGCCGCCAGCGTGGCGTCCAGCAGGGTTTTCATGTCCCCCTCGGGCGGTGCGTAGGTGCCGGTGGTGTGGCGCTGGTCCACAAAGGGCGGCAACTGCATGCGTGCGAGGTGGTGCCACGTTTGCTCCGTGCCCGCAGGCAGGGCCGCTGCGGCCTGCCGCGCCAGCCATTCGGTGTTGCCGAGGTGGCCGGGTTCGCGGGTGGAGGTGGTGAGGAAGAGGTAGTGGGGTGCAGACATGGCCGGCATCGTAGCGGCACCGGCCCGTGTCTGCAGGCGCTGGGTGGGCGCCGTCCCTCAGGCCGGGACCACACCGCGCGGCGCGCGCACGGCTTCGGCACCCAGAAAACCAAAGTTCATCGCAGGCTGCTCGCCGCTGATCAGTTCGGCCAGGGCCTTGCCCGAGCCTGCACCGTGTGTCCAGCCCAGCGTGCCGTGGCCCGCGTTGACCCAGAGCTTGCCCACGCGGGTGCGGCCGATGAACGGGATGTTGGTGGGCGTGGCGGGGCGCAGGCCGGTCCAGTACTGCGGGTTGCCGCCTTCCTCGGGCGTGCGGGTGTCGCACACACCGGGCAGGATGGCCTCGATGCGGCGCGAGAGCATGTGGCAGCGCGCGCGGGCCAGGGAGCTGTCGAGTGTCAGGTCCCAGCCGTTGAGCTCGATGGTGCCCGCCACGCGCAGGTGGTTGCCCAGGCGGCTCATGGCGATCTTCTTGCCGTCGTCGATGGTGGAGACCATGGGCGCGCCCTCGGGCCTGAGCAGCGGGAAGGTCGCGCTGTAGCCCTTGCCCGGGTAGATGGGCAGGTCCACGCCCACGCTGCGCAGCAGCGGTGCGCTGTACGAGCCACAGGCCACCACAATGGCGTCCGCCTTCAATATGAAGTCTTTTTTGCCGCTTGCGCTAGTGGAATTTGGCATGACAGCTACAGAATCAATAGCATTGCCAATCTTGTTCAGCCGTAGCACATCGTGGCCGTACAGGAACTGCACGCCGCGTGCCGCACAGCGGCGGGCCAGTTCCTGCGTGAACACACGCGCATCGCCGCTCTCGTCAGTGTTGGTGTAGGTGCCGCCGGTGATCTTGTCGCCGTAGGCCTTGAAGGCCGGTTCGATCTGCAGCAGCTCGTCGCGGCTCACCAGACGGCGCTGCACACCGTGCTTGCGCATCAGCTCCACCGCATGGCCTGCGGCGTCAAACGATTTCTGGTCGGTGTAGAAGTGGGCAATGCCGCGTTCGAGCCGGTTGTATTCGATGCCCGTGGTTTTCACCAGGTCCTTCAGCGCGGCATGGCTGTAGGCGCCCAGCGCCACAATCTGCTGCACATTGCGCTCGAACGCCGCGTCGTTGCACTGCGCGAGGAACTGCAGGCCCCAGCGCCATTGCTGCCAGTCCATCTGCGGGCGAAACAGCAGCGGCGCTTCCTTGTCGAACATCCACTTGAGCGCCTTGAGCGGCGCCTCGCGGTTGGCCCAGGGCTCGCAGTAGCTCACCGAGATCTGTGCCGCGTTGGCAAAACTGGTTTCGAGTGCTGCATCGGGCTGGCGGTCGATCACGATGACTTCGTGACCGCGTTCCAGCAGGTGCCACGCCGTGCTGATGCCGATGATGCCGGCGCCGAGAACAATGGTTTTCATATGCGGAATGCCTTGTGAGCCTTTGCGTGCCACACGCCCCAGTGCGGGACACGATGGGGCGCAGTGTGCGCGACATTGCATTCAACTAAAAGCAAAATTAAACTTACTCCAAAAACATCAGCGCACCTAATGAATAGCGCTGCGGAGACAACCCTCTTTTGTTCGAGTCCGAGACCATGAGCACCTACGATCCCGCCGCCCTGGAATGCCTTGCCGCCATCGTCGAAGAGGGCGGCTTCGAGCGCGCCGCGCAGCGCCTGAACGTCACGCAGTCGGCCGTCTCGCAGCGCCTGCGCGCGCTGGAGGCGCAGGTGGGCTCGGTGCTCATCGTGCGCAGCCGCCCGCTGCGGCCCACGTCGGCGGGGCAGTTGCTGCTCAAGCACACCAAGCAGATGCGGCTGCTGCGCGCCGACCTGGAGCGCGATCTGCAGGAGCTGGCGCCCAGCGCACCAGGGGGCTCGCGCGAGGACGAGCGCATATCGATTGCCATCAACGCCGACAGCATTGCCACCTGGGCCATGGGCGCGCTGCACGACCTCGTGCGCCAGCGCCTGCCGCTCGAAATCATCGTGGACGACCAGGACTTCACGCAGGAATGGCTGCGCTCGGGCCAGGTGCTGGGCTGCGTGACCACGCTCAAGCAGGCATTGCGTGGCTGCAAGATGGTGCCGCTGGGTGCCATGCCTTATGTGGCGGTAGCGTCGGCCAGTTACGCGCAGCAGTACCTGCCGCAAGGACTCACGCCGCACAACTTTCGCGAGGTGTCGTTTTTGTCGTTCAACCGCAAAGACGACATGGCGGCGGAGTTTGTCGCGCGTGCGTTCGGGCTCAAGCGCGTGGCGCTCAACCATCTGTTTGTGCCAGGCTCCGAGGCACAGATGCGTGCGGTGGCGGCGGGCTGGGCCGTTGGGGTGATGCCCGAGCTGATGGCGCGGCAGGCGCTGGCTGACGGCAGCATGGTGGACTTGGCCCCCGGGCGTTCGCTCCCGATCCAGCTCTACTGGCATTGCTGGAACCTGGAGTCCGAGCTGCTGGATGCGTTGTCGGCAGCGTTGACGGGCGCGGCCGCCCAGGCCCTGGTGTCCTGACACGGGCTCCTGTTTCCCGGCGGCGGGGTGCAAGGCACGGTTTGTGCTGGCAAAAACGTGAACGACGTAGTTGCATTGCAACTTAGTCATTTATTTTTTTACCGTAATGTATAAAATGGACTCCATGCAAACGCCGCAACCCAAAGTCTCATTCAAGGAGCAGATGCACCAGGCCCGCGAGGATGCCATCCTCCAGTCCGCCTGCCGCCTGCTGGGTGAAAAGGCCTTCGACGCCATGACCATGGACGACGTGGCCAACGCCGTGGGTATTGCCAAGGCCAGCCTGTACAAGCATTTCTGCAGCAAGGAAGAGCTGTGCAGCGCCGCGATGGTGCAGATCCTCGGGCGCGTCCAGGCCTATCTGGCGGGCTTGCCGGCCGACATGCCTCCGCTGGAGAAGCTGCATGCGCTGGTGCGTTGGTCGCTGGAGCGCCTGCTGACCAACGAGATGCCCCTGCTGCCCAGCCGCAATTCCACGCTGCGTGCCGTGCTGATGGCCAACAAGGACTACCTGAACGGACTGGTGGCCGTGAGCGACCAGATCGGCGAATGGATCACCCAGGCCCAGGCCCAGGGCGTGATCAGCCCCACGCTGCCACCTCTGGTGGTGCTGTACACCCTGTATGCGCGTGCCTGCGACCCGGTGGTGAGTTTCCTCAAGGAAGGCGGCCAGTATTCAGACGCCGAAATCGTGGACTTGGTGGTGCGCACCTGTTTTGACGGCCTGGCGGCGCGTTGAGCCTGGTGGCCCGATAAGCCGCACCCATAAAAAAGCCCGGCATGCCGGGCTTTTTGCTGTGTGGGTGCTGCGCCGGTAGCCGGGCAGCACCTGCGGTCCTGTCACTTGGGCAAGATCACCTTATCCACCACGTGGATCACGCCATTCTTGGTGAACACGTCGGCCGCCACGATCTTGCTGGTGCGCATGTTCTGGTCGGTGATCACGAGGCTGGAGTTGATGGTGAACGTTTGGCCCTGCACGGTGGTGATGGCGGTATTGACGGGCACTTCGGCCTTGAGCACGCGCGCGGGCACCACGTGGTAGGTCAGCACCTGGGTCAGCAGGGCCTTGTTGGCCAGCAGCGCTTCCTTGGTGACACCCAGCTCGGTCAACAGGGCTGCAAAAGCCGCGTTGGTGGGCGCAAACACGGTGAATGGGCCTGCGCCCTGCAGCGTGCTTACCAGGCCAGCAGCCACGACGGCCTCCACGAGGATGCTGAAGTCAGGCAGGGCAGACGCTGTGGCAACGATGTCTTTGTCGGCGGGCAACAGTACCTTGTCCACCAGATGCACCACGCCATTGCTGGCCTGGATGTCGGTGCTGGTGACGGTGCTCACGCGGTTTCGGCCATCGGTGATTTTGAGGCCGTTGTTCGATTCGATCTTGAAGAAGCCACCCGACACCGGGGTGATCGCCTTGCCCAGCGGCACGTCGGCCCGCATCACCTTGCTGCCCAGTACGTGGTAGGTAAGCACAGCGGTCAGCAGGGGCTTGTTGGCCAGCAGCGCTTCCTTGGTCACGCCCAGTTCGGTCAGCAATGCAGCAAACGCTGCGTTGGTGGGCGCGAACACGGTGAGCGTACCCGTGCTCAGCGTAGGCGCGAGGCCAGCGGCGACCACAGCCTCGACCAGGATGCTCAGCTCCGGGGTGTTTTGTGCGAGCTCAACGATGTTGCGCTGGGGCTCGTCGTCGCTGCCCCCGCAGGCTTGCAGCAGGGTGGTGCTGGCGCCCAGGGCGGCTGCCATCAGGACGGTACGGCGATTGAATATGGTGTTCATGGCGGCTTCTCCTCGTGAATGGATGGTGGATGAAAAGAGCTGTGGTGCGGTGCGCTTACTTGGGCATCAGCACGGTGTCGATCGCATGGATCACGCCGTTGCTGGCGGCCACATCGGTTGCTATCACCTTGGACTGGTCCACCATCACGCCCATGCTGGTGGACACGGTGATCTCTTGGCCCTGCACGGTCTTGACCTTGCCGGCCTTCACGTCCTTGGCCATGACCTTGCCGGGCACCACGTGGTATGTCAGCACCTTGGTGAGTGCTACCTTGTCGGCCAGCAGGCCATCCAGCGTGGCCTTGGGGATCTTGGCGAAGGCTTCGTCAGTGGGCGCAAACACCGTGAACGGGCCGGGGCCCTTGAGGGTGTCCACCAGACCGGCAGCCTGCACGGCGGCCACCAGGGTCTTGAAGTTGCCCGCCTTCACGGCGGTGTCAACGATGTCTTGCGCCATGGCGCTGAAGGTGGCGCCAGCGGTCAGAGCGAGTGCAATCAGGGTCTTCTTCATGGGTCGTTCCTCTCGGTTTCGATGGAATTGACACGCCAAGATGGGCGTGGCGCGAATGTATAACCATTTGGTACGAAAGTAAACCGTTTGGTTATTCAATAACTGATTGGTCGTAACGAAATGAAAAAAAGCCCTGCAAGGCAGGGCTTTTTGGTGGGTGTTGCGCAGTTGTGCGCCGTGGACCCGTGCGTTCAGCGAACGATCAGCAGCGGCACCTTGCTGTGGGCGAGCACCTGGGTGGTCACCGAGCCCATCACCAGCGTAGCGATGGCGCCGTGACCGTGCGAGCCCATGACCAGCAGGTCGAACTTGCCGGTGTCTGCCACCTTGGCAATGGTCTCGCCCACCGCGCCCACCTTGACGCTGCGCTTGGCATCCACGCCGTGGCGACCCAGGAATTTGCACACGGGGGCGAGGATTTTTTCGGCTTCTTCGGCGTGGTAGTTGTCCACCACTTCCTTGCCCAGCGCAGCGCGCGCGCGCGGGGGCAGAGGGGCCTGCACCGTCAGCACGGTGTAGGTGTGGGTGCCGCCCAGCAGCTCTTCGTGGGTGGCCAGATAGGCCAGCATCTTCTTGGTGTAAGCGCTGCCATCGACAGCAAGCAGGATGTTCATGGTGTTCTCCGAAAAGGGATGAGGCAGACTACTCTGCGCTGGCGCCTGTTGTCTTGACCTGGGTCATGTTGTTTTGTCCGGCGCGTGGCGAATTCGTACGAACTGCATGGCCATCATACGGTGACCACGCAGCGCGGCTGAAAAGCCACCTGCTCTCCCTTGCGCGCATAACCCAGCGGGTTGGCCACCACCCGGCACTGCCAGGCGGATCCGTCGCTGCGCTTGCCCTGGGCGGTGTAGTCGCTGGGCGCATGCAGGTGGCCATGCAGCCACAGCGGGGTGTACATCAGCAGGTCATCCAGCGCATTGCAAAACCCCGCTGTGCCTGGCACCAAGCCATAGCGGGGATCAGCGCTGCGCAGGCTGGGTGCAAAGTGGGTCACGACCACGGTGGTGCCGTCAAAAGGCTGCTGCAACACATCGCGCAGCCATTGCTGGCAGGCCAGCGCCTGCTCGCGCATGGGTTCGGCCAGAAATGGCTCTGCATCGCGCGTGCCGCCTGTCTTGCGCAGGTAAAAATTGGCCGCGCGAAAAGCCTTGTCGCGCAGCTTGAGCCTGCGCGTGAGGTCGGTGGCGCCCTCATGGTCGGCCAGTGCATCAAAGTCGCTCCAGAGCGTGGTGCCCACAAAACGCGTGCCCTGCAGCACCAGGGTTTCACGCTCCAGCCACGCAATGCCCAGGCGGTCGCAGGTCTGGCGCAGCCGCACATGAGCGGCATCGAAGTCCTGGGCGTCGTACTCGTGGTTGCCCGGCACAAACAGCACGGGTGTCGGCCAGGCAGCATGTTGGGGCAGGGGCGAAAACCGGGCCAGGCCGAAGTCGTCGTCGCCCAGTTGCGAGCCTTGCTGGTAGGAGCCAACGTCCCCCGCCAGCACCAGCACGTCGGCGCCAGGGGCGGGTTCAGGCACAAAGTGCGGGTGCGCCTCCAGATGGAGGTCGGACAAAAGCTGGATGTTCATCAGTCGTGCAGTCTACGGCGTACCGTGCAGATCCTGCCCCGGGAAGGTGCGTCGCGCCGAGCGCGCCAGAGCTTGCAGCAGCCAGGTCATCGCGGCCTGCTGCGGGCCACGCCGGCGCCACAGGGCGTCCACGTGCACAGCGGGTACGTCCAGCGGCAGTGCCCTTTGCACCAGGGCGTCGGCAATGCCGGTCACCGGGACAAAGTGGCGCGGCAGCACTGTCAGCAGGTCCGAGCCCGACACCACCCGCCCGGCCGTGAAGAATTGGTTGACTGTGATCACCACCTTGCGTTCGCGGCCCAGCGACGCCAGGGCTTCGTCGATGAAGCCGAAAGGGCGCCCCGAAAAACTCACCAGCATGTGCCGCGCTGCGCAGTAGGTGTCCAGCGTCAGGGGGGCGTCGGCCAAAGGGTGGCCCTGGCGCATCACGCACACGTACTCGCCGTCGTACAGCCGGCGGCTTTCAAAGGCCACCACGCCGCCCGATTGCGCCCGCGCCGTGAGGTCGGCCAGCGCAGCGGGAAAGTAGCCCACGGCCATGTCGGCCGCCTCTTCTTCCAGCAGGCGCCGGGGGTCGCGCGTGGTGAGAGGCAGCACGCGGATGGAGATGCCGGGGGCTTCTCGTTCGATGATCTCCACCAGGGCGGGCACCAGCGTCGCCGCCGTGGCATCGGCCATGGCCAGTACAAAGGTGGACTCGGCCGTTGCCGGATCAAAGTGCCCTGGCGCCAGGGACTCCTGCAAATGGGCCAGGGCCTCGCGCACGGGCGGCCACAGTGCCAGTGCACGCGGCGTCGGCTCCACGCCCTGGCCACTGCGCACCACCAGTTCGTCGCCCACCACGTCGCGCAGTCGCCGCATGGCGTTGCTGACGGCCGGCTGGGTGATGGACAGCTTGTGTGCCGCCCGGGTAAGGCTGCGCTCGGCCATCACCTCGTCAAAGACGCGCAGCAGGTTCAGGTCCAGGGAGCGGAAGTTCAAGGGAGTCATGGTGACCCAAGAGCATATTCATCACTGGCATGAATATCAATGATTCAAAATATAAACTTGAACATGCAAAGGGTAAACCCTAATATCACCCCATCGCCCGGCAATCTCGCCACAAGCGTTAGAAAAGGGAAACCGAAATGACCGCCTTTGCACACGTTGAGTACCCCACCGAACACCCCGGCGTTGTCCGCGCCGAAAACGCAGCCGCCGCCCTGAAGAGCGCTGCCGCCCACTTTGACGGCGCGCGTGGCGCAGCCTCCTTGCTGCTGGCCGCCGTGGTCTCCGCGCTGCTGGTGGTGGCCAACCAGGTCATCGACACCTGGACCGAAGGCCACCTGCTGGCTGCCTGGATGGTGCTGTGGCTCGTGGCCTTTGCGGCCCTGGCCCTGTTGACCAGCCCCGCCCGCCGCGCCGGTGTTGCGCTGCGCGGTACTGCGCTGGCATGGGCTGAAAGCCGCCGCCGCGCTGCCGAAGATCAGCGCACCTGGCAAGTCGCCTTGAAGGATCCCCGGATCATGGCTGAACTGAACCATGCCATGGGCATCCCCACGGTGAACAGCATTCGCAAATACTACTGAAGCATCCGCGCAGCGCACGCTGCGCAGCTAAGCCGATTCGAAGCCGTGGCAAATGCCACGGCTTTTTTTATGCCCCGTTGTGTCCCGTTCGGTGGTGTTCTTGCAGTGCCCCCAGGAGCAAAAAAAAGCCGCCCCGCAAGAGCGGGACGGCTTTGAATGGTCAGCTTCCTTGATTGAACGCTGCAGTGTCAGGCGGCCAAACGCTTTTCCAGCTGCGCTTTGGTATCGAGCAGCGCCTTTGGCAGGTGGTAGGCCAGCTGTTCGAAGTGCGCATCGTGCAGCTTGAACTCTTCGGCCCAGGCCGCCTTGTCAATGCTGGTGACTGCCTGGAACTGCTGGGCGCTGAAATCCAGACCCGTCCAGTTGATCTCTGCGTACTGCGGAGCCACACCGAACATGGTTTCCTGGCCTGGGGCCTGGCCTTCGATGCGGTCGATCATCCACTTGAGCACGCGCATGTTTTCGCCATAGCCAGGCCACACAAACTTGCCCCCCTCGTCCTTGCGGAACCAGTTCACACAGAACACCTTGGGCGGCGTCTTGCCGGTGGCGGCAATCTTGCCTTCCATGTTGAGCCAGTGCTGGAAGTAGTCGCTCATGTTGTAGCCGCAGAAGGGCAGCATGGCGAACGGGTCGCGGCGTACCACGCCCTGGGCGCCAAAGGCGGCGGCGGTGGTTTCGCTGCCCATGGTGGCTGCCATGTACACACCTTCGGTCCAGGTGCGGGCTTCGGTCACCAGCGGCACCGTGGTGGAGCGACGGCCGCCAAAGATGAACGCGTCAATCGCCACGCCACTGGCGTCGTCCCACTGCGCATCGAGCGCGGGGTTGTTGGTGGCGGCCACCGTAAAGCGCGAGTTGGGGTGGGCGGCCTTGGCGCCAGTTTCCTTGGCGATTTGCGGCGTCCAGTCCTTGCCCTGCCAGTCGATCAAATGGTCGGGCAGCTTGCCGGTGTCCTTTTCCATGCCTTCCCACCACACGTCGCCGTCGTCCGTCAGGGCCACGTTGGTGAAGATCACGTCCTTGTCCAGGCTGCGCATGCAGTTGGGGTTGGTGTGCATGTTGGTGCCGGGGGCCACGCCAAAGTAACCCGCCTCGGGGTTGATGGCGTACATCTTGCCGTCGGCATGGGGCTTGATCCAGGCGATATCGTCACCGATGGTGGTGACTTTCCAGCCGGCAAAACCGGCTTCGGGCGGCACCAGCATCGAGAAGTTGGTCTTGCCACAGGCGCTGGGGAAGGCCGCTGCCACGTGGTACTTCTTGCCTTGGGGGTTGGTCACGCCCAGGATGAGCATGTGTTCGGCCAGCCAGCCTTGGTCGCGGCCCATGGTGGAGGCGATGCGCAGTGCCAGGCACTTCTTGCCCAGCAGCGCATTGCCGCCATAGCCCGAGCCGTACGACCAGATCTCGCGCGTTTCTGGGTAGTGGACGATGTACTTGACCTTGGGGTTGCAGGGCCAGCTCGTCGTGTCCTTTTCGCCTTCGGCCAGGGGGGCACCCACGGTGTGCATGCAGGGCACAAATTCGCCTTCCACGCCCAGCACGTCGTACACGGCCTTGCCCATGCGGGTCATCAGGCGCTGGTTCACGGCCACGTAGGCGCTGTCGGTCAGTTCTACGCCGATGTGGGCGATGTGGCTGCCCAGCGGGCCCATGCTGAAGGGCACCACGTACATGGTGCGGCCCTTCATGCAGCCGTCAAACAGCGGCTGCAGCGTGGCGCGCATTTCGGCGGGAGCCATCCAGTTGTTGGTGGGGCCGGCGTCTTCCTTGGCGGCCGAGCAGATGTAGGTGCGGTCTTCCACACGGGCCACGTCCGACGGGTCGGACCAGGCCAGAAAGCTGCCAGGGCGCTTGGCGGGGTTGAGCTTCTTGAAGGTGCCAGCGTCGACCAGCTGCTGGCACAGGCGGTCGTACTCTTCCTTGGAGCCATCGCACCAGTAGATGCTGTCGGGTTTGCACAGGGCGGCCATGTCGGCCACCCAGGCGAGCAACCGAGCGTTTTTGACGTAAGCGGGGGCGTTGAGATTCAGGCCCTGCATCGTGGGTGCGTTCATCGGGGAGCTTCCTAAGTTGAAAAAACGTTTTTTCAAAGGAAGCGGACCGGGCGGGTCACGGCGAGGCCTGGCGCAGTTGCGGTGCTGAGCGCTGCCTTTGAAAAAACGGCTTTCGTGCTCAGTCGGCGGGCGGGAGCGTGTGTCAGCCCCACGGGTGGAGGCTAGTTCCACGGATTCCGCGGGTCGGCTGGGATGTCAATTTTATGAATCTGCCGCCGGTTTGTCTGTCAGACAGGGGTCAAAACCATGCAAAAAAAACATGAGGTTATGCATGACTTTGTCCGCTCCGTTCCATCAAAGGCTGGCCGAATTGCCCTTCCACCGCTCGTAGCCGCTCCTGCGCAGCGCGCACGCCGGGCAGGTGCCACAGCCATAGCCCCAGGCGTGCAGCGTGTCGCGCACGCCGTGGTAGCAGGTGTGCGAGTCGTTCACGATCAGATCGACCAACGCCTGCCCACCCAGGGTTCGGGCCAGTTCCCAGGTCTCGGCCTTGTCCAGCCACATGAGTGGGGTGTCGAAGGTGAAACGCTGCCCCATGCCCAGCGACACCGCCACCTGCAGCGCCTTGAGCGTGTCGTCACGGCAGTCGGGGTAGCCCGAAAAATCGGTCTCGCACATGCCGCCCACCAGGGTGTGCAGGCCACGCCGGTAGCCGACGGCAGCAGCCAGCTGGAAGAACAGCAGGTTGCGCCCGGGCACAAACGTGTTGGGCAGGCCGGCGGCGGTCATCTGGATCTCGGTGTCGCTGGTCAGCGCCGTGTCGCTGATGTGGCCCAGCACTGACAGGTCGAGCATGTGGTCATCCCCCAGCTTGGCCGCCCAGTGCGGGAACTGTGCACGCAGCGATGACAGCACCGTCTGCCGTGCCTGCAGCTCGATGTGGTGGCGCTGGCCGTAGTCAAACCCGATGGTTTCGACATGGGCAAAGTGTTCCAGCGCCCAGGCCAGGCAGGTGGTGGAGTCCTGGCCTCCAGAAAAAAGGACGAGTGCGTGTCCGGGTCTCATGGGGGTTCTCCAGGTCAGACGGGGATAGGGGTGGTGCGGGACGAAAAAAAGCCCCGCTCTGCGGGGCTGGTGCGATGGCCGCCGGAGCGGTCAGGCCATCATTACGGCGATGAACGCCAGCAGGAACATCATGATGCCGCCCACCACTGGCAGCACCACGGGCATCACGGAAACGACGTTTTCCACGGGGTCGTTGGATGGCGTGGCGGGGGCGTGCGAGGTGTTGTGGTCAGACATGGTGGGCTCCAGATGCTTAAAACTTGCGCAATTCTAGCTGCGACTGTCCCTTCAGGGCGCAAAACCCTGCTGTCCCTCAGATCAGATCGGCCTGCATGCCCGCCGTGCGCAACTGCGTCAGCACCTCATCCACATGGGTCTTGCCGCGGGTTTGCAGCACCAGTTCGATCTCCACGTTCTGCGCGGCCAGCATGGTGAAGGCGCGCTGGTGGTGCACCTCTTCGATGTTGGCACCCGCGTCGGCCACGGTGGCGGTGATGCGCGCCAGCACGCCGGGCACATCGCGCGCGCTGACCTTGATGCGCGCCAGGCGCCCAGAGCGCACCATGCCGCGTTCGATGATCGCGGCCAGCAGCAGCGGGTCGATATTGCCGCCGCACAGCACCAGGCCCACGCGCTTGCCCTTGAAGCGTTCGGGGTAACGCACCAGCGCGGCCAGGCCTGCGGCGCCTGCGCCTTCGACCAGGGTCTTTTCGATCTCCAGCAGCATCAGCACGGCCTGTTCGATGTCGCCTTCGTCCACCAGCACCAGATCGTCGACCAGGCGCTTGACGATCTCCTGCGTGATCTTGCCCGGCGTGCCCACCGCAATGCCCTCGGCAATGGTGGAGGTGCCCTGCGGGTGGTGCGTGCCCTTCACCGCATTCACCATGGCCGGGAAGCGCATGGTCTGCACGCCGATGACCTCGATGCCGGGCTTGATCGCCTTGGCCGCCGTCGCCACACCCGAGATCAGCCCGCCGCCGCCCACGGCAATCACCAGGGTGTCCAGGTCGGGCACGGCCTGCAGCATCTCCAGGCCCAGCGTGCCCTGGCCGGCGGCCACGCCTTCGTCGTCATACGGGTGCACAAAGGTCAACCCCTGCGCATCGGCCAGTGCATAGGCGTGGGCGCGGGCTTCCTCCAGAGTGTCGCCATGCAGTACCACGTCGGCGCCAAAACCGCGCGTGCGCTCCACCTTCACGCCGGGCGTGAAGCGCGGCATCACGATCACGGCGCGCAGGCCCAGGCGCTGCGCGTGGTACGCCACGCCCTGCGCGTGGTTGCCGGCGCTCATGGCCACCACACCCCTTGCGCGCTCCTCGTCCGTCAGCAGCGTGAGCCGGTTGCAGGCGCCCCGTTCCTTGAAGGAGGCGGTGAACTGCAGGTTCTCGAACTTGAGGAACACCTGCGCGCCCACGATCTGCGAGAGCGTCTTGGATTCCACACAAGGAGTGTCCAGCACCTGGCCTTGCAGGCGGGTGGCGGCGTCGCGGATATCTTGGAGGGTCAGCATGGGCCGATTGTGGCGCAACGCGGGCCGGTGGAGCACCGTAGCGGGTGCCGGGCAAGAAAATGAATGAAAAGTGCCGCAAGCGCTAGAAATTCATGCGCTGAATGCTATCAATTTTGATTGCATATTTGAGGCCCAGCCTGCGCGCCAGTTTGTGCAGGTTGCTCGCGTCCACCTCCAGCGCACGCGCGGCCTGGGCCCAGTTGCCATGGTGGCGGGCGAGGGCCTGCGTGATGGTGTGCCGCTGGCAGGCATCTACGGCGTCGCGCAGCGGGCCCTCGGCGGTGGCGGGGGTGGGCGAAGTGGTGGCCACTGCGGGGGTGCCGGCGTCCGGAGGGTTATGGGCCACGCTGGCGGCGTCGGCATCCAGGTCGAGCAGCGCAGACTCCAGCGTCACGATGTCGGCCCGGTTCACGCCGCGGCTCAGGGCCTTGAGGGCGGCGCGGCTGACCACATGCTCCAGCTCGCGGATGTTGCCCGGCCAAGGGTAGCGGCGCAGTGCGTCCTGTGCGCTGGCAGACAAGCGCAGGCTGCGCAGGCCCAGGCGCGCACGGTTCAGCTCGAGAAACCGGCCCGCGAGCAGCAGCACATCGTTGCCGCGTTCGCGCAGCGGCGGGATAGGCACGGGGTACACCGACAGCCGGTGGTACAGGTCGGCGCGGAATGCACCGTCGCGCACCTGCTCGCGCAGATTGCGGTTGGTGGCGGCGATCACGCGCACATCCACGCGACGCGGGCGGTCGGCGCCCAGGCGCTGGATCTCGCCGTTCTGCAGCGTTCGCAGCAGCTTGGCCTGCACGGCCAGCGGCAGCTCGCCCACCTCATCAAGGAACAGCGTGCCGCCATCGGCCGCCTCGAAGCGTCCGGGCCGGTCGGCTACCGCACCGGAGAACGCACCGCGCACGTGGCCAAAGAGTTCGCTCTCGGCCAGCGACTCGGGCAGCGCCGCGCAGTTCACGTGCACCAGCGGTTTGGTTCGGCGCGTGGATTGGCGGTGCAGCAGGCGTGCAAACAGCTCCTTGCCCACACCGGTTTCGCCCAGCAACAGCACCGGCAGGTCCGAGCCCGCCACCACCGTGAGCTCGTGCAGCAGACGCAGCAAGGGTTCGCTCTGGCCAACGATCTCCATGTCGCCATCGCCCGCGCGGGTGGTGCGCTCGTCGTCGGCGCTGCGGGTGTGGGGGGCGCTGCGCAGCGCCTGCACCTCTCGCTCCAGCCGCGAGATGCGCACGGCCGCCTCCACCAGCACCTTGCAGTCGGCCAGCGCGGCACGTGCGGCCGCGCCAAAGGTGCCGGTCTGCAGTGCGTCTAGCGTCAGCACACCCCAAGGCTGGCCGTCCACCCACAGGCTCACGCCCATGCAGTCGTGCACGGGCAGGGGCTCGCCCACCAGGGTGTCGAGCAGGCCGTCGTAGGGGTCGGGCAGGGTGCTGTCGTGGTCGAAGCAAGTCACCTCGCGCCGCGCCAGGATGGCCGCGAGCCGGGGGTGCTGGCCGACCGCAAAACGCCGGCCCAGCGCCTCGCGCACCAGGCCCTCCACGGCCACGGGGCGCAGGTGGTCTTCTTCCAGCTGCAGCAGGGCCACGGCGCCGCATTGAAAGCGCGTGCGCAGGTGGTCGGCCAGCCGCTGCAGGCGCACGGCCTGGGGCAGGTCGGTGGCCAGGTCGGCCAGCAGGGGGCTATCGTCCATGGTGATATTTACCTTTAATGGGTGAATTAAACCCCATTAAGGGATGGTCAAAAAAACCATGACTGGTGTAAGTGGTTGATTTGATAGGTCTGCGACCCTGGCCCGGCGCTTGCGATGTGGGCAGTGACACCGATTCACTCGTTCAGAAAAGCCATGACCACAAGACCCCGACCCCATGCCGTCAGCGCACGCTGGCGCCGCCCTTTCGTTGTTGTTCTCTTGAAGCAGGAGGCCCGCCATGGGTAACTACCGCAAGCTCTGGTTCACGCTGATTGGCGTGCTCATCGTCACCTTCAGCCTGCTGGGCTACTACGGCGCCGAGGTCTACCGCACCGCGCCGCCCATCCCCGCCAAGATCGCCACGGCCGGGGGCGAAGTGCTCTACACCCACGACAGCATCCTCGACGGTCAGACCGCCTGGCAGTCGGTGGGCGGTATGCAACTGGGTTCCATCTGGGGCCACGGCGCGTACCAGGCACCCGACTGGACGGCCGACTGGCTGCACCGCGAGCTGCTCAACTGGCTTGACGTCGCGGCCGAGCGCGCGCACGGCAAGCCGTTTGCCGACATCGACGCCGCCGCCCAGGCCGTGCTGCGCGACCGCATGAAGACCGAGTACCGCACGAACACCTACAACCCGGAGACGGGAGTGGCCACCGTGTCTTCGGTGCGGGCCGACGCGATCGCGATGACGGCGCTGTACTACGACCAGCTCTTCAGCGATGCCCCCGCACTGCACAAGACGCGCGAACATTTCGCGATGAAGGAGAACACCCTGCCCAGCGCCGAGCGGCGCGCGCAGATGATGGGCTTCTTCTTCTGGACGGCCTGGGCCGCCGCCACCGAGCGGCCTGGCAAGGATGGGGGATCCGGTGCAACGTACACCAACAACTGGCCCCACGAGCCGCTGATCGGCAACCAACCCACGGCCGAGAACATGGTCTGGTCGGTGATGAGCGTGGTCGTGATGATGGCGGGCGTGGGCTTCCTTGTGTGGGGCTGGTCCTTCCTGCGCAAACACGACGAGGTGGAGCCCACGCCACCCCAGCACGACCCGCTCTCGCGCGTGCCGCTCACGCCCTCGCAGCGCGGGCTGGGCAAGTATTTGTTCCTCATCGTCGCGCTGTTCAGCTTCCAGGTGATGTTGGGCGGCTTCACGGCCCACTACACGGTGGAGGGCCAGCAGTTCTACGGCATCAACGTGTCGCAGTGGTTCCCGTATTCGCTGGTGCGCACCTGGCACATCCAGAGCGCGCTGTTCTGGATCGCCACGGGCTTCCTGGCGGCCGGCCTGTTCCTCGCGCCGCTCATCAACGGCGGCAAGGACCCGGCTTACCAGAAGCTGGGCGTGGACATCCTGTTCTGGGCGCTGGTCGTGGTGGTGGTGGGCTCGTTCGTCGGCAACTACCTGGCCATCGCGCAGATCATGCCGCCCGAGTGGAACTTCTGGCTCGGCCACCAGGGCTATGAATACGTGGACCTGGGCCGCCTGTGGCAGATCGGCAAGTTCACCGGCATCGCCTTCTGGCTGGTGCTCATGCTGCGCGGCATCGTGCCGGCGCTGCGCACTCCCGGCGGCGACAAGAACCTGCTGGCGCTGCTGACGGCGTCGGTGGTGGCCATCGGCCTGTTCTACGGCGCGGGCTTCTTCTACGGCGAACGCACGCACCTGTCGGTGATGGAGTACTGGCGCTGGTGGGTGGTGCACCTGTGGGTCGAGGGCTTCTTCGAAGTCTTCGCCACCACGGCGCTGGCCTTCATCTTCTCCACGCTGGGGCTCGTGTCGGTGCGAATGGCCACCACGGCCAGCCTGGCCTCGGCCTCGCTGTTCATGCTGGGCGGTGTGCCCGGCACCTTCCACCACCTGTATTTTGCGGGTACCACCACACCGGTGATGGCGGTAGGCGCAGCCTTCAGCGCGCTCGAAGTGGTGCCCCTGGTCGTGCTCGGCCACGAGGCCTGGGAACACTGGCGCCTGCAGCACCGCACGCCCTGGATGGCCCGCCTGCGTTGGCCGCTGATGTGTTTTGTGGCCGTGGCCTTCTGGAACATGCTGGGCGCGGGCGTCTTCGGATTCATGATCAACCCGCCCATCTCGCTGTACTACGTGCAGGGCCTGAACACCACGCCGGTGCATGCCCACGCTGCGCTGTTCGGTGTCTACGGCTTCCTGGCGCTGGGCTTCACGCTGCTGGTGCTGCGCTACATCCGCCCGCAATTGGTGTTCAGCGAACGGCTCATGAAGACGGGATTCTGGTGGCTCAACGCGGGCCTGGTGCTGATGATCGCCACCAGCCTGCTGCCCATCGGCTTGTTCCAGTTCCACGCCAGCGTGAGTGAAGGCCTGTGGTACGCCCGGGGCGAGGCCTTCATGCAGCAGCCCTTCATCCAGACGCTGCGCTGGGTGCGCACCTTCGGCGACGTGGTCTTCATCGTGGGTGCGCTGGCCATGGCCTGGCAGGTTGTGAGCGGCGTGTTTGGCTCGCGGGCACCGGCAGCCACCGCAGGGACCTACCTGGCGGAGGCCCGCCGCTGATCCGTGCCACGCGCTGCTGCCACCACCCTCGGCGGCAGCGCAGGCCCTTCATTCATCCCACAAGGACTGACCATGAACCTCGAAAAATTCAAGCACCAGCACACCGACATCCTGCGCCGCATCGCCACCTTGCGCACCCTGGCCCATGCAGGCGTGGAGGCCAACGCCAGCGCCATCGCGCAGGGCATCGTGGCGATGAGCGGCACCATCAAGCTGCACCTGGCCGTGGAAGACCAGGTGCTGTACCCCGCACTGCAGCGCGGCGGCAACGCCGAACTGGCGCGCCTGGGCCGCCAGTACCAAAGCGAGATGGCATCGATTGCCAGCACCTACGACGCCTTTGCGCGTCGCTGGAACACGGCCGAGAACGTGCGCCGCGATGCGCAGGGTTTCCGCAACGAGGCCAATGTGGTGCTGCGCCGCGTGTTCGAGCGCATGCAGCGCGAAGATCATGACTTCTATCCGCGCATCGAGGAAGAGGAGGCCATCGCCTGCGCTTGAAAGACGCAATACCCGCGCGTACCAGGATTTCCCCCCATCCATCGGTAGGGCCTTTGGGCACCTTCCTTCACCGGCCTGACAGGCCGGTTTTTTTTGACCTTGGCATCTGTCGCTGGTTTCTTAGAGCCTTCGACAGAGGGTCAGCCCTGCTGGCTGACCCTCAGCACCTCGGTGCCATACGCCTCCAGCTTCTTCGCCCCCATCCCGCTGATGCCCTGCAGGTCGTCCAGCGATGTGGGGTTGCGCTCGGCAATGGCTGCCAGCGTGGCGTCATGAAAGATCACATACGCGGGCAGGTTGTGCTCGCGTGCCACCTCGGCGCGCCAGGCCTTGAGGTTGATGAAGCGCACCTGTGCATCGGGCCCCAGGTTGGCAGCGGCGGCCGGGGGGGCACTGCCTTTGCGCGTGCGCTTGGCGGGGGCGGACGACACCGATTCGCGCAGCTGCACCGGCACTTCGCCCTTGAGCACCGCGCGCGAGCCCTCGGTGAGGCACAGCGTGTCAAAGCTGTGGCCGCTGTCCAGCATCACCTTCTGTAAGCCTAACGCGCCGGTGGCGATCAGCTGGCGCAGCACGCCGCGCAGCTGGGGCTCTGTCAGGTCCGCACCAATGCCGAAGGTGGAGATTTTTTCGTGCCCGAACTGCGCCACCTTCTCTGTTTTCTTGCCGCGCAATATGTCCATGATGTGCCCCGTGCCAAAGCTGATGCCGCTGGCCTGGTTCACGCGGTAGATGGTGGACAGCAGCTTGCGTGCCGCATCCGTGGCGTCCCACACCGCCGGTGGGTTCAGGCAGTTGTCGCAGTTGCCACAGGGCGTGGACTGCTCGCCAAAGTAGGCCAGCAGCCGCACGCGGCGGCAGTCGGTGGCTTCGGCCAGCGCCAGCAGCGCATCGAGCTTGCCGCGCAGCGCCTGCTTGAACTCTTCGCCCGCCGGGCTCTCGTCGATCATGCGGCGCTGGTTGACCACGTCGTTCAGGCCATAGGCCATCCAGGCGTCGGCGTTCAGCCCGTCGCGGCCTGCACGGCCCGTTTCCTGGTAGTAGCCCTCGATGTTCTTGGGCATGTCCACGTGGGCCACAAAACGCACATCGGGCTTGTCGATGCCCATGCCGAACGCAATGGTGGCCACCATCACGATGCCTTCCTCGCGCAGGAAGCGGTCCTGGTTCTTCTGGCGCACTTTCGTGTCCAGCCCCGCGTGGTAAGGCAGGGCGGTGATGCCCGCGTCGCTCAGCGTGGCGGCCAGCTCTTCCACGCGCTTCCTGGACTGGCAATACACCACGCCGGCCTCGCCCGCATGCTCGCGTTCGATGAAGCGCAGCAGCTGGGTGGTTGCGTCCTTCTTCTCGACAATCGTGTAGCGGATGTTGGGCCGGTCAAAGCTGCTGATGAACAGGCGCGCGTCTTCGAGCTGCAGGCGCTCGATGATGTCGGCCCGTGTGAGGTCGTCGGCCGTGGCGGTGAGCGCAATGCGCGGCACCCCCGCATACCGCTCGTGCAGCACGGTGAGTGCGCGGTACTCGGGGCGGAAATCGTGGCCCCACTGGCTCACGCAATGCGCCTCGTCAATGGCAAACAGCGAGAGGTGGCCGCCTTCGTACAGGCTGTCGAGCAGGCCCAGAAAACGCGGCGTGTTCAGCCGCTCGGGCGCGGCGTACAGCAGGGTGATATCACCCGTCTGCAGGCGCAGCTCCACATCCTGCGCCTCGTCAAAACTCAGCGTGGAGTTGAGAAACGCCGCATCCACCCCCGCCTCGTGCAGCGCGCCCACCTGGTCGTGCATCAGCGCGATCAGCGGCGAGATCACGATGGTTACCCCGCGCCCCTGCTGCTGGCGCACGATGGCCGGCACCTGGTAGCACAGCGACTTGCCCCCGCCCGTGGGCATGAGTACCAGGGCGTCGCCGCCAGCGATCACATGCTCAACAATGGCCTGCTGCGGGCCGCGAAACTGCTCGTAGCCAAAAATGTCCTGCAAAACGGAATGGGCAGGGGACAGCGCGGGAGACAGGCGAGAGGACAAGCGGATACTCTGAAATTGATAGCTGCCAGCGCATACAAAACAAGCGCTTGGTGCCGATAGGGCCAAAATTTTTGGGCGCGCCCGGGCTTGGCCCCGTGCGCGGCAGGCGCATATTGTGCGCTGCAAGAGGGCGAGGGGCTGGCTTTCTACAATAGCGGGCTATGCAAGCCCTCCACTACACGCGCGCCGCGCAACTGCCCGACATCCTCGCCCAACGCATCGTCATCCTCGACGGCGCCATGGGCACCATGATCCAGCGCTTCAAGCTGGGTGAGGCGCAGTACCGGGGTGAGGGCTACACCGGCCCCGATGGGGCGGGCGACCGGTTCAAGGACTTCCCGCGTGACGTGAAGGGCAACAACGAGTTGCTGAGCATCACACGCCCGGACGTGATCCGCGACATCCACGAGCGCTACCTGGCCGCTGGCGCCGACCTCATCGAGACCAACACCTTCGGTGCAACGACCATTGCGCAAGAGGACTACAAGATGGCCGAACTGGCGCGCGAGATGAACCTCAAGTCCGCCCAGCTGGCCCGCGCCGCCTGCGACAAGTACAGCACGCCCGACAAGCCCCGCTTTGTCGCAGGCGCCCTCGGCCCCACGCCCAAGACGGCCAGTATCAGCCCCGACGTGAACGACCCCGGTGCGCGCAACATCGACTTTGAAACCCTGCGCGCTGCCTACTACGAGCAGACCGAGGCGCTGGTCGAAGGCGGCGCCGACGTGCTGCTGGTCGAGACCATCTTCGACACGCTGAACGCCAAGGCCGCGCTGTTCGCGATTGACGAGTTCTTTGAAAAGAGCGGCGAGCGCCTGCCGCTCATCATCAGCGGCACCGTCACCGACGCCTCGGGCCGTATCCTCTCGGGCCAGACGGTCACCGCCTTCTGGCACAGCGTGCGCCACTCGCGCCCGCTGGCCATTGGCCTGAACTGCGCGCTGGGCGCCACGCTGATGCGCCCCTACATCCAGGAGCTCAACCGCGTGGCCGAGGACACCTTCATCAGCTGCTACCCCAACGCCGGCCTGCCCAACCCCATGAGCGACACCGGCTTTGACGAGACCCCCGAGATCACCAGCCGCCTGGTGCACGAGTTCGCGGCCGAGGGGCTGGTCAACATTCTGGGCGGCTGCTGCGGCACCACGCCGGACCACATTGGCGCCATCGCCAAGGCTGTGGAAAGCGTGCCTACGCGCAAGATGTTCTACCCTGCCGAAGCCTGAATGTGAGTGAAATGGGCTGTTGGCGCTTATTCCATAAGCGCCAACAGCTATAGAAATAGTAGTCAATGCCGTACCAGCGCAGTGCGGCAGCCCATTGCAGGGTGGCGCCCGGTGCGGCAACCTTGCAATCCCCCACCATTGCGCCTCCCCGATACCGCCCCCTGGTCTGCCCACCCCATGCTTGATACCGCCACCCCGCCCGCTCAATCAACCGTTGAAGGCGACGACGCACCCGCAGTGGCCGCAAAGGCCGCCGCCCACGCCGCGCTCAAGCTCGAAAAGCGCTTGGTGCGCCAAGTAGCGCAGGCCATCACAGACTTTGGCCTCATTGAAGACGGCGACAAGGTCATGGTGTGCGTGTCGGGCGGCAAAGACAGCTACGCCATGCTCGACGTGCTGCGCATGCTGCAGCAGCGCAACGGCCACAAGTTCGAGCTGATCGCCGTCAACCTCGACCAGAAGCAGCCGGGCTTTCCGGCCCATGTGCTGCCCGAATATCTGACGAAAGTGGGCGTGCCCTTCCACATCGAAACGCAGGACACCTACAGCGTCGTCAAGGAGCATATCCCCGAAGGCAAGACCATGTGCAGCCTCTGCAGCCGCCTGCGCCGGGGCATCCTGTACCGCGTGGCCGACGAGCTGGGCTGCACAAAAATAGCGCTCGGCCACCACCGTGACGACATGCTGCAGACGTTCTTTTTGAACATGTTCTTCGGTGGCAAGCTCAAGGGCATGCCGCCCAAGGTGCAGAGCGACAGGGGTGACCACCTCATCATCCGCCCGCTGGCCTATGTGGCCGAGGACGACCTCACCCGCTGGGCCGAGCACCGCAAATTCCCCATCATCCCCTGCACGCTCTGCGGCAGCCAGGAGAACCTGCAACGCAAGCAGATCGGCCAGATGCTGCGCGACTGGCAGCAGCTCTACCCCGGCCGCATCGAAAACATGGCCGTGGCGCTGCGCAACCTGGTGCCCTCGCACTTCATGGACCCGCGCCAGTTCGACTTCAAGGGGTTGGTACCCAACGGCGTGGCCGACGCCGATGGTGACAAGGCCTTTGACGCCGAAGAACTGCCCGCGCAGGCCGTGGGCATGCTCGCGGGCCTGCCCCTGATGCCCCGCTGAACCCGACCCCCGACGATTTTTAGATTGGGCCACCCCATGACCACGCTCAAAGCCCCCGAACTGCTCCTGCCCGCCGGCTCGCTCGACAAGATGCGCGCCGCCTACGACTTTGGCGCCGACGCCGTGTACGCAGGCCAGCCGCGCTACAGCCTGCGCGCGCGCAACAACGAGTTCCGCATGGAGCAGATCAAGCAAGGCATTGACGAGGCCCACGCACGCGGCAAGAAGTTCTTTGTGACCAGCAACCTGATTGCGCACAACGACAAGATCCGCACCTACCTGCGCGACATCGAGCCCGTGATCGACTGCCAACCCGACGCCCTCATCATGGCCGACGCGGGCCTGATCATGATGGTCAAGGAGAAGTGGCCCGAGCAGGTGGTGCACCTCTCGGTGCAGGCCAACACCACCAACTGGGCGGCCGTGAAGTTCTGGCAAAAGATGGGCGTGGAGCGCGTCATCCTCTCGCGCGAACTCAGCCTGGACGAGATCGAGAAAATCCGCCAGGAATGCCCCGACATGGAGCTGGAAGTGTTCGTGCACGGCGCGCTGTGCATTGCGTACTCGGGCCGCTGTTTGCTCAGCGGCTACTTCAACCACCGCGACCCCAACCAGGGCACCTGCACCAATGCCTGTCGCTGGAACTACGCCACGCACGACGCCGACATCGACCCGACCACCGGCGAAGCCATTGCCCAGAAGATGGAAGGTGACTTCAACTTCGAGGCCGCGCAGCAGAAGGCGGAACAATCGTTTGCCTCCACCACCGGCAACGGCGAGCGTCATCCCAAGGCCGACAAGGTCTACCTGATCGAAGAAGCGGGCCGCCCTGGGCAGATGATGCCCATCATGGAAGACGAGCACGGCACGTACATCATGAACAGCAAGGACCTGCGTGCGGTGGAGCACGTGGCGCGCCTGGCGCAGATCGGCGTCGATTCGCTCAAGATCGAGGGCCGCACCAAGAGCCTGTACTACGTGGCCCGCACCGCCCAGGTGTACCGCCTTGCCATCGACGACGCCGTGGCGGGCCGGCCCTTCAACCCCGAGCTGCTGATCGAGCTCGAAGGCCTGTCCAACCGAGGCTACACCGGCGGCCTGCTGGAGCGCCGCCCCAGCAACGACTACCAGAACTACCTCAGCGGCCATTCGGCCACGCAGCGCAGCCAGTTCGTGGGCGAGGTGCTAAGTGCTGTAGGCCAGGCCGAGGTGGGGCTGTCAGGCGACTGGGTGCAGGTGGAAACCAAGAACCACTTTGCTGTGGGCGACCTGGTTGAGGTGGTGCACCCCAGCGGCAACATCACCGTGCGCCTGCAGGAAATGCGCAATGTGGAAGGCCAGCCTGTACAGGTCGCGCAGGGCAGCCCGGTGCGCGTGTGGATCCCGCTGCCCGCGCGCTACAGCGGCGCGCTGCTGGCTCGGGTGATTGAATCGCAACCGCCTGCTGAAGCGGCAGAGCCCGCTGTGGCGGTTTGATTTTCACAGGGGCTGCGCATGAAGACGCTGTTGCATGCCACGCAGCCCCGCCGTGTGGCTACTGTTGCTTTGCTGGCTGCGGCCTTGGCGGGCTCCGCCATCGCCCAGGTCCCGGCCGTAGCGCCTGCGAAGTCGCGCTACGTGCAGGGCTCCTGGGTCAACCTGCGCGAGTCTACGCAGCCGCAGGCGCGCGTGGTGGCCCAGGTGCCCGCCAACACCGTGCTGCAGCAGCTCACCGAACGCGACGGCTGGTGCGCCGTGCTCTATGCGGGCGATGCCCGCCTGGGGCCCCTGCTGGCGGAGCCGCTCCAGGCCCACATCGCCTGCAACCTGCTGGCCGACCAGCCCCTCAGCCTGGCCCAGGCAGGCAAGGACGCTGCCCGCGCCTTCTGGGTCGCGCCATCGCCCAACCGCCTGCGCGCCTACGGCAACGCCCTGCCGCGCCCGCCAGCCCTGCAGCTGCCCACGCTGGCCAAGAGCCATGCGCACGAGATGCCAGTGCAGTACCCCACGCGTCCTGAATGGGAGGCTGCCAAAAAGCTCATGCGCGCTGGCGTACTGCTGCAGCCCGAGCAGGAGATCGACCGTGGCCGCCCGGTGAACCCGCTGGACGACCTGAAGCTGGCCACCCGCCCCGAGTACGACAACATTCCCGCCGTGGCCCCTTTGGCCGCCAAGCCCGCCCTGCCTGCGATTGCGCCGTCGTACTTTCGCAGCCACACCAGCGTGGCTCTGCTGCACGAGACCGATGCCGACGGCCTGGCCGCCGTGGCGGGCATCCGCATCAGCGTCATCCCCACGGGCGCTCCCGTGGGCCGGTTCAACCGCCACAGTGGGCCTGAGATCGAATACATCACCGGCTTCTGGGATGTGGGCTCTGCCGACCAGGCCTTCGCCCCTGCGCTGACCGTGTATGCCATCACCCACAAGGGCCTGGTGGGCGCCCACACCGTGCGCCAGCGCTATTGGGACATCAGTAACGAAGAGCACTACTGCGGCGGCCACTACCCCGGCCGTGGGTTCAACGACCCTGGCGAAGAAGCCCAGCCCGTGCGCGGCTATGCCAAGCTGTCCGACAGTGCCGAGGTGCTGACCCGCCTGGTGCTGCCCGGCAAGTTGCCGCCTGATGCGGTGAAGGTGAAGACCAGGCGCTATGCCACGAGCTGGATGCAGCCCGCCGACCCGCCCATCCGGGACAAGCCCCAGCGCAAAAATACCGCCGTGCTAGTGCACGAGATCGACGTGGACCGTGACGGCATTGCGGACATCCTGCGCATCGACACCCCTTCGCCCGGCAGCATGAGCTTCGAGCCGATCTTTGAATGGCGCTGGTACCTCAATATCGGCGGCCAGTGGTTCCGGGCGGGGGTTTGGGTGGATCAGGAGTGCACCTGATGGGCACGTGCAGAGGGTCTGCCCGTGCTCAAGGGGATACGCCGTCGTCGTAGGTGTTGCAGTTGAACCCGTTGAGCAAGGCCAGCGAAGGGACTGCAAAGCGCTTTTCTTTGCTGACCTTGACATGGCCCTTGACCCGTTCGTAGGTGATGAATTTGCCGGCCAGGTAGTTGACGCTGCTGCGGCCGTATTCCTTGCCTTGAACCTCCCAGACGTTTTCCTTGCCGATCAGTTCAAAGTCGCCACGCCGTGGGCTGAAGCGGAACTGCAAGGTGGTGGTGGCTGATACATCGCCTTCCGCCTTGTCCACAGCGGTCACCCACAGCGACGTGCCCTTGGCTTCGAGGTTGTAGAACTTTTGCGCCGTGCAGTAACTGGAAGAGGCAGAAAGAGGTGTGTATG
Organism: Acidovorax sp.; assembly: GCF_016783915.1. Taxonomy (GTDB): domain Bacteria; phylum Pseudomonadota; class Gammaproteobacteria; order Burkholderiales; family Burkholderiaceae_C; genus Acidovorax. The sequence goes on from NZ_JADHVT010000005.1 coordinate 35,282, forward strand.
CGCCGCCCGCTTTGCCCGCCAGAACTACAAGGCGTATTTCCATCGGCCGGTCCACAGGCCCGTCAACTTCGTTGAGGATCAAGGCGAGGTCCTGCACGCCATCGTCGTTCCAATTGCCCGCGGTGGAAGTCCATTCGACGAATGTCTGGTTCGGGAACAGTGCAGCTACTGCTGCTTTGGCAGTGGCAAATTCTGGCGGTTGTGCGAAGGCTGCAGCCGCCATGGCCAGCAAGGCGACTGTGGTCGAAATGTGGTGGGTGATATGCATGGGGCACCTTCTGGGCTCACTGGATGTGTGGAGTGGGGATTGTGTCTGTGCAACGGTCAGCGTAGGCTGCCCGGTTGCCGCAGCAATGCCCCGAGCACCAGCGCCTCGGCCACCACTTCCAGCCCTTCTTCCAGCGTGGCCAGCAGCGATGGCATCTCGGGCAGGCTGGGCCAGTGGGTTTGCACTTCGGGCCATTGGTCCACACCAATCGCCAGCCAGCCCACGGCCAGGCCCGCCCACAGCAGGGCGCGGGTGCCGGTGTGCAGCAAGGCGCGGTGCAGCCAAGCCATAGTGAGCAGGCCCACCACCGCCACGGCCAGCATGGGGGCTTCGCGCACGGGGGCCCAGCGACAGGCATCCGTCCATTCGTGGCAGCGAAACTTCCACAGCTCGTGCAGTATGAACTGCTCGTCCAGCGCCAGCACAAAAAACGCAAGCGCCAGCCAGGCGCCCAGCCGCCGGGGCAGGGCGCGGTCCCCCACCATCCGAAGGCTCGTGACGCTGAGCGCCAGCAGCAGCGCACTCGACAGCCACGACACCGGCGAGCCGTCCGAGCGGAAGGCGCGCTCCCACTGCGGCGCATACATCCACCCACTGAACAGCAGGAAGCCCAGCACGGCCAGCAGCAGTGCAGGCGCAACCCCGGTGTGGGGCATGGGGTGGCGATCGACAAGGGGTGGGCGTGCTGTGGTGTGCGGGTGCATGGCGGGGAGGTGGCTGCGCGCTGAGAGGCAACGCGGCGGGCAGTGGAACCGGATTGTGGGCAAAAAGCGCCGGTAGCGCCTGACTTTATTGCACCTTTTGCTATGTAGTTGATAGCTGAAGCGCTTGGCAAGCCAGCCCATACCATGGCCTGTTCACGCCGTAAGAATCGCTACAGAATCGGACATCCATTCCCCAGGCAGCCCGGCATGACCTTCCCGATCGATCCGTCCCGCACGGCACTGCCGCCCGTGGCCCAGTTCCTGGCCGAGGCGGCGCTGCAGCGGCAGACGGCGTTGCTGGGGCTGGACAAACCCAAACCTGCTGCACCGGCACCCTTACCTGCCGCAGACCCCAGCGCGCCGCCGCCATCGGTCGCATCACCCAGCCCGCCCGGCGGGCCGCTGCCTACACCGGCGGACCAGGCCAGCATCTCGCCCCAGGCGCGCGAACAGTTGGCGGCGGGCTTTGACCCGCGCAGGGCGGGCGGGGCCGATCGCCGCTTGCAGGGCGCCAGGGGCGAGGGCGCCGCGCAGGCTGCGTCCCCGGGGGCATCGGCGCTGCCCCGTGGCGCAACCCCGGGTACGTCCGGCCATGTGGCGGCGTCCGCAGCCTCCGCCACAAGTGGCGCAGCCTGGCCCGCGTCCGGCCTCAGCACGCCGCTGCTGCGCATGGTGAGTGCTCTGGTGGCAGAGGTCACGGCCCAGGCCGGGGTGCCGCAGCGCGTGGTGGCCGCGCAGCCCTGGCCCATGGGCATGGCCCAGGCGCTGGAGAGTGGGGCGCTGGATGCCGAACAGCCGCCCTTGCAGACCTGGCTGGTGCGCCAGGGCGTGGTGGCAACACCCGAGGGGCCGCGCGGGCTGGCGCTCACCCTGCGCGCGCCGGTGCCGTGGCTGGCGGCACAGGCCTCACCTGCAGCAGCCAGCGTATCGGCAGCGCAGACGGGCGCCGGTGCCAGCGTTGCGGGCGCGCTGCAGGTGCCTTTTGCCGGGGGCGGGCAGGCGCTGCAATCGGGGGTGATGGCCTTGGTGTTGCAGGGCATGGATGCCGCCGCGCCGCGTACCAGCGCGCTGCTGGTGCTGGACCTGCAGCCGCAGCTGGCCACCACCGTGTACGGGCGCGACATGCTGCAGCAGACCACAGGCCGCCTGGACCCTTGGACCCAGATGGCCGTGCTGCAGGCCAGCGGGCAGGTGCCGCGCGAGGACGAGCGTGCGCGCAATGGGGCATCTGGCCTGTGCGAGACCGTGGGTTGCCCGTATGCAGCCCGCGCAGAGTGTGCGCAGCCCTTCTGTCTGGCGCTGCGTGGCGTGTTGCCACCCGGGCCGGTGGGGCCTTCGCCGTCTGCCTGAGGGCGCGCCCTCAGGCTCTCTAACGGCTGTGTGCGAAGTCGTGCCCTCCACCGGGCAGGGTGCGTGACGGTTCCCACGCAGGGCGGTGGGTGTGTTCGCTCTGGTGGGCAGGGGCTGCTGCGCCCACGCCGTGCACCATGGCCGCATGGCGGGCGCGGGTGATGGGGTAGGCCATCAGCAGTGGAATCGCCAGCACCAGGCACAGCGCCGGCAGCAGCCCCGTCATGGCTGTGATGCCCTGCAGCGCCTGGGCAGACTGGGCCACGTTGGGCACATACCCGGTCAGCTCCAGCATACCGGCCACCAGCACCGTGGCCAGGGTGCGCGCGAGCTTGTCGACCAGTCCATACAGGCCGTAGTACATGCCGGTCTGGCGCTCGCCCGCCTGCATATGGCCGTGGTCGATGGTGTCGGGCACCATGGCAAACGGCACGATCCAGTGCGCGCCCATGCCAATGCCCACCACCACCAGGATGCCCGTCACCAGGGCCTGCTGGCCTGGGCCCACCCAGTACAGCGCCACCAGCCCTGCGCAGCAGAGCACCAGCCCGAGGATGTAGGCCCGGTTTTTCTCCCAGCGGTCCACCACACGCTTCCAGACGAACAGTGACACGCCCACCACCGCGAGCAGGATGCCCATGATGCGTGGCAGATCGCCCTTGTCGCCCTGCAGCTGGTAGATGACGAAATATGCGAGCGAGGCCTGCACCAGCGTGAGGCCCAGCCGGACCAGACCCGCAGCGCTCACCAGCATCACAAACGGGCGGTTGCGCAGCGTGGCCAGCAGGGTGCTGCGCACCGACACCCAGCCGGGTTCTGCCGCTGCGGTGGCTGCGGGCGGTGCGTTGACGGTGGTGGCGGGCTCGCGCACGCGCCAGGCCACTACCGCCACGGCCACCCCGGCGGCCAGCCCGAAACAGGCGCCTGCCAGTGCGTAGCCCGCGCGTGCATCCGGCGCGGCCCGCACCAGCAGAGGCATGAACACGCTGCCCGCAAAAAACCCCAGCAGGGCACCCATGGATGCAAAAGCCGTGAGGCTGGTGCGCTCGTCGTAGTCCTGTGTCATGTTGGCGGCCATGGCCTGGTAGGGCAGCTGCACCAGCGTCATCACGGTGTCGAACAAGGTGTAGGTGACGGCAATCCACACAAACGCTGCCCAGGGGCTCAGGCCTGGCGGCACCATCCACACGGCGGCAGCCACCACCGCCAGGGGCAGGGCGCCGTAGATCAGGTACACGCGGTGGCGACCGTGGCGCGAGCGCGTGCGGTCGGTCAGCCAGCCAAACAGCGGGTCGTTGATGGTGTCCCACACCTTGCCCACCAGCAGCGCTGCACCGGCCACGGCCGGAGGCACCAGGGCCACATCGGTATAGAAGATCATGAGCAGGAAGCTCATGGCTGCAATCAGCATCTGCAGGCCGACATTGCCCACGGCGTAGCCGAGCTTGGTGCCCAGGCTGAGCGGAGCGGGCTGTATGTTCATGGGGGCTGTCATGGGTGTGCGGATGCCATTGCTTCGGCCTGGGGAGCAGTCGCCATCGAGCCCGCCACAGGCTCTGCGCGCGCCGTGTGCGCCGCGCTGCTGCGCGGCGGCATGGCCTCCAGCATCAGGCGCACCTCGCGCCGCAGCATCTTGTTGAGGAAGCTGCGCGGAATCTCTGTGACCAGGCGCACATCGTCGGGCTGCATCTCAGGCGGCAGGTGTTGCACCAGAAACTCCGCCAGGTCGTGCTCCAGGGCCTGGGTGCCCCGGTCATTGCGCCAGCTTTGCCGCAGGCTGGCTACCAGCACGGCGGCGGCGCCGTGCTGCACCAGGCAGGCTTCCTTGACGGCAGGATGGCAGTGCGCCACTTCCTCGATCTCGCGCGGGTTGAGTGCCTGGCCGTGGCGCACTACGCGGTCGGCGCTGCGACCCAGCACATGCAGATAGCCGGCGGCGTCGAAATAGCCCAGGTCCCCCATCACTACCCAGCCGTCGCGCAGGGTTTCGCTGGTCTTTTCGGGGTCCAGCCAGTAGCCATCAAACCGCACCGGTGTCTGCACGGTGATCAGGCCCATCTGTCCCAGCGGCAGCGGCGCAAACTGCTCGTCGCGGATGACTACGTCCACGCCCGGCATCACCCGGCCCACGGTGGAGAGGATGTCGTTGCCCAGCGGGTTGCCTTGCGCGTCCACATGCTCTTGGGGCAGCAGCCAGGTGATGGGGGGCAGGGCCTCCAGGCAGCCGTAGCCCTGCTGGAAGATGGGGCCGAAGCGGCGGATGGCCTCGGCGATCTTGGGCGCGGGCATCATCTCCGAGCCGTAGGGCACATGGGTCAGGGACGACAGGTCGTACTGGCCCAGCGTGGGCTCGTCCAGCAGGTCGATGATGGCCGAGGGCGACAGAAAAGCGCGCGACACGCGGTGCTTCTGGATCAGCCCGGCCAGCGTGGTGGCGCGGAAGTCCTCGGGCATCACCAGCGCCGCGCCCGCCAGCAGCGTGGGCAGCACCAGGCCCGAGCCCGGGCCGGTGAGCGGCAGGCCCAGCATGTTCACGTCCGGCCCGTTCGCTGGCGGCTTGAAGTCGATGGCGCGCGAGATCAGGCGCACGCTGTCCAGGTACTTGCGGTTGCTGTAGCCAATAGACTTGGGCAGGCCCGTGGTGCCTGAGGTCATGTGCAGCGCAAATACATCGTCCTCGTGCACATCGGTCGCACCAGCGGACGGGGTCTGCTGCGCCAGGGCGCGCTCGTATTCATCCCCCAGCGCCAGCATGCGCAGGCCGGGCAGCTGCTCGCGCACGGCCTGCACGATGGGCGCGCTCAGCAGCGGGTCATGGATGAAGACGGCGGGCTTGACGCGGCCCATGGTCGTGAGCGCTGCCTCGGCCGGCAGGTGCTTGTGGAAGCTGGCAAAGATGGTGCCGTTCTCGAAGGTGGCCAGCCGGGTTTCGTACTGCTCGCCGGTCTCGGGCAGCCAGGTGAAGACCACATCCCCTTTTTTTACGCCCTGGGCCTGCATCCAGGCTTGCAGGCGGTACACGCGATCCTGCAGCTGCGCGTAGGTGAGGGTGCCGCGCCGGTCGATGAGCGCGGGTTTATGGGGGTGCAGGCGGTACGCCAGACGGGCCACGGAGCGCGCGGTGCGCAGGCGGCTGAGCAGAAAGCGCGCCAGCAGGCTGCGCAGGGATGGAAGGGCCACCAGAATCTCCCGAAGACGGCGTGAGTGCAAAGTCCAGGCAGTTTTTCACGCAAGGTCCGGGGGAAAGATCACCATTTGTATGTGTGCGTATCTTTTGGTTTCTGCGGCGGCTGCGCGGTCGTTCTGGGGCCTTGAACGGCCGTTGCGCTCGCTTGCAGCGTCGCCACGGCGCAACAGCCACGGTGGCTGCGCAAGGCCTGGGCAAATAAAAACCGCCAGGGCTGGATCGCAGCGGCTGGCGGTGGTGTGGCGGCCTGCCCCGGGTAAGGGGCGGGCCGGTGGGGCGGGCGAGGGCTTATGGATACAGGCCGCGCATTTCGCGGGCGTGCAGGATGCGCTGGCAGGCCACGATGAAGGTGGCGGTGCGCAGGCTCACCTTGTGCTCTTGCGCCACTTGCCAGATGCCCGCAAAGGCCTCCTGCATGATGCGCACCAGGCGGGCGTTGATCTCGTCTTCGCTCCAGAAGAAGCTGGAAAAATCCTGCACCCATTCAAAGTAGCTCACCGTCACGCCGCCGGCGTTGGCGATCACGTCGGGCAGCACCAGCACGCCCTTGTCGTGCAGGATGTCGTCGGCCTCGGTGGTCGTGGGGCCGTTGGCGCCTTCGATCACGAGCTTGGCCTTGATCTGGCCCGCGTTGTCCTTGGTGATCTGGCCTTCCAGCGCGGCAGGGATCAGGATCTCGCAGTCCACGCCCCAGAACTCTTCAGCCTTCATCACATCGGCGCCGGCAAAGCCGCCCACGCCGCCACGGGTCTTCACATGGGCCAGCAGCGCGGGCACATCCACGCCCTTGCTGTTGAAGATGGTGCCGGTGTGGTCTTGCACCGCCACCACCTTGGCGCCCGCTTCGGCAAACAGCTTGGCGGCAATGCCACCCACATTGCCAAAGCCCTGCACGGCCACGCGGGCACCGTCCAGTGCCAGGCCGGTCAGCTTGGCGGCTTCCACTCCCACGGTGTACACGCCGCGGCCGGTGGCCTCGACACGGCCCAGCGAGCCGCCCAGGTCCACGGGCTTGCCGGTGACCACGCCGGTGGCGGTGGCGCCGGTGTTCATCGAATATGTGTCCATCATCCAGGCCATGATCTGGCCGTTGGTGTTCACATCAGGCGCAGGAATGTCTTTGGACGGGCCGATCAGCAGGCCGATCTCGCTGGTGTAGCGGCGCGTCAGGCGCTCCAGCTCACCCATTGACAGCTTCTTGGGGTCCACGCGGATGCCGCCTTTGGCACCGCCGTAGGGCACGTTCACCGCCGCGTTCTTCACCGACATCCAGGCCGACAGGGCCATCACTTCGGACAGCGTCACGTCCTGGTGGAAGCGCACGCCGCCCTTGCCGGGGCCACGGCTCAGGTTGTGCTGCACGCGGTAGCCTTCGTAGTGGGCGATGGTGCCGTTGTCCAGCTCAATCGGCACGTCCACGATCAGGATGCGCTTGGGGCGCTTGAGTGTTTCCACCCAACGCGCCAGGCTGCCCAGGTACGGGGTGACGCGGTCCACCTGCTGCAGGTAGTTGCCCCAGGGGCCGAGGTGGTCGGCCTGCAGGTACGAGGGCACGGGGTGGGATTGTGCGGCAGGGGCGCCGACGGGTTGCGACATGGTGAATTTCCTTGTGGGATCAGTTCAGGCTGCGAAGCTTATGCCTCGCCTGAGGCACTGTCCAAGGCCAGTGTGTTTGTGGGTTATGCATTGAATGCATAACTTGGCGAAACCCCGGAAATGCTGCATTGCCGCATCGCCGCAGTGCTATTCCACTGTGAAGTGCTCGAGCTCAGCGTCCCCCGTGGGATAGCGCAGATCCAGATTGCGCAGCACCTCGCGCAGCAGCGTGGCCACCATCAGGTTGCGGTGGGTTTTGGAGTCGGCCGGCACGATGGTCCATGGCGCCCAAGGCGTGTGCGTGGCGGCCAACAGGGTGTTGTAGGCCTTGCGATAGTCGGCCCACTGCTTGCGCACTTCGATGTCTCCCATGCTGAACTTCCAGTGCTTGGCCGGGTCGTCGAGCCGCTCCTGCAGGCGTTCGCGTTGCTCCTCGGGGCTGATGTGCAGCAGAAATTTCAGCACGATGGTGCCTGTTTCGCTGAGCATGCGCTCGAAGTCGTTGATGTGGGCGAGGCGCTGAAGCTGCTGTTCGGGCGTGATCCAGCCGTTGACCACCGGCACCAGCACATCCTCATAGTGGCTGCGGTTGAACACCGTGATGTCGCCTGCTTGCGGCATCTGCTGGTGAATGCGCCACAGGTAGTCGTGCGCCAGTTCGGTCTCGGTGGGTGCCTTCCAGCCCACGGCGTGCACGCCCAGTGCACTCATGCGGCCAAACACGCCCCGGATGGTGCCGTCCTTGCCCGAGGTGTCAGTGCCCTGCAGCACCACCAGCAGCTTGTAGCGCTTGTCCGCGTAGAACAGGTTCTGCAGCGCATCCAGCTCAGTGGCCAAGGCCTCGACCGCTGCCTTGTCAGCGGCCTTGTTGCCCGCTGAAAGCGGCTTGTCCCCAGGACTGAAGTGGTCCAGCGTGGGCGCTTTGCCTGCGCCCTGGCCAGGCAGGCGGGGCGGGCCCGGCTGCCACTGGGCCCAGAGCTCGGCCAGGGCTTTGTCGCTGGCCTGAAAAACGGGGGAGGTCTGAACGCTGGGCAGGTTGTTGGGCATGTAGGGCTCCTTGGGCTGGTGTCGGTGTTTGGTTCGCTGAGCGTAACGTGGCTCAGCGAACCCCATGCGCCACACGGTAGGCCCGCGGCGTTTGTCCCGTGACCAGGCGGAACGCGCGGTGCAGTCCGGCCTCGCTGGCAAAGCCCAGGTCCTCGGCAATGCGCTTGAGCCCCACCACCCGTGCCCAGGTGCGCGCCCTGGCAGCGCGCGGTGGGTGGGTGCACCGCCTGTGGGTACCACAAGATGGCAAGTGCCGGGACTATCGGAAGCCAGCGGTCGAGGATGATGCTATGAATTTGATAGCTTTTACGACATGATCGACTAGCGCTATCGCCCGGAAATGGTCCATATCACGCCAGGTCAGCCTGCAGTGCCCGGTTGTCGCGCATCAGCGCCACAAAACGGGCAGCGCCCAGGCCCAGAGGTCGCTCCTTGGACCACACCACATCCACCCACAGCGCGGTGCCGTTGCTCAGGTTCTCAAACGGCATTTCCACCAGCCTCCCTGCCTCGATGCGCGACTGCACCAGCGCGCGCGGCTGCCAGCCCCAGCCCAGGCCGGCCTCGATCAGTCCCAACGCGGCCAGGTGGTTGTCGGTGCGCCAGTGGTGGCGGGCAAACACAAAACGCGGGTCGGTCTGTGCCAGGTCGCGGCTGGCCACCACAATCTGGCGCGTCGTGGTCAGGTGCTCCTCGCGCAGCATGGCGTCCTCGGGCGGTGCACCGCGCGCCTGGACGGCGCTGCGGGCAGCGACCAGCACCGGGTGCTGCGGCGCCATCACCGCCACCAGTGTTTCGGTGGCCACTTCCTGAAAACCTTCGCGCCCATCGATGCTGGGCCGCTCGAACACCAGCGCCAGCTGTGCGCGGCCGCTGTGCAGCAGCGCCAGCGCATCCACCTGAGGGGCGGCCAGCACCTCAATCTGCAGCAGTGGGTGCTCCTGCGCCAGTGCCGCCAGCGCCTCCGTCCAGCGCGAGGCCAGCAGCTCGGGGGCAATCGCCAGGGTCAGCCGCTCCTCCAGCCCCTGCGTGAGCGCCAGCGCCTGGGCATTGAGCTGCTGCAGTTGCCCCGCCAGCAGCCGGGCCTGGGGCTCCAGCGCGCGGGCGGCTGCGGTCGGCCGGGGCTCGCGCCCGCTGCGGTCAAACAGCTGTACATCCAGCTCGGCCTCCAGGTGCGCAATGGTCATGCTCACCGCCGACGGCACACGCGACAAGGCCCGCGCGGCGGCCGAGAACGAGCCGTGGTCCAGCGCCGCCAGAAACACCTGCACGCTATCGGACGAAAAGGCCATGGGGGTCTATCTATCAGTAAATCTGAAATAAGCTGACTTTATATATCAGCATGACGCACATAAAGTAGCTCCATGAATGTTTCTTCGACTTCTTCCGCGCCTGGCCTGCAGGGCGTTCGCCGCCGTGTGCTGTATGTCACCTTGTACGAGCTGATCGCCATCGTGGTGGCCACCTTCGGGCTGGCGGTGCTCACCGGCCAGAGCGCGGCGCACTCCGGTGTGGCGTCGGTTGCGGCCTCGGTCATCGCCGTGGCGTGGAACCTGCTGTTCAACTGGGTTTTCGAGCGCTGGGAGGCCCGCCAGGCCGTGCGGGGCCGCACGGTATGGCGCCGCATGGCCCATGCAGTGGGGTTTGAGGGGGGGCTGGTCTTTACCCTGGTGCCGCTGTTTGCCTGGTGGTTTGATGTGACCTTGTGGCAGGCCTTCGTGATGGACCTGGCGCTCATCGTGTTTTTCCTCGTTTACACCTTTGTCTTCAACTGGGGGTTCGACCGGGTATTTGGCCTGCCTGCGTCGGCGCAGCCTGCCGCTGCCTAAGCTGCTGGCACGTCAGCCGCTAAAATCACAGGCTGTCCAAGGAGCGTTGCAGCGGCCCATCCCTTTCCTCTCGGGGGCGGTCGTCAGGCTTGGGCACGCGGGGCCTGCGCAAGGCCCCAGCCACCACCGCAACGACGCTCACCTGTTTTTCTGCTGCCCCTGCACAGGTGAGTCCTATGTCCGCGTCTGCCCGTTCCCTGCCCCCCATGAAGCTGTCCGGCCTGGAGCCCGTCTCCATTGGCGAGGGCACGCTGTTCGTCAACATCGGCGAGCGCACCAACGTCACCGGCTCCAAGGCGTTCGCGCGCATGATTTTGAACGGCCAGTACGAAGAAGCCCTGGCCGTGGCGCGCCAGCAAGTGGAGAACGGCGCCCAGGTCATCGACATCAACATGGACGAGGCCATGCTCGACAGCAAGGCAGCCATGGTGCGCTTTCTGCAGCTCATCGCCTCCGAGCCTGACATCGCGCGCGTGCCCATCATGGTTGACAGCTCCAAGTGGGAGGTGATCGAGGCCGGGCTGCGCTGCATCCAGGGTAAGGGCATCGTCAACTCCATCAGCATGAAAGAGGGCGTGGAGAAGTTCAAGCACGAGGCGCGCCTCGTCAAGCGCTACGGCGCTGCCGCCGTGGTGATGGCGTTTGACGAGCAAGGCCAGGCCGACACCTTCGCGCGCAAGATCGAGATCTGCGAACGCGCTTACCGCGTGCTGGTCGATGAAGTGGGCTTTCCACCCGAGGACATCATCTTCGACCCCAACATCTTTGCCGTGGCCACGGGCATCGAAGAGCACAACAACTACGCCGTCGATTTCATCGAGGCCGTGCGCTGGATCAAGCAGAACCTGCCGGGCGCCAAGGTGTCGGGCGGCGTGTCCAACGTGTCGTTCAGCTTCCGGGGCAACGACCCCGTGCGCGAAGCCATCCACACCGTGTTTCTGTATCACGCCATCCAGGCGGGCATGGACATGGGCATCGTCAATGCGGGCATGGTGGGTGTGTACGACGACCTGGAGCCCGTGCTGCGCGAGCGCGTCGAAGACGTGGTGCTCAACCGCCGCCCCGACGCCGGCGAACGCCTGGTCGAGATCGCCGAAACCGCCAAGAGCGGTGCCAAGGACGAAAGCAAGAAGCTCGAATGGCGCGGCACGCCCGAGCACCCCAAGACCGTGGGCGAGCGCCTGAGCCACGCGCTGGTGCACGGCATCACCGACTTCATCACCGAAGACACTGAAGAGGCCTACCGCGCCATCCTGGCCAAGGGCGGCCGCCCGCTGCACGTCATCGAAGGCCCGCTCATGGACGGCATGAACGTGGTGGGCGACCTGTTCGGCGCGGGCAAGATGTTTTTGCCCCAGGTGGTCAAAAGCGCCCGCGTGATGAAGCAGGCCGTGGCCCACCTCATCCCCTACATCGAGGAAGAAAAGCGCCAGGACGAAGCGGCAGGCCGCGACGTGCGCAGCAAGGGCAAGATCGTCATCGCCACCGTCAAGGGCGACGTGCACGACATCGGCAAGAACATCGTCACCGTCGTCTTGCAATGCAACAACTTTGAAGTGGTGAACATGGGCGTGATGGTGCCCTGCCACGAGATTTTGGCGCGCGCCAAGGTCGAGGGGGCAGACATCGTGGGCCTGTCGGGCCTGATCACCCCCAGCCTTGAAGAGATGCAGTACGTGGCCGGCGAGATGCAGAAGGATGAGCACTTTCGCATCAAGAAGATCCCGCTGCTCATTGGCGGCGCTACCACCAGCCGCGTGCACACCGCCGTCAAGATCGCTCCGCACTACGAAGGCCCCGTGGTCTATGTGCCCGACGCCTCGCGCAGCGTGAGCGTGGCGCAAAGCCTGCTGGGCGATGGCGTGCAGAACTATGTGGACGAGCTGAATGCCGACTACGACAAGGTGCGCACCCAGCACGCCAACAAAAAGGCCACGCCCCTGTGGCCCCTGGCCAAGATCCGCGCCAACAAGACGCCCGTGGACTGGTCGGCCTACCAGCCCGCCGTGCCGCGCGCGCTGGGCCGCCGCGTGTTCAAGAACTTCGACCTGGCCGAGCTGGCCAAGTACATCGATTGGGGCCCGTTCTTCCAGACCTGGGACCTGGCCGGCCCGTACCCTGCCATCCTCACCGACGAGATCGTGGGCGTGGAAGCCACGCGTGTGTTTGCCGATGGGCAGGCCATGCTCAAGAAGATCATCGAAGGCCGGTGGCTCACGGCCAGCGGCGTGATGGCCCTGCTGCCCGCCAACAGCGTGAACGACGACGACATCGAGTTCTATACCGACGACACCCGCACCGAAGTGGCCATGACCTGGTACGGCCTGCGCCAGCAGGCCGAGAAACACACCATCGACGGCGTGACCCGCCCCAGCCGCTGCCTGGCCGACTTTGTGGCGCCCAAGTCCAGCGGCGTTGCCGACTACGCCGGCATGTTCGCCGTGACGGCAGGCCTTGGGATCGAGAAGAAGGAAAAGGCCTTCATCGACGCGCTGGACGACTACTCCGCGATCCTGTTCAAAAGCCTGGCCGACCGCCTGGCCGAAGCCTTTGCCGAAGCCCTGCACCATCGTGTGCGCACTGACCTGTGGGGCTACGCAGCGGGCGAGCAGTTGTGCAACGACGACATGATTGCCGAGAAGTACCAGGGCATCCGCCCCGCGCCCGGCTACCCCGCCTGCCCGGACCACAGCGCCAAGACCGACCTGTTCCGCGTACTGAACGCCGAAGACATTGGCATGGGGCTGACCGAGAGCCTGGCCATGACCCCTGCGGCCAGCGTGAGCGGCTTCTACATCGGCCACCCTGACAGCGCTTACTTCAACGTCGGCAAGATCGGTGAAGACCAGCTGCATGACATGGCACAGCGGAGGGGCATGGATGAGAAGGTGCTGGAGCGGCTGCTGGCGCCGAACCTGTAGCGCTGCGCGTGCGACGGCCATGGACAGTTGCGTACAGAGACAGCGTCGATCGGTCGGGCGGTTAGCAGGCGTGTGGTTGCGCTGTGACGCGGGCGGTGCAGCCGCCGTCGCTTCCTTCTAGCCTGCACGTATCCATGGTCGCTACCGTTGTCCTGGGCATGCTCTGCGTGCACCTTCTTTGCTTCAGCGGGATGTTCGTGCTGATCAGCACCCGGCTGCGTGGCAAGAAGATGGGCACCGATGTCTTTGCCCTCGGTAGCCTTTTGCTGGGGATCGCCTACGTGTTGCAGCTTCTGGGTGGCGCTGCCCACTGGGGGGTGATGAGTGTCATCAACCATACCCTGACGCTTTGCGCCCCCGTGGCCTATGGGCTGGGTGCAGCCCGGTTTTTTGATCGGCCTGTCCCCGTGGCACGTCCCCTGCTCGCCTTGGCCGGAGGCTACACCGCCGCGCAGTGGCTGGTGCACGCGGTGCTGGGGTCAGAGGCCCGTTATGCGCTGCTGGCCGCTGCGTGCGCTGTGCTCTTTGTGGCCATGGCAGTGGTTTTGCTCTATGGCACCCGCACCTTCGCCCGGCATCTGCGTGCAGAGATGGCAGTGTTTGCGATCCTGATCGGCGGCCTGGGTGCCATGAACGCTGCGAAGCTTGTGATGGTTCTTTCGGGGGGCCTGGAGAGCCTCGATATGGGCACCCCCTTCCAGACGGCGTTTTACATTTACATGTCGTTCCTGGGGACGGTGCTCCCCCCGGCGGTGGTATGGCTCGTCCTGCACCGCCTGACGGATGATCTGCACGTGATGGCTGCGCACGACCCGCTCACCGGGCTTTTGAACCGGCGTGGCCTGATGGATGCGCTGGAGGCGCATTTCCGCTCGCGCCCAGCCGCGACGGCGCATTTGCTGATCGTGGACGTCGATCACTTCAAGCGCATCAACGACACCTATGGTCACAAGGTGGGCGATCTCGTCCTGGGCGGTGTGGCCGAGGTCCTTCGACACACGGCTCGCCAGGGCGATCTGGTCTGCAGGTTGGGCGGCGAGGAGTTCGTGGTCATCGCCTTCGATACGGACGGCACCGGAGCCATGCAACTGGCAGAGCGGGTGCGCGATGCGATTGAATGCAGCCAGGTGTCTGATGGCCATGCGCACGAGGCCATCCGGTGCACGGCCACCCTCGGCGTTTCAGAGCGCTTTGCCAGTGCAGAAGCGCTGGACGAGAGGCTGCAACAGGCCGATGCGGCGCTGTACCGGGGCAAGATGTCGGGCCGCAATCGCGTAGAGTGCGCACCGGCATTGCAGGCCCAGGGGTTGCCCGCCTGACGGGCTGCGCGAGCCCAGCAAGAATCTTCAGGTGGGGGTGTTTGGCATGTCGGAGACCCCCGCACTCTCCGCCATTTCCAACTGCATCATCACCATGTTGACCAGCGTGTGCACCGACGGCCGCCCGGTCTCGATGACGTAGTGGGCGGTCTCGCGGTACAGGTGGTCGCGCTGGGCGTAGAGGTCGCGCAGCTTGTCCATGGGGTTGCCGCCTTGCAGCAGGGGGCGGGTCTTGTCGTGTTTGACGCGCTTGAAGATTTCTTCGGGCGACGCGCGCAGGTACAGCACATTGCCGAACTGGCGCAGCACCTCGCGGTTCTCGGGGCGCAGCACGGCGCCGCCGCCGGTGGACAGGACCATGCCGCCGGGCTGGCGGGCCACGTCGGCCAGCACCTGGGATTCGATGTCGCGAAAGCGCGCTTCGCCCTCGGCCTCGAAGAAGCTGCGGATGGTGGTGCCCAGGGTCTGTTCCAGCCGGTGGTCCAGGTCGATAAAAGGCACACCCGCCCGGTGGGCCAGTTGCCGGCCAACGGTGGATTTGCCCGAGCCGGGCATGCCGACCAGTGCGCAGCGAATCTGCATAGGTTCAAGAAAGAGGTCTGGGGGACGGGCTTGCCAGCAGGTATGGGAGGCCGCTGCGTGCCGTGACTGGACGCTGAGTGTAAGCCTGCCCCTCTGGCGCCGGGCGTAGAGCGTAGCCTTTGCAACTGGCGCCGCCCCCGCCAGGGACGCCGAGCAAGGGCCGCCCCGCAGCGAGGGCGTCGTCCCCCCGCCCGCGCGCAGCGCGAGAGCGGGGGGAAGCGGCAAAGCCGCTCAGGGGGGCTAATCACAATGCCGCATACACCAGCGCCGGGTACAGCTCGCACAGATACCGCAGCTGGCCGGGCGCCTGGGTGAGCAGGATCGCGAACAGGTCTTCCGCAGGGTCCACAAAAAAGAAGGTGCCGCCCAGGCCGCTCCAGCTGTAGTGCCCGGCTGATCCCGGGCGGGTGGCCTGGCCGGTAGCGGTGCGCACGGCCACACCCAGGCCAAAGCCGTAGCCGGTGGGCAGGATGTCGCCAGCCACAGGCAGGCTGCCCAGGTGGTCAGCGGTCATGAAGTCCACGGTGGCGCGGCCCAGCAGGCGCACGGGGCCGTCGGGCCCGGGGGCGGTGCCCCGGCCCAGCATGAGCTGCAGAAAGCGCGCGTAGTCGCTGGCGGTGGAGACTAGGCCGCCACCGGCCGACTCGAACACGGGCGGGGCGGTCACGTCGATCAGCGGCATGCCGAGCCCGGTCTGCGGGTCGCGCTCAAAGGCTTCGGCCAGGCGGTGCTGCTGCGCTGCGGGCACCGCGAAGCCGGTGTCGTGCATGCCCAGAGGGCCGAACACGCGGCGCTGCAGGATGGCGCCCAGGCTCTCGCCCTCGATCACCTCCAGCACCGCGCCCAGCACGTCGGTGGCGCGGCTGTATTCCCAGCGGGTGCCGGGCTGGTGGACCAGGGGCAGTGGGCCCAGTGCAGCGACCAGATCAGCATTGCTGTGGCGGCGCGAGCCGACGCGCGCGGCGCGATAGGCGTCGGGCACGGTGCCAGCCTCCCATGCGTAGCTCAGGCCGGCGGTGTGGCGCAGCAGGTCGTGCACCGTGGCCTCGCGCTGCACGGGGACGGTGGTGCCGGTGGCCTCGTCGTATACGTGCTGGCCCGCAAACGCGGGCAGGTAGTGCGCCACGGGATGCGAAAGCAGCAGGCGGCCTTCTTCCATGAGCATCATCGCCACCAGCGAGGCGATGGGCTTGGTCATGGAGTAGATGCGAAACACCGTGTCGGGCGCCATGGTGGGCGTGGCAGATCCTGCGGTGGGTGGGCGCTGGTGGCCCACGGCCGTGTGCAGCACGGTGTGGCCCTGGTGGTGGACGAGGGCCACGGCACCGGGCAGCAGGCCCCGGTCCACATGGGTTTGCAGTACGGAGCGCAGGCGCGCGAGGGCGGTGGGGTTCATGGTGGCTGGAAGTGTGTTTTGAGGTGAATCTGGCCGATAGCGCTAGTGGATATTGCGCTAGTAGCTATCAAAAACAGAGCGTATATCGCAAACCTTTTGTGGTTGTCTCAGGACGCCGCGGCAGCGGCGCGGCTGCGCTCCTGCTCCTGCAGCTCACGCCACTGCACCTTGCCCGTGCCGGATTTGGGCAGGCTGTCCACCAGCTGCACGATGCGCGGGCTTTTGTAGGCGGCCATGTGTTCGTGGCTCCAGTCGATGATGGCCTGCTCGCCCACCTGGCCCTTGAAGGCGTCGCGCAGCACGACCAGCGCCTTCACCGTCTCTCCCCGGCGTTCGTCGTGCGCGGCGATCACGCACACCTCCTGGATGGCGGGGTGGGCGTACATCATGGCCTCCACCTCGGCGGGCCAGACCTTGAAGCCCGACGCATTGATCATGCGCTTCAAGCGGTCCACCATGAAGAAGTAGCCGTCATCGTCCACCTGTGCCAGGTCGCCGGTGCGCAGAAATCGCTTGCCGTCCAGCATCACAAAGCTGTCGGCCGAGGCCTGCGGGTTGTTCCAGTAGCCCAGCATGACCTGCGGGCCGTGCACCACGATCTCGCCAATCTCACCCGGCGGCAGTTCGGCAAAGGTGGCAGGGTCCACCACGCGGGAGTCCACGTCGAACACCGGGATGCCCAGGCACTGTGGCTTGGGCCGGTGCGGCGGGTTGATGTGCGTGGCGGCCATGGTTTCGGACATGCCATAGCCTTCCACGTAGTCCAGCCCGGTCAGGTCCTTCAGCTGCTGCGCCACGGCCTTGGGCATGGCCGCGCCGCCGCCCCGGATGGCCTGCAGGCTGCTGATGTCGTAATCGGCGATGCACGGGTTGGCCAGAAAGTCCACCACCATGGTCGAGATGGCCTGCCAGATGGTCACCCGGTAGCGCTGGATGAGCTGGGCGGCCGCGTCGCGGTCCCAGCGCGGCAGCACGACCACGGTGGCGCCCACAAACAGCGGCCCGTTCATGCTGCCCGACATGCCGGTGACGTGGAACAGCGGCAGCACGGCGAGGTAGGTGGCGTCTTGCGTGCGCGAAAACCACTGCACACCGCCCACCAGCGTGCTCATGGCGCTGCGGTGGGTGTGCATGCAGCCCTTGGGGTGGCCGGTAGTGCCCGAGGTGTAGGGCATCACGCACAGGTCGTCGGGCCCGGTGGTGATGGGGCCGGGGGCGCGCTGCTGCGCCAGCATGTCGCTCCACAGCGTGACGCCCGGGGCATCGATGGCCTGGCGCGGGGCGCGGACAAAGGCGGGCACGGGCAGGTCGGTGGGCACCTGCAGGTAGTCGCTGTAGGCGGCCACGATGAGGTGCTGGAGCTTGCCCTCACCACATTCACCTCCTGCCGCATCCACCAGTGGTTGCGCCTGGGCATGCAGGTCCTGCGGCACAAAGGCCACGGTGGCACCGCTGTCGTGCACGTAGTGGCGCAGCTCGTCAGTGAGGTTCATCGGGTTCACCGGCACTACCACCGCATTGGCGCGCAGGATGCCGTAGAACGCCAGAATCCACTGCGGGCTGTTCTGCATGTACAGCAGCACGCGGTCGCCCGCCTTCACGCCACACACCTGCTGCAAAAAGCCCGCAATCTGCTTGACCTGCTCCTGGAACTGCCGAAAGGTCACCAGCGTGTCGTAGAACACCAGAAAGGGCTTGTCCGGGTAACGCGCGGCCGACACCTCGGCGTTGTGGAACAGATGGGTCTGTGGCAGCGTGAGGTGGCGCGACAGGCCGGGCGGCCAATGGGCGAGGTGGCGGTCGGACATGGGGGGTGTTGCCAGTTTTATGCGTTTATGCGTCTAAGGCGCAAGCTGTGCAAGATAGGGCGCGCCCCAGGCCAGGGACGCCGAGCAAGGGCCGCCCCGCAGCGAGGGCGTCGTCCCCCTGCCCGCAAGCGAAGCGCTGCGAGAGCGGGGGGAAGCCGCGCAGCGGCTCAGGGGGGGGCTCAAATCAAACTCGCCCCACCATCCACCACGATGCTTTCACCCGTGATGTGCCGCGAGGCGTTGGACGCCAAAAACACCACCGCGCCCTTGAGGTCCTCTTCGCCGCCAATGCGGCGCAGGGGCGTGCGCTCGATCATCGCAGGGCCCAGTTTTTCGATCAGGCCGCTGGCCATCTTGCTCGGGAAGAAGCCGGGGCAGATGGCATTGACGCGAATGCCGTAGTGCCCCCATTCGGACGCCAGCGTGCGCGCAAAGTGCAGGGCGGCGGCCTTGGAGGTGTTGTAGGCAATCGTGTTCATGCCGGGGGGCGTGCCCTTGAGCGCGGCCACCGAAGCCGTGACGATGATCGAGCCCTTGCCGCGCGGGATCATGCAGCGCTTGCCCACTTCGCGCGACAGGAAGAACGGCGCGCTCACGTTCAGGTCCATCACCTTGTGCCAGGCGGCGTCGGGGTAGTCCTCGGCCTTGGCGCCCCAGGTGGCACCCGCGTTGTTGACCAGGATGTCGATGGTGCCAAAGCGCTCGACCACCTGGTCCACCAGGCCGGGGATGTCCTCGGTCTTTTGCAGGTCGTTCACCACGGTCAGCACCTCGTAGCCGAGGCCTTCCAGATGCTTTTTGGCTTCGGCCAGTTCGTCGGCCTTGCGTGCGGTGATGGCGAGTTTGGCGCCCATCTCGCCCAGGGCTTCGGCCATCTGCAGGCCCAGGCCGCGCGAGCCGCCAGTGACCAGGGCGACCTGGCCGGTGAGATCGAAGAGTTGCTTGACGCTCATGGAAAAAACGCTTTCGTGCAGAGAGGGGTGAAGGTGAATGAATGCCAAGACCGGCCCGACGGCTTGTGGCTCGCAGAGTGGGTGAGGAGGTGCGGCTGGGGCGGCGGTGGCCGCTGTGTCAATGGCGGTCGAGTCAACCGACTGCGCCCCATGCTAGCCCTGCCCAGGCACCGTGTAAAACCGGTGCTGTCACCTTTGAAACTCTGTGCGCTGCGCCCGGCACGCTGCGTGTGGGACAGCGCCTACCCCGCCTCGCGGCTGCGGCGGATGGATGGGGCTGCCGCCAGGCCTTACGCTCGCGGGGATGACCGCGCCCCCTCCGTCCCTGATGGCGACTTCGCTTGCCCGCATCGCCCAGCCCCTGTTGCCGCTCTGGCGCCTGGTGCAGCCGTTCTGGCGCGCCGCGCAGATGTGGCTGGACGCCGATGGGCTGCGCATGAGCGCGGCCATGTCGTTCTACGGCATGCTCAGCCTGGCGCCCCTGCTGCTGCTGTTGGTGGGCGTGCTGGGCTGGTGGGTGGACCGCAGCTACCTGGAGAGCAGCCTGGTCGCCCAGGTGCAGTCGGTGATGGGCCAGCAGGTGGCCGATGTGGTGCGCCAGGCCATGGCCAGCGCCCAGGCGCCGTCCGAGGGGCGGCTGGCATCGGCCATCGGGTTTGTGGTGCTGGTCTCGGGCGCCACCGGGGTGTTTGTGGAGCTGCAGTCCGCGCTGGAGCGGCTGTGGCGCCGGGATGGCTACACACCGCCCCAGCGGGCCGCGTGGTGGCGCATGGCGTCGCTGCGGCTGCGGGGGCTGGCCTATGTGCTGGCGCTGGGCTTTTTGCTCATGGTGTCGCTGGCGTTGTCCACACTGATCCACCTGCTGGCGGGCTGGGCTGGAGAGCGGCTGACCATGGCCCACCTGCCCACCCTGGCGCCCCTGGCACCGCTGCTGCAGGTCGTCAACGAAGCCATTGCCTTCGGGTTTGCGGTGGCCCTGTTTGTGGGGCTCATGCGCATCGGCGCGGGCCCCAAACCGTCGCTGCGTTACCTGGTGATGGGCGCCGTGGTGGGGGCCACGCTGTTCACGGTGGGCAAGCAGCTGCTGGCCTGGTACCTGTCCACGGCAGCCGTGGTGTCGGCCTATGGGGCGGCGGGCTCGCTGGTGGTGTTGCTCATGTGGATCTATTTTTCATCGGCCATCCTGCTCTTTTCTGCCAGCTGCGCCCAGGCGCTGGAGGATGCCCTGCACTCCGGCCCCCGCCGCCCACCGGCCTGGGCACGGTGGAGGGCATTGGCCCGCGCACGGGTGCAGGAGCTGTAAATGTTGGCAACAGCATGCAGCAAGCGGGCGCCGGCGCGGCGCCCTGGTCCTGCAGGCCGTCATGGTCGCGCTCATTGCGCTGCCGGGCTGCGCGGGCAGCGCCCGCACCCTTGGCCTGAGGCGGCAAGCGCCAGCCAAAGAGGTTTACCGCTGCTTACGGCCACTTACAAACCGGCCACACCTCAGCGCCTGCCGCTGTGTACCTTTGCACCATCCAGGCCGTTGGAACACTACGGCCCCATTCCGTAGCGGGCGCACAGCGCTTTTTCTACACGCCTACCCCCTGCGGACTCCTCTGACCTGAACAAGGAAATGACCATGAACCTGACGGTTTCTTCTCCCAACCCGCCTGCTTCTGTACCTGCTGCAGCCCCTGCGGGCCCGGCCCTGAAATGGATGTGGGCGGCCATTGGCGCGCTGGGCGTGAGCGTGTTGGCCTTGGGTGCCACCCTGGTGATGCAAAACCGCACGCCCTCGGCAGCCGATGCTGCAGCCCCCGCCACCCTGGCGGCGGCCCCCCGCACGCCCGAATCCGAGATCATTGAAGAAAAACGGGCCCAAGCGCCGGTTAAGCTTGCCCAGAGTGCTATGAATAGCGGAGCAAACTACCGTCCACAGACCGGCGGCAGCGCAGGCCGGTCCGGCGACATGGCGGGTGGCATGGCCCCCGGGGGCGCTGCCCAGCCCGTGCGTTCTGCAGCGCCCGTGTGCCGCAGCTGTGGTCGCGTCGAGTCGGTGCAGGCCGTTCAACAAGCCGCCCCCGCCACAGGCGTGGGGGCCGTGGCCGGTGGTGTGCTGGGCGCCGTGGTGGGCAACCAGATCGGCAAGGGCAGCGGCCGCACCGCTGCCACCGTGCTAGGTGCCGTGGGCGGTGGTTATGTGGGCCACAAGGTCGAAGAGCGCACCCGCACCCACACGGTGTACCAGGTGGCGGTGCGCATGGAAGATGGCTCGCTGCGCCACTTCCAGCGCACCGAACCCACTGCTGTGGGCACGCCCGTGGTATTGCAAGGCAAGGGCTTCCGCGTGGACCAGGGCGGCTCGGCCCGCGCTGCAGACCCCTATGCGCAGCCACAGCCCCAGCCGGGTGCGGTGCGGGTGTCGGACACCTACTGAACCAGTCGGTCGCTTCCCCCAAACAAAAGCCCGATAACGCGGGCTTTTGTTTTGTCCAGCCGATGGCTGACTGGCGGGTGGGTTACAGCACCACCGGGATCTCGGTCGCAGGCGGCGTGTTGCGGCTACGCCCACAGCGCACCAGGCCGTCGATCATCACCATGCCGATGCCAGGGATGTCGCCGAGCTGCACGCTCTCCAACAGCGTGGTGCCGGCGGTGTGCTGGGCACGGTCCATGAAGACGAAGTCGGCCGCGCGGCCGACCTCGATCAGGCCGCAGTTCAGGTTGCGGATGCGCGCCGTGTTGCCCGTGGCAAAGCAGAACACCAGCTCGGCAGGAATGTCGGCAAAGCTCGATATCAGCGCAATCATGCGCAGCATGCCCAGTGGCTGCACGCCCGAGCCGGCCGGGCCGTCGGTGCCCAGGATCACGCGGTGTGGGCACTTGAGTTCGATGGCCGCCCGCGCGGCCTGGATGGCAATCTTCTCGTTGCCGTTGTGCACCAGTTCGATGGCGCGGGACGACTTCTCGCACAGCTCGCACACATGCTTCCAGGGCAGCGAGGTGTGGCCGCCGTTGATGTGGCCGATCACGTCGGCATCGGCCTCCAGCACCACGTCCTTGTCGATCAGGCCCGATCCCGGGATGGACGGGCCGCCCGTGTGGATGGTGCTTTGGATGCCGTGCTTGCGCGCCCACGCCACCATTTGCTGGGCCTCGTAGCCCGCCTTGACGGAGCCCAGGCCCACTTCGCCCAGCAGCGTCACGCCGGCGTCGGCCAGGTCCTTGAAGTCCTGCTCGGTCATGCCTTTCTCGATGACCGGGGCACCTGCAATCACCTTCACGCCACCGGGGCGGAAGTTGTCGAACGAGCGCTGCGCGGTGATGGCCAGCGCCTTCAGGCCCACGATGTCCTTGGGGCGGCCGGGCAGGTGCACTTCACCGGCCGAGACCATGGTGGTCACGCCGCCGTTCATGGTCGAGTCGATCCAGCCGATCTGGTTCTGGCGCGGCGTCCAGTCGCCGAACACAGGGTGCACGTGGCTGTCGATCAGGCCTGGCGCCACGCAGGTCTGGCGTGCGTCGATCACGGTGTTGGCGTGGTCCGTGTCGCACTCCTTGTAGCGGCCCACGGCCACGATGAGGCCGTCGTTCACCACGATGGTGTCGGCGTCGAGGATGGGGCGGTCCAGGTCGCCCGACAACAAAAGACCGATGTTCTGGATGACGACCTTGCCCGACTTGCCGCCTGCTGCTGCTTCTGCCATGGATTCTCCTCGTGGGGTGTGACACAGGTCCCATCGGACCTCGCTAAGAAAAATCGTTATGTCTGTGGGGCTCGTGTGTGGCGAAGGGCCATCAGACGGTCGCCTTGCCCTTGGGCAGGCTGGGGCCGGGCGCCACGGTGCGCAGCACGCTGTCGATGACGAAGGACTCCCAGTGCGCCAGCGCATCGGGCGTCTCCAGGTCTTCGCCCAGAAAGGCCGACAGCGTGTGCCGGTTGGACATGTAGAAGTAGCCCGTGGCGGCAATCAGCAGGTACACATCGCGCGCTGAAACGTCCTTGCGGAACAGGCCCTGCGCCTGGCCGCTTTCGAGTACGCGGCGGATCACCTCAATGGCGGGCGACGAGTATTCACGGGCGCGCATCGACTTGGAGATGTGTTTGCCCTTGTGCAGGTTCTCGGTGTTGAGCAGCGTGATGAACTCGGGGTTCTTGCGGTAGTAGCCCACCACAAAGCGGATCACGGCCTGCAACGCCTCCACCGGTTGGGTGGTGTCCAGGTCGAGCTTGGATTCCGCATCGTTCATGCGCCGGTAGGTTTCCTCCAGCACCTCGATGAACAGGCCTTCCTTGCTGCCGAAGTAGTAATAGATCATCCGGTCGAAGGACTTGGCCGCCTTGGAGATCTTCTCCACGCTGCCGCCTTCGTAGCCGTAGCGGGCAAACACCTTGGTCGCCGCCTTCAGGATGTTGTCGCGCGTGGTCTGTGCGGCCTGCTCGCGCACGCCCGTCTTGCGGGCCGATGTGGAACGGGTGGACGCGGTCCGGGTCTTGGTGGGAGTGGCAGACATGGCGGGTCCTGGTGGATGACGCTGGCCCTGCAGAGCGGGCCAGCCGGGGATCACTGCTCTGCGAACGCGCGTTCGATCACGAAGTCGCCGGGCTTCGTGGTGTTGCCTTCCTTGAAGCCACGCTCTTCCATCATGTGCTTGAGGTCGCGCAGCATTTCGGGGCTGCCGCAGATCATCACGCGGTCTTCGGCGGGGTTGAGCGCGGGCAGGCCCAGGTCGCGCGCCATCTGGCCGTTTTCGATCACGGTGGTCACACGGCCCTGGTGCTTGAAGGGCTCGCGCGTCACGGTGGGGTAGTACTTGAGCTGCTTGGTGACCATCTCGCCCAGGAACTCGTGCTGCGGCAGCTCCTGCGTGATGTAGTCGTGGTAGGCCAGCTCCTTCACCTCGCGCACGCCGTGCACCAGGATGACTTCCTCGAACTTCTCGTAGGTCTCTGGGTCGCGGATCAGGCTCAGGAACGGGGCCACGCCCGTGCCGGTGGAGAGCATGTACAGGCGCTTGGCGGGCAGCAGGTAGTCGATCAGCAGGGTGCCTGTGGGCTTCTTGCCGACCACGATGGTGTCGCCCACCTTGATGTGCTGCAGGCGCGAGGTCAGCGGGCCGTCGGGCACCTTGATGGAGAGGAACTCCAGATGCTCTTCGTAGTTGGGGCTCACGATGCTGTAGGCGCGCAGCAGCGGTTTGCCGTTTTCGCCGCGCAGGCCAATCATCGTGAAATGACCGTTGGAGAAGCGCAGCGCGGTGTCGCGCGTGGTGGTGAAGGAGAAAAGGCGGTCCGTCCAGTGGTGGACCGTCAGTACGCGTTCGTCAAGAAAGGCGCTCATGGTGCGTTAGATGGAAAAGTTGGAAGCAAATAAGGAATTTGGCTGAAGAGCAGGGCCACATGCGCTCTACAGCGCAATGTTCAGGCCTGAAAGCTTGTGGCTCACAACCCTCCATTGTTCCGCATCTGGCAAAGCCGCTTTTCTTTTGGTGATTGTTGGGGAGCGGGGGCGCCAGCTTTTTGTTGAACTGCAGAAAGACTTCCATCCCTTCGGGCAGGTCGTCTTCTGCATAGATGGCGTTGGCCGGGCACTCCGGAATACACACCGCGCAGTCGATGCATTCGTCCGGGTCAATGACCAGGGATGGAACCTGCTCAAGGTCTTTTCGGGGTCGCGCAAGTCCCTTCTCGGGGTGGAATGCAAGGCGCGGTGTGCAGCCAATAGCCCGTGCTATTGGCAAGCGACGCAACGCTGCAGACCGCCCGAAAAGGCACTTGCCCGAAGGGTTGGAATGAAATCGGGTGATTGGACGCCCCGGCCGCTTGCATGGGCATGAGCCCATGCGGCGCATCCGAAGCATCCACTCATCCCGATTGCATTCCAACGCGATCCCCGAAAAGACCTTGAGCAGGTTCCCAGGCCCCTCCTTGAAGCAATCAACAGGGCACACATCGACGCAGTCGGTGTACTTGCACCGAATGCATGCGTCCGTCACAACGTGCGTCATTTTGGGGCTCCTTGTGCACCATTTTTGGGGGTTCGAAAACACCATTGCAGAGTCTGGTTGATTCCGCTACATTGACATCAAATGTAGTGTTCACAACATTTAAGTTAAGTGAATGCTACACAAAATGCAATGCGCGTACAAGCACCTGCAACAATGCAATGAATGGGTTGCCACGATGACTGAACACACCAAGACCGATGGGCTGCCGGGCATGGACGCGCCAGATCTGCCGCAGGTGCTCGAGCGCGCCCGGCCCCGTAACGAGCGCATGAACGCCGCCAAGGTAGAGTGCAACGCGTGCCCGGTGCTGTGCCAGATTTCCGAAGGCCGGGCAGGCGCGTGTGACCGTTACGCCAACCATGCCGGCGTGCTCGTGCGGCTGGATCCGGTGGTGCTGCTGCGCAAAACCCTGGAGGCAGGCGAGGCCACGCTGGTGCCGTTTGTGAGCCGCGCAGGGACTAGCGATGGGCAAGAGGGTGCCGACGCAGAGTCTGCGGTCGCGCCGCAGCCCTGGTCTGGCGACTTGCTGTTGAGTGAAGAGGTTTTTGTCACGGGTGTGGGCTCGTCCACCACCTACCCCGACTACAAGCCTGCGCCGTTCATCGTAGGCTCCCAAACCGATGGCGTGGACATGGTCACGGTGGTCACCGAAGGCATCTTCAGCTACTGCAGCTTCAAGGTGAAGATCGATACCGACCGTTTCCTCGGATCCGAGCAGGCCAATGTGCGCTGCAAGGGCGAGGTGGTGGGCCATGTGACCACGGCGGAATACGGCTCGCAGATGCTGTCACTCGGTGGCGTGCACCACCTCACGGGTGGTACCAAGAAGGAGGGCCGCATCACCGCCGAGATGATGCAGGCGCTGGGCAACAAGCAGGCCGTGGAGTTCACCATCGACGGTGGCTCGCAACTGGTGATCCAGGCGGGGCGGGCGCCCATCGTCAACGGTGTGGCCGAACAGCGCATGCGTGTTGGCTGCGGTTCTGCGGCCATTGGTATCTTTGCGCGCCAGTTCTTCGGCCATGCCGACGAGGTGGTGGTGGTGGACGACCACATCACGGGCGTGCTTACCGAGCATCAGGCGGGCCGTTGCCTGGACATGAAGCCTTCGGGCATTCGGATGCGTGGACGCAAATCCACGCCAGGCCGTTACTTTCAGGTGGCCAATCCGGGCACAGGCTGGGGCGGCACCGACATTGCCGATCCGCTGTCCATCATCGAAGGCTGGGACGAATCCGTTGCCTGGCCGGGGCTGCGCCTCTTGATGACCTCCACCACGGGGGAGCACGCATCCTGGTACGTGCTGGACGAACAACTGAATCCGGTGGAAGCCGAGATGCCTGCCGAGGTGCGCCGTATCGTGGACCGCATTGGCGAAAACTGCGAGCCCTCGCTGGCCTCCGTGCTGTTCCTTGGTGGAGCCGGCGGCAGTCTGCGCGCAGGGGTTACCGAGAACCCGGTGCTGCTCACCCGCTCCATCAAGAATGCGCTGGTCAATGTGACTTGCGGCGGCGCACCGGCCTATGTGTGGCCGGGCGGCGGTATCACCGTGATGGTAGACGTGCTGCGCATGCCGGACAACAGTTTTGGCACCGTGCCTACGCCCGCCATCGTGGCACCCATCGAGTTCAGCATGCGCCGAGCGGACTACGAGGCACTGGGTGGACACACCGAACAGATCCGCAGCCTGCGTGAGGTGCTGGAGCGTGGTGCGTGGCACAACGATGGTGCACCGCAGGCGCGCGTCTGGCAGACCTTGCCTGCCGCCAATCCGTGGCCGTTGGGCCGCCCACCTCTGCTGGGCTGAGTGGGTCGCTCTGTGAACGCCTGCCGCAAGCTCTTGTCCGATGGCCGCTGGCATTTCCAGCATGGGCCGATGGACCTCATCCTCCAGGCCGAAGGGGAGCGCAATGCCGTAGTGCAGGCGCATGAATGCGCATGGCAACGCTTTGACCGGCTGTTGCAGGAACTGGTGAGTGAACTCCCGGGTTTGCGGGCGCCGGTGGGCGAACGCTGTGGTGTGCAGGGCGTGGTGGCGCGTCGCATGTGGGCTGCTTGCAGTCCTTACCGCACGGGCTTCATTACATCAATGGCGGCAGTGGCAGGCTCGGTGGCGCAGGAGATTCTGGCGTGCTATGACCAGCCTGGCATTGACCGCGCCTGGGTCAACAACGGGGGCGACATTGCGTTGCACCTGGCGCATGGCCAGTCGGTCACGGTGGGGGTGTACGCTGACATCGCTGCACTGAACGCCGCACAGTTGCGCAACGGCCTGGTGCTGGATGGGCAGATCCGCATCGACAGCGCCATGCCGGTGCGTGGTGTGGCCACCAGTGGGTGGCGCGGGCGCAGCCAGTCGCTGGGTATTGCGGACAGTGTCACGGTGCTGGCGCGCACGGCGGCGCAGGCCGATGCGGCGGCGACCATTGTGGCCAATGCGGTCAATGTGCAGGACGCGCGCATTGGTCGCATGCCGGCGTGGCAAGTGCGGGACGACAGTGACCTGGGTGCCATTCCCGTCACTGTGGACGTTCCTGCCTTGCCCGAGGAGCAGGTTCGCAGGGCCTTGCATCAGGGGTTGCAAAAAGCGCAAGAATTGCAGTCCGGCGGCCTGCTGTGGTTTGCACTGCTGGCGTGCCAGGGGCAGTTTGTGGCGACCGCAGCACCACAAGCCCTGGCGGGTGCCGTTTGGCTCCCACACGCAGTGATGGAATCGGAAGTTGGTTCGGTATTTGCTTAACGAATTGCACAGGTTTACAGAATGATCCAGATACGACGCGTTTTCACCCATCTTGAGGAAATCCGGCACGAATTCGGGCCGGTGGCCGATGTGCCGTTGCTGCGTGGTGCCATCGGCGCGGTGCTGACCAACCCATTTGCGGGCCGGTACGAGCCCGACATCCTGCCCATGATGGATGCCCTGCAGGACGTGGGGCTGGACATGGCGCAGCGCCTGCTGAAGGCCATGGCCGTGCCCGCCGAGCGCATCGAGACCTATGGCAAAGGCGCCATCGTGGGCGCGGCCGGCGAGCTGGAACACGGCGCGCTGTGGCATGTGCCCGGCGGCTACGCCATGCGCGAACTGCTGGGCTGGAAGGGCGACCGCAACGCCTACGCCAAGGGCCAGGCCGAAGAGAAGACCGGGCAACCCGCGAATGCGCTGTCTATCGTGCCCTCCACCAAGAAGGTGGGTGGCCCCGGTGCGGCGCTGGACGTGCCGCTGACCCACATCAACGCCAGCTATGTGCGTAGCCATTTCGACGCGATCGAAGTGCGTGTTCCGGGCGCGCCCTCCGCTGATGAGATCGTGTTCATACTTGCCATGACCACGGGCCCGCGCATCCACGCCCGTGTCGGAGGACTCAAGGCGGCAGACATCAGCCAGTGGAACGGCTTGCGCTGAGCCGCGCGCCGACCCGCACACCATCGAACAAGACAAGATCCCAAGGAGTCAAAAAATGCCAGCCAAGATTCGAAAGATCATCGTCCAGACCGACGAGGTCCGCGTGGAAATGGGGCGTGACGTTCAGCCCCCGGTGCGCAAGGCGCTGGCCATGGCCGTGATCGAGAACCCCTTTGCCGGACGTTATGTGGAAAACCTCGACGAACTCATTGCCATCGGTGAGGAGCTGGGAGGCCTTCTGGGCGCCCGCTGCGTGCAGGCCCTGGGCATTGCCCCGGGCGATGCGCACAGCTACGGCAAGGCCGCCATCGTGGGCGAGGCGGGCGAGCTGGAGCACGCCGCCGCCATCCTCCACCCCAAGCTGGGCGCACCACTGCGTGTGGCTGTCGAGAAGGGTGCCGCGTTGGTCCCATCCAGCAAGAAGATGGGCGGCCTCGGCACGGCCATCGACGTGCCCCTGGGCCACAAGGATGCGGCTTACGTGCGCAGCCATTTCGACGCCATGGAAGCCCGTGTAGCCGATGCCCCGCGGGCCAATGAAATCGTGGTGGCCGTTGTCGTGACCGACAGCGGACGGCCGTTGCCACGTGTCGGCGGCCTCACGGCCTCTGAAATAAAAGGCGTTGACGGCCTGCGCTGAGCCCGGCGCGCGTACAACATACACCTGTCCTGTCTCACCCCCCGTTCGATCTCTCTCCAACCATCCTTCAGGAGTCTCCCCATGACGATGCGACGAAACCTCATGCGTGCCACGGCTGCGGCTGCATTGGCCCTTACCCTGGCCCCTGTTTTTGCCCAAGGCGTGATCAAGATTGGCGAGGTCAACAGCTACAAGGCGCAGCCCGCTTTCCTGGAGCCCTACAAGAAAGGCATGGAGCTGGCGGTCGATGAGATCAACGCTGCGGGCGGCGTCAATGGCAAAAAGATCGAACTGATCACGCGCGACGATAACGCCAACCCCGGCGACGCCGTTCGTGTGGCCGAAGAGCTGGTGTCGCGCGAGAAGGTCGATGTGCTGGCTGGCACCTTCCTGTCGAACACCGGCTTGGCAGTTGCCGACTTCGCCAAGCAGAAGAAGTTCTTCTTTCTCGCAGGCGAGCCGCTGACCGACAAGATGACCTGGCAAGGCGGCAACCAGTACACCTTCCGCCTGCGTCCCGGCACCTACATGCAGGCCGCCATGCTGGTACCCGAGGCCGCCAAGATGAAGAAAAAGCGCTGGGCCGTTGTCTACCCCAACTACGAATACGGGCAGTCTGCGGTGGCGGCGTTCAAGCAACTGCTCAAGGCCGCGCAGCCCGACGTGGAGTTTGTGGCCGAACAAGCCACGCCACTGGGCCGGGTGGACGCCGGCAGCGTGGTGCAAGCGCTGTCTGATGCCAAGCCCGACGCAGTCTTCAACGTGCTGTTTGGCGCAGACTTGTCGAAGTTCGTGCGCGAAGGCAACACGCGCGGCCTCTTCAAGGGCATCGAGGTGGTCAGCGTGCTGACGGGCGAGCCCGAATACATGGACCCCTTGAAAGACGAGGCCCCCAACGGCTGGCTGGTGACCGGCTATCCCTGGTACGGCATCAACACCCCCGCGCACAAGGCATTCGAGCAGGCGTACCAGGCCAAGTTCAAGGACTACCCGCGTCTGGGCTCGGTGGTGGGCTACAGCATGATCAAGTCCGCCGCAGCCGGTATTGCCAAAGCCAAGAGCACCGACACCGACAAGCTGGTCGCAGCCTTCAAGGGTCTGCAGGTAGACACCCCATTCGGCAAGATCACCTACCGTCCTGAAGACCACCAGGCCACCATGGGCGCGTTTGTTGGCCGCACCAAGAACGAAGGCGGCAAGGGCGTGATGGTGGACTACGTCTACCTGGATGGCGCCGATGCCAAGTACCAGCCGTCCGCTGCCGACGTGAAAAAGTCACGAAGCGCTGATTGATTCCCTCTGAGGTCTGAGGCGCCTGCCGCGCCTCGGTCCCGGCAGACGCTACCGGCAGCCTGGCACAGGCAAATTCTGCGGGTGCTGGCTGGTGTCGGCTGGGGCAAGGCCGGCTTCTTTCATGGCCTTCGCGCTGGCAAAAATAGTGTGAACAGGCCCTACAGGGTTTATTGAACATGAGTTTTTCGGGTTTCATCGTTCAGCTCATCAACGGGCTGGCGAGCGCGTCGTCGCTGTTCCTCGTGGCGGCGGGTCTGTCGCTGATCTTTGGCGTGACCCGCATCGTGAACTTTGCCCATGGCTCATTCTTCATGGTGGGCATCTACGTCGCGTACTCGCTGGTCGAGCGCCTGAGCGGTGCCCTGGGCTTCTGGGTGGCCTTGCCGCTGGCCGCGCTGATCGTTGGCGTGCTGGGGGCGCTGATCGAGGTGGTGCTGCTGCGCCGCATCTACAAGGCGCCCGAGCTGTTCCAGCTGCTGGCCACGTTTGCACTGGTGCTGGTCATCAAGGACGCCGTGCTGTGGCTCTGGGGCCCCGACGAACTGCTGGGCCCGCGCGCGCCGGGCCTTTCGGGTTCCGTGAGCCTGCTCGGGCGGCAGTTTCCCAGCTACGACCTGTTCCTCATCGTGGTCGGTCCGCTGGTGCTGGGCGCGGTCTGGCTGCTCCTCACGCGCACCCGGTTCGGCACGCTGGTGCGTGCCGCCACGCAAGACCGCGAGATGGTGAGCGCCCTGGGCGTCAACCAGGCCTGGTTGTTCACGGCCGTGTTTGCGCTGGGCGCAATGCTGGCCGGGCTGGGTGGCGCACTGCAACTGCCGCGCGAGCCCGCGACGCTGGAGATGGACCTGCACACCATCGGTGCCGCCTTCGTGGTGGTGGTGGTGGGTGGCATGGGCTCCATCCCGGGCGCGTACGCCGCCGCCCTGCTGATCTCCGAGATCAAGGCCATCTGCATCTGGCTGGGTGTGGTCGACGTGTTCGGCATGAGCATTTCCTTCTCCAAGCTGACCCTGGTGGTGGATTTTCTGGTGATGGCTGTGGTGCTTGTCTGGCGCCCATGGGGGCTGTTTGGCCGACCACAGGCACCCAGCCGCTATGTGGGCATGCAGGAGGAGCCATTGCGTCGGCCGGGCAAGGCCTATCTGGTAGCGGCCGCCGTGCTGGGCCTGCTGCTGGTGGCAGCACCGCTGCTGACCGCGCAGTCGCCGTACACCACGGTGTTGCTGATTGACCTGCTGATCGCAGCGCTGTTTGCGGCCAGCCTTCACTTCATCATGGGGCCTGCGGGCATGCATTCGTTCGGCCATGCCGCCTACTTCGGGTTGGGCGCCTATGGCGCGGCCCTGCTGGTGCGCTCGCTCGGGCTACCGATGGAGATCGCACTGGTGGTGGCGCCGCTGGTGGCGGCGGCCGGGGCGTTTGTTTACGGGTGGTTTGCAGTGCGGCTGTCGGGTGTGTATCTCGCCATGCTGACGCTGGCCTTCGCCCAGATCACCTGGGCCATCACTTACCAGTGGGACAGTTTCACGGGTGGCAGCAACGGCCTGACCGGTGTCTGGCCTGCGGCCTGGCTGGCAGACAAGCGCATGTATTACTGGCTCACGCTGGCACTGGTGGGGGCAGGGGTGTGGTGGCTGCGCCGCGTGCTGTTCTCGCCGTTTGGCTATGCGCTGCGCGCGGGGCGCGACTCTGTGCTTCGGGCCGACGCCATCGGCATCGACGTCAAGCGCATGCAGTGGGCGGCGTTTGTGGTGGCGGGCACGGCTGCAGGGCTGGCAGGGGCGCTGTATGCGTTCTCCAAGGGCAGCATTTCGCCGGAGTCGCTGGCCGTGGGCAAATCGGTGGACGGGTTGGTGATGGTGCTGCTCGGCGGCATCCAGACGCTGGCGGGCCCCGTGGTGGGCGCGGTCACCTTCACCTGGCTGCACGACACCGTGGCGCGCAACACCGACTACTGGCGCGCCATGCTGGGCGCCATCATCCTCATCCTGGTGCTGCTTTTTCCGCAGGGCATCGCTGGCACCATCAAACAGATTTTTGACAACATGCGCGACGCCAAGAACACCAAGGAGGGCGCAGCATGAGCCTCCTCAAAGTCACCGGTCTGGGCAAATCGTTTGGCGGCGTCAAGGCGGTGGATGGCATCCACTTCGAACTGGCGGCTGGCGAGCTGCTGGCACTCATCGGCCCCAACGGCGCGGGCAAGTCCACCACGTTCAACATGGTCAACGGCCAGCTGCCTGCCGATGCAGGCTCCATCCAGCTCAACGGCCAGGAGCTGGTGGGCCGCAAGCCCCGCGACATCTGGCGCATGGGGGTGGGCCGCACCTTTCAGATCGCCGAAACCTTTGCATCGCTGACGGTGGTGGAGAACGTGCAGATGGCACTGATCTCCAACGACGGTCTGCTGTTCTCCCTATGGCGCAGGGCTGCCGACCACAAACGCGAAGAAGCCCTGGCGTTGCTCGACCAGGTGGGCATGAAGTCGCAGGCCGACCGGCCCTGTAGCGTGCTCGCTTATGGCGATGTGAAGCGCGTGGAGCTGGCGATTGCCATGGCCAATTCTCCCAAGCTGCTGCTCATGGACGAACCCACCGCCGGCATGGCGCCCAAGGAACGCAACGAACTCATGGCGCTGACCAAGCAGCTGGTGATCGACCGCAACATGGCCGTGCTCTTCACCGAGCACAGCATGGACGTGGTGTTTGCCTATGCCGACCGCATGATCGTGCTGGCGCGCGGGCGGCTGATTGCCGAGGGCAAGCCGCTGGAGCTGCGCGACCACCCCAAGGTGCAGGAGGTCTACTTCGGCACTGGCAAGACCTTCGAGAAGAAAACGGCAGCCGCTGCTGCTGAGGCCGCATGAGCATGACGACGACCAACGAACCCAAAGAACTGCTGCTGCAGGCCAAAGGGCTGCAGGCCTGGTATGGCGCGGCACAAATCCTGTATGACGTGGACTTGGACGTTCGCCGTGGCGAAGTCGTGGCCCTGATGGGCCGCAACGGCGCAGGCAAATCCACCACGCTGAAGACGCTGATGGGCATGCTGGCCAAACGCAAGGGCAGCATCCAGTTCATGGGCCGCGACATCTCCAAAACCGACCCGCACGACGCCGCGCGCCTGGGCCTGGGCTTTGTGCCCGAAGACCGCCGCGTGTTCACCGACCTCACGGTGATGGAGAACCTGGAGGTGGGCCGTCAGCCCGCCCGCACCTGGCCCGACGGCACCGCTGCGCCTGTGTGGACGCCCGAGCGCCTGTTCAAGCTCTTCCCCAACCTGGGCGAGATGCCCCAGCGCCCTGGCGGTCGCATGAGCGGTGGCGAGCAGCAGATGCTCACCGTGGCCCGCACGCTCATGGGCAACCCCTATCTGGTGCTGCTGGATGAGCCCTCCGAAGGCGTGGCCCCGGTGATCGTGGAGCAGATGGCGCACATGATCCTGGAGCTGAAGGAGCAGGGCGTGAGCATCCTGCTGTCCGAGCAGAACATGCACTTTGCCGAGCTGGTGTCCGACCGCGCCTATGTGCTCGAAAAGGGCCAGATCCGCTACCAGGCCAGCATGGAAGAGCTGGCCGCCAACGAAGAGGTGCGGCGCGCTTACCTGAGCGTCTGAACCCACTGCCGACGCGCGCGTGTGGTGTGTGGCCCACGTGTGCCGTTGGTTACAAAAAACACCTCTACAAGCACTTGCACGATGTTTGC
Organism: Acidovorax sp.; assembly: GCF_016783915.1. Lineage (GTDB taxonomy): Bacteria > Pseudomonadota > Gammaproteobacteria > Burkholderiales > Burkholderiaceae_C > Acidovorax. The sequence goes on from NZ_JADHVT010000005.1 coordinate 69,273, forward strand.
CCTCGCACGGAAACTTTGGCCTTTGATGTAAGGAGCGCTACATGAAGTGTCAAGGAGTGGAGGATGGATGCATCGACCGCCGCAGCGCCATGGTGGGCCTGGCGGCGGCAGGGATGGCCTGGGCAGGCCCGGCTGCTGCCGAGACCGGTGTGACGGACACCCGCATCAAAGTGGGGCAGTCGGCGGTGTTCACCGGCCCGGCCAAGGATTTTGGGGTGGACTACAAGGCCGGCATTGCGCTGGCGTTCGACAAGGTCAACAAGACCGGTGGCGTGCAGGGGCGCACGCTGGAGCTGGTGTCGCACGACGACGCCTACGAGCCCAAGAAGACGGCAGAGAACACGGCCAAGCTCATTGACGAAGACAAGGTATTCGCCCTGATCGGCTACGTGGCCACCGGCAACCTGATCGCCGCCATGCCCCTGGCTGAAAAGGCCGGTGTACCCATGTTCGCGCCACTCGTCGGCACCACCTCGTTTCGCACCACCCACAACCGCTACCTGTTCCATGTGCGCGCCAGCTACGAGACCGAGCTGCGCAAGATCGTGGGCCACCTCGCCACGCTGGGCATCAACAACATCGCCGTCATCTACCAGAACAGCGCGTTTGGCAAATCCAACCTCGACACCTGCCTGCAGATCGCCCAGAGCCTGAAGGTCAAGGTGGTCGATTCCGTGCCCATGGAAATCGCCGCCACCGACGCCAAGCCCCAGGTGGCGCAGCTCACCAAGGCCCAGCCGGGCGCGGTGGTGATGATCATGGCGGGCAAGATGGTGGAGGTGTTCCTGCGCGACTACCGGGCGGCGGGTGCCGCGTCGCCGCTGTACACCATCTCGGTGGGCATCACCGATGCACCGGGGTCTGCCCAGCGCCTGAACGGCGGCATCGAAGGACTGGTCACGGCCAGCATCGTGCCCTCGCCGCAGGCCAGCCGCCTTGCCATCGTGGCCGACTACCGCAAGGACCGCGCGGACGCGGGCGAAAAGATCGACAGCTACACCATGCTCGAGGGCTACATCGCCGCGCGCGTGTTTGTGGAGGGCCTCAAGCGCGCAGGCAAAGCGCTCACGCGCGAAGGCTTCATCAAGGCCATGGAAGACATGGGCACCACCAAGATCGGCGACTTTCCGCTGGTGTACGGCCCGGGCAACCACAATGGGTCCAACTTTGTGGACCTGGAGATGTACACGCGCAGCGGGTCGCTGCGACGTTGACTGAGAACAACCCACCGAGACATGCACGCGCCCGCTTCACTCTCCCTGGTCGTCGTCAATGGCCAGCCGTTTGCCCTGCCGCAGAGCACCTTGGCCAGCGCCACGCTGCTGCACGTGCTGCGTAACGACCTGTCGCTCAACGGGCCCAAGTACGGCTGTGGCCTGGGGCAGTGTGGTGCCTGCACGGTGCTGGTGGATGGCATTGCCGCGCGGGCTTGCGTGATCCCGGCGCAGGGCGTGGCAGGCCGCGAGGTGACCACGCTGGAAGGGCTGCCCGGGCGCTGCAGCTGCACCGCAGGACTTCACCCGGTGCAGCAGGCCTTTGTGGATGAGCAGGCCGCGCAGTGCGGCTATTGCCTGAGCGGCATGGTGATGATGGCCGTGGCCTTGCTGGAGCGCAATCCTGACCCCGACGAAGCCGCCGTGCGCCGCGAGCTGTCGGGCAACCTGTGCCGCTGCGGCACGCATGTCGAAATCATCCGCGCCGTGCTGCGTGCGGCGGTGCTGATGCGCGAGGCCCAGGCATGAGCGCCACACCTGACAACGCCGCACCCCTGCGCGCCCACAGCCCGCTCACCCGCGCCGACTTCCATGCCGCCCAGGGCGTGCTGCTGGTGGTGCGCAACCCGCCCCCCGCACCACCGCCCGTCAAGGGCCAGCCCGCGCTCGTGGCGGGCAACCCCGCCGAGGGCGTGGAGATACTGATCGCCGTGTGGGACGACGGCAGCGTGACTGCGCTGAGCGGCCATGTGGACCTGGGCACCGGCATCCGCACCGCACTCGCGCAGATCGTGGCCGAAGAGCTGGATGTGCCCTTGGCCCAAGTGAACATGGTGCTGGGCGACACCACACGCGCGCCCAACCAGGGCGCCACCATTGCGAGCGCGTCCATCCAGATCCACGCAAAACCCTTGCGCACCGCTGCCGCGCAGGCGCGCCACTGGCTGGTGGCGCAGGCCGCAGAGCGGCTGGGCGTGCCAGTGGATCAGTTGCAGGTGCGTGCGGGGGTGGTGCAGGTCATTGCAGACCCGTCGCGGCAAGTGGCTTACAGCGCGCTGCTGGCAGGCGCGCACACCACGCTGGAGCTGGTGGACGCCACGCCCACCAAGGCCGCCGCCGATTACACCGTGGTCGGCCAGTCCGTGCCGCGCGTGGACATCCCCGCCAAGGTCAGTGGCGAGCTGGTCTTTGTGCACGACATGCGCGTGCCCGGCATGCTGCACGGCCGCGTGGTGCGCCCGCCGTATGCGGGGGCGGACCATGGCGACTTCATCGGCAACACGCTCGAATCGGTGGACCAGCAGTCCATCGCCCACATCCCCGGCATCCGCGCCGTGGTGGTGATCCGCGACTTTGTGGGCATCGTCGCCGAGCGCGAGGAGCAGGCCGAGCAGGCCCTGCGCGATTTGAAAGTGCGCTGGAAGGACTGGCCCGGCTTCCCGCGCCAGGACAGTACCGAGGCGCTGGAACAAGCCATCCGTGCCAACCCCGCCACGCAGCGCCGCCTGGTGGACGAGGGCGATGTGGAGGGCGCCCTGGCCGCGCTGTCTGCTGACGGCCAGCCCATGCCGCGCACCTATGTGTGGCCGTACCAGATGCATGGCTCCATCGGCCCATCGTGCGCGGTGGCCGAATGGCGCAGTGATGACAGCACGGGCCGCCCGCGCATGACGGTGTGGGCAGGCACGCAAAACCCCCATGTGCTGCGCGCCGACCTGGCCCGCCTCATGGGCCTGGCCGATGTGGACATCGACCTCATCCGCATGGAGGCCGCAGGCTGCTATGGCCGCAACGGTGCCGACGATGTAGCGGCCGATGCCGCGCTGCTCTCGCGCGCCGTCGGTGCGCCGGTGCGCGTGCAGCTCACGCGCGAGCAGGAGCATTTGTGGGAGCCCAAGGGCACGGCGCAGCTCATGCAGGTGCGCGGTGGGCTCAAGGCCGATGGCACCGTGGCGGCGTACGACTTTGAAACGTCCTACCCCTCCAACGGCGCGCCCACACTGGCCCTGCTGCTTACGCGAACCATCGAGCCCGTGGCCCAGGCCTACGAGATGGGCGACCGCACGGCGCGCCCGCCGTACCAGTACGACAACCTGCGCGTGGCCGTCAACGACATGCCGCCCATCGTTCGCGCGTCATGGCTGCGCGGCGTGTCGGCCCTGCCCAACTCGTTTGCGCACGAGTCGTATGTGGACGAACTGGCTACTGCTGCGGGTGTGGACCCGGTGCAGTTTCGCCTGCAGCTGCTGAACGACCCGCGCGCTGCCGAGCTGGTGCAGGCAACGGCCGAAAAAGCGGGCTGGGTGCGCCGCACCGGCCCCCAGCAGCGCCCCTTGGATGGGGACTGGGTGCAAGGCCAGGGCTTTGCCTACGCTCGCTACATCCACAGCAAGTGGCCCGGCTTTGGCGCCGCCTGGGCGGCCTGGGTGGCCGATGTGGAGGTCAACAAAAAGACTGGAGAGGTGCATGTGCGCCGCGTGGTGGTGGGGCACGACGCGGGCCTGATGGTGAACCCCGCCGGGGTGGAGCAGCAGGTGCACGGCAACGTGCTGCAGACCACCAGCCGCGCGCTCAAGGAGCAGGTGACGTTCGAGCCCGTGAAGCAGGCCGTGGACAACCGCGAATGGGGCAGCTACCCCATCCTGAGCTTCCGCGAAGTGCCCGTCATCGAGGTCATGCACATGCCCCGGCAGGACGAGGCACCGCTGGGCTCCGGTGAGTCGTCGTCCGTGCCGGGCACAGCGGCGATTGCCAACGCGATTTTTGACGCCACGGGCGTGCGCTTTCGCGCGCCGCCGTTCACGCCCGAGGTGGTGCGCGCTGGGCTCAACCCCTTGCCTGGTGGCGCAGGCGAGGCGGCTGCAGGCAGCACCGCACCCACCGAGCAAGCCGAGGTATTGCCCACGCTGGAGCTGCCCGCACCCACCGTGCCCGCCAACGCCACATGGCCCGCCAAACGCAGCCCCTGGGCCCGCGCGCTCGCTCTCGTCGCTGGTGGCATCGCCATGGGCGCAGCGCTGCTGGGCTGGCGCCCCTCCATCGCGCCCGTGGTGCAGACGGCAGGTGCGTCGGTCTACAACGCCGCCACCATCGAACGTGGCCGCCTGCTGGCCGCTGCGGGTGACTGCGTGGTGTGCCACACCGCCCCGGGCGGCACGCCCAACACGGGCGGCCGCGCCATGGAAACGCCATTCGGCAAGGTCTACACCACCAACCTCACGCCCGACGCCGAGACCGGCATCGGCCAGTGGTCCTTCAGCGCCTTCCAGCGCGCCATGCGCGAAGGCATCTCGCGCGATGGCAAACACCTGTACCCCGCGTTCCCGTACACGTCGTTCGCCAAGATGAGCGACGATGACCTGACCGCGCTGTACGCCTACCTGATGGCGCAGCCCGCAGTGCGGGCCGAGGTGCCGAAGACCCAGCTGACCTTCCCCTTCAGCGTGCGCCCCCTCATGGCGGGCTGGAACGCGCTGTTTCATGACGCCACGCCGTTCAAGCCGGACCCAACCCGCCCAACTGAATGGAACCGGGGCGCTTACCTGGTGCAGGGCGTGGGCCACTGCGGCGCCTGCCACACGCCGCGCAACGCGCTGGGGGCCGAGTTGGGTGGCGCTGCGTTCCTCTCGGGCGCCATGATTGATGGCTGGGAGGCGCCTGCGCTCACCGGCCTGTCGAAAGCGCCCGTGCCGTGGACGGCCGATGCGTTCTACGCCTACCTGCGCCACGGGCACAGCCCGCAGCACGGCAGCGCCTCTGGCCCCATGGCGCCCGTGGTGCGCGAGCTGGCGCATTTGCCTGACGACGACATCCGCGCCATGGCACGCTACCTGGCCTCGTTCACCGCGGCAGACGCTGCTACCCAGCCAGCCACACAGCCTGTGTCTGACCCGCAGCAGCGCGCACAAGCCGCCGTGGCCCAGGCCGCCGCGCTGGCCCCGCAGCCCGGCCAGGCCCAGCGCCTGTTCGACGGTGCCTGCGCCGCCTGCCACCACGATGGCGACGGCCCGAAGCTGCTGGGCGTGAACGTGCCCCTGGCGCTCAACAGCAATCTGCACAGCGACCGGCCCGACAACCTGCTGCAGGTCATCGTGCACGGCATCCGCGAGCCCGCCGCGCGCGACATCGGCTTCATGCCCGGCTTTGGCCACGCGCTCAGCGACGCGCAGATCACCGAGCTGGCGGGCTACATGCGCCAGCGCTACGCCCCCGGCCGCCCGGCGTGGCGCGATGTGCCCGAGGCACTGGCCCGCGTGCGGGCGGGGCCTGCGCATCCTTAGAGCAGCTCTTAGACGGTTCTGACGACCCTCCAGGCCATGCCTGGGGGAGCGTCAGCACGTTTTGGAGACTTTTGGTGCTGATGCGCTAGTGGAATATGCACAAGCAGCTATCAAAAGTGGAGCAAATGGATCATCCGCAGGCCCCGTGTTCAGCCCGACAATCGGGCTGCACCACCGCCCAGACACCATGACACCTGCCGCTCCCTCGCCATTGCACAGCGCGCTGCGCACCCCCCACCGGCGCGTGCGGCGCATGGGCGGGGCCGCAACGCTGGCCCTGTGTTGCCTGGCCCTCACGGCCTGCGGGCCGGAGGTGCAGGGGTCGCCCAAGCCGCCTGCGGCGTTTGGCCCCGTGCAGAGCAGCTGGTTTGGCTGCCCGTCCCTGCAAGGCGTGTACGCCTGGCCGCCGGTGCAGCCTGCGGGTGTGCGGGGCAGCCTGCCGTTTTTTACCGGCTCGGCCGAGATGCAGGTCTGGGTGCAGCAGCAGCGCGGCGAAACCACGCTGCGCACGCGCACCATCAACCGCGCGCGCAACGTGCGCACCTCGCTCACCCGGCAGTGGAGCCTGGTCACCTACAGCGGCGCGCAGGCCCGCTGCAGCTCCGGCATGCTCGACCTGGCTCCGCAGCCCGCGCCGTCCGGCAATGAGCCCGGGACCTCTGGCAAGCTGCAGGGGTTCCGGCTGGCGCTGCTCCAAGACGGCAGCCTGGCCGTGGGCAAGCGCACCCTCGCTACCGGCAACAAGGGCTCGTACTTTTCGTGGGGCGGGCAGTCCTACGGCAGCTACGACGCGCCCGATGTGGAGACCTGGACCTGGTTCAAGCTGGCCCGCACCGCAGCGGGCAGCAGCGAGCCGCCGGTCATCGACGCCTACGTGCCTGGGGCCACCTCTCCATAAGCCCCTTGGTTGCAGAGCGGCGCGCGAAAAAAGCCGCGAACTTCCCTGTTTATCGCGCTACCGCCTGCGTTGCCACCTCGGCACAGTGGCATCGGGGCTTGGTCCATGGTGGGGCAGGCCCGGGCGCCCGCCTCTTTGTGTCGTGGCAGGCGCCCATGTCATCGGCCAGCCCCAGCGGTAGGCCGCCCACTGTTGTCCGTTCAAGGAGAAGACCATGCCCGCTAGCGAAATTGAAATCCACGCGATCGTGCTGCGACTGCTGCGTGAAGGCTATGCCGCCCTGACCGCCGCCCAACGCCGTGTGGTGGACACGCTGATGGCGGTGTGCTGACGCCTGCCTGCGGCTGTTCGAGGGCCCCGCGGGGCTGTTTGCGATCTGTTTGAAGCCTTTGGGGCCGGATGCGCTAGTGCAGATTGCCTGAATAGCTATCAAAAATTTAGTGATTGCAGCTCGGCCTGCATCGCCTGCGCAATCAGGCGCATGTCGTGGTCGCTGATGGCAAACAACCCAAAGCGGAACTTGCTGCCCCAGCGCTGGCGGTCGTCCACAAACTCCAGGGCGTCCAGCAGCGGCGCAATCGCCGCCTCACGTGCAGGCACATAGGCCACGTCCCGCCGCGAGGGCACAAACCCGCCGCCCATGTCAAACGCATACGGCGTGCCCGGCAACACGATGCCGATGGAGACAAACGCCTGCAACCGGTCCTTGCCGCCCATCGTGACGGTGGGCGCGTAGTACGCCACACGGTCGCCAGGGCGTATGCGCTGCAGCGGCGCCACCTTGCCATGGCACACCTGCATGTAGCCCGCGCCCGGCGTGGCGCAGCCCCGGCGGGCGTGCTGGGCGCAGGCCACCGCGATCCAGTTGCGGCGCGGGGCGGCTGCAGAGGTCGCTGCCGACACAGGTATGTCGTTGCGCGCAGGCTCGGCATCCGGCCAAAGGGGGTGTTGCAGCAGGGCGTCGGTCATGAGAAAAGCTCCTGGTCAAAGAAGCCACCGATGGTGCGGGCCTGCTGCTGACACCGCAGTGTCAGTACCTTTGCAGCATCCCTGTGCGCAGCGCAACGCCTCAGACCAACTGCCCCCACTGCCACAGCGCAAACCCGCCCAGCAGCAGGGCCGACGCCCGGTTGATGCGCTGGCGCCACGCGGGCGTAAAGCGCTGCCGCTGGTAGGCAATCGCACTGGTCAGCAGCAGCCACCAGGCGGCAGAGCCCACCAGCACGCCCGCCACCATCCACAGCGGCGACGGCAGGCTGGGCCGGCCGCTGCCCAGCGAGCCAAACACCGCAATGAACGACACGATGGTGGCCGGGTTGGCCAGCGTCAGCGCAAACGTGCCGGCCGCCAGGCCCAGCAGCCCCCGCGCATCGCGCGCCGGGGCGGCGGTGTGGGCCACGGGCGCGTGCCAGGTGCGCCAGGCCAGCACCAGCAGCAGTGCGCCGCCGCCCAGCGCCAACGGCGTCTTGGCCTGCGTCAGCCCGTCAATGAGCCAGCGCACGCTGAAGGCGCCCACGGCGCCATACACCTCATCGGCCGCAGCGGCGCCCAGGCCCGTGGCCAGCCCGGCGGCCAGGCCCCGCTCCAGGGTGCGTTGCATGGTCAGCAGGCCAATGGGGCCCACAGGGGCCGCGATGAGCACGCCGATGACGGCGGCTTGCAGAAACACGGTGATTGAGGTGAAGTCCATGCACCGATGCTAGGGCGGCAGCGGGCGGTGGAGAATGCAGAAAATTCGGCGAATCCGTTATTGGGTTTCGTTTTTTTCTGTGCTAACCGATAAAGGCTTTTATGGAAGTCGATGACAAAGCCTGGCGCCTGATCAGCGCGCTGCAGGCCGATGGCCGCGCCTCGCTCAAGGAACTGGCCGAGGCCGTGGGCCTGTCGGTGCCCGCCACGCTGGAGCGTCTGCGGCGTTTGCAGGAAGTGGGCGTGGTGCGTGGCGTGCATGCCGACATCGACCCCGCCAAGGTCGGCTACGGCGTGCGCGCCGTGGTGGGCATCAACGTGCCGCAGCCCGGCAAGAAGGCGCTGATCGACAAGCTGCGCCAGTCGCCCCAGGTGCTTGAATGCCACCATGTCAGCGGCAACGATTCGTATGTGATGCAAGTCGTGGCGCGCGACCTGCCCGACCTGGAGCGCTTTCTGGGCGACATCAATGGCTATGGCGAAACGCGCACGTCCATCGTGTTCTCCACGCCCATCCCGCTGCGTGGCCTGGCCCGCCCTGAGGCGGGCTGACCCACACTTCAGAACGTGATCTTCACCGACGCCGCACTGCGCTGTGCGTCGCCATGGAACACGGCCTCGATGTTGTTGCCATCCGGGTCCAGCACAAACGCCGCGTAGTAGCCGGGGTGGTAAGCCCGCTCACCCGGTGCGCCGTTGTCCTTGCCGCCATAGGCCAGGGCCGCCTTGTAGAACGCGTCCACCATCGCCCGGTCCTGCGCCTGAAAGGCCAGGTGGTGCCGGCCGGTCAGGTGCCCCTGTGCGGCCACGCTGTCGGCCGTGGAGACAAACAGCTCATCCGCCCAGAAGTAGTCTTCGGCCGTGCCGCCCATGGGCACGTTCAGTGCGTCGAACACGGCCGCGTAGAACCTGCGGCTGGCCGCGAGGTCGCGCACCACGAGCTGGATGTGATCGATCAGCCGGCCTCGGTGCAGTTCCTGTGCTTCCATGGGAGTCTCCTTTCGGTGAGAGGAATCGGTGCCAGGTCTCAATCGGGCGCATGCAGCCCGACACGGTTGCCATCCAGGTCATGGATGTGCGCAAAGAACCCCATGCCCGGTGGCAGCGCCTGGCGGGGCAGGGCCACGCGGCCGCCGTGGGCCACCGCGCGCTCCAGCGCAGCATCGAGCGAGGGCGATGCGTCCAGGTACACCAGTGTGCCGCTGCCCGACACCTGGGGCGCCGTGGGGCCCATCATCAGCGCACCGCCTGCGCCATCGGCCTCGGGGTCGTAGGCAAACACGGCGCCTTCGCTAGGCCCCATGTTCTCGCGGCGCATGGGCTGGCCCAGCACGGCCTCGTAAAAGGCCTGGGCGCGGTCCAACTGGGTGGTGGGGATCTCAAACCAGGCGATGGCGTTTTTCATGGGGGCTCCTTGTGTGTGAAAGAACGAAAGTAAGAAGCCCCGATGGTGAGCGGGGGCTGCTGACAGCGGCGTGTCAGCAGCCTGTCACGCGGCATCACATCGCCGTAGCGGGCGCTGACGCCGCCACCTGCGCCCGAAACGCGCGCGGTGACAGCCCCGCATCGCGCGTGAAGGCGCGGGTGAAGTACGCCGGGTCGGCATAGCCCAGCGTGTAGGCAATCGTGGCCACGCCCAGGTGGGTGTAGGCCAGGTTGCGCCGCGCCTCGCGCATCAGCCGCGCCTCAATCAGCCGCTGGGCCGACACGCCGGTGGCAGCCCGCGCCACGCGGCTCAGGTGCGTGGGCGACACAGCCAGCGCACGCGCATAGTCCGCCACCTGCCAGTGCTCCAGAAAATGCGCCTCGATCAGCGCCTCCAGCCGCTGCACCAGGCTGGACTCTGGCGCGTGGGAGTCGTCCGGGCTGTGGTCTTCCATCGCGCGCGCCACCCAGCCCAGCAGCGTGGCGCTAAGGCCCCGCAGCACCAGCGCACGCGCCTTGGCCCGGCCCGAGAACTCCTGCCAGACCTGGCCCATGGCCTGGTGCAGCTGTGGCGGCGCAGGCGCCACGGCGGGCCGCGCCAGGTCGCGCCGCACATCGCCCACGCGCACAAAAATCTCGTCCATCAATTCATCGGCCAGCGTGGCCACCCAGCCCTGCGTGTGCTGCGCAAAGCGAAACGCGTGCACATGCCCCTGCGGCACGTTGATGAGCGCACCGGCAAACAGCGGCACCCGCTCGCCATCCAGGTGCGCCACGCCCCCGCCCGAGGTGATCAGCAGCACCTGGTGCAGCCGCTGGTGCCGGTGCGGCGCCAGCTCCCAGTCGTGCAGCGCCGAGCGCTCGGCAATCGTCTCGCAGTGCAGCACATCGGGCAGGTGCTGCGACTCGCCAAACAGGCTGTAAGAGCGGATGCCATCGATGTTCGAAAAGTGCATGTTCTGGCTCCCTCCGTCCATTCAACGCGGCGACTGTGCCACGTATCTTTGGGTGGTCCGTTTGACCCATGTCATGAACACACCAACCACTACTGGAGACGCTATGAAAACCCAGGTTTGCATCATCGGCGGAGGCCCCTCGGGCCTCATGCTCTCGCAGCTCTTGCACCTCAAGGGCATCGACACCATCGTGCTGGAGCGCCAAAGCCGCGAATACGTGCTGGGCCGTATCCGCGCCGGCGTGCTGGAGCACGGCTTTGCCGCCCTCATGCGCGAGGCCCAGTGCGGCGAGCGCATGGACAAGGAAGGCGAGATCCACGACGGCTTCATCATCGCCCACGACGGCCAAATGGACCGGGTCGATTTGCACAAGTACAGCGGCGGTAGCTCCGTCGTGGTGTACGGCCAGACCGAGCTGACGCGCGACCTGTACGAAGCGCGTGACCGCATGAAGGGCGTCGTCATCCACAACGCCGAAGACGTGCAGCCGCACGACCTGAAAAGCGCCAACCCGTACGTGACCTACCGCAACGGCGACGAGGTGGTGCGCATCGACTGCGACTTCGTCATCGGCGCCGACGGCTTCCACGGCGTGAGCCGCAAGTCCATCCCACGCGACGTGCTCAAGGAGTATGAAAAGGTCTACCCCTTCGGCTGGCTGGGCGTGCTCTCGCGCACCAAGCCCGTCTCGCCCGAGCTGATCTACGCCAAGCACGAACGCGGCTTTGCGCTGTGCTCGCTGCGCTCGCAGGTGCTGAGCCGCTACTACATCCAGGTGCCGCTGACGGACAACGTGGAAGACTGGTCCGACGAAGCCTTCTGGACCGAGCTGAAACGCCGCCTGCCCGCCGAAGTGGCCGAGCGCCTCATCACCGGCCCCTCCATTGAAAAGTCCATCGCCCCCCTGCGCTCCTTCGTAGCCGAGCCCATGCGCTACGGCAACCTGTTCCTGGCGGGCGACGCCGCCCACATCGTGCCGCCCACCGGCGCCCGGGGCCTGAACAGCGCCGCATCCGACATCTACTACCTGTACCACGCCATGGTCGCCCACTACAAGAACGGCGACAGCACCGGCCTGGACAAGTACTCCGAAAAGGCCCTGGCCCGCGTGTGGAAGGCCCAGCGCTTCTCGTGGTGGATGACGACCATGCTGCACACCTTCCCCGACTCGCTGGCCTACGACCAGAAGCTGCAGGACACGGACCTGGCGTACCTGTTCTCGTCGGAGAAGGCGTTGGGCTCGCTGGCGGAGAACTACGTGGGGTTGCCGTTCTGAGCATCCGGCAGTAGCAGCACGCCGCAAAAATAGAAGGCTTGCATGGGGCTCCATGCAAGCCTTTTTTGCGCCCAGATCGGCGTGGAGGGCAAGCTGCAATCCGTCCGCGCACCCGGCGCACCGGCGAACCGGCGCGCCGGGTGGCCCCCATGACGGCCGCCTTTCACCGCGACTTCCATCTGCTCCGGGAAATTTAAGCAAAACTGATGCTTACGCCCGGGCGGCAGGCTCGATAGCATCGCACCCGTTGCCAAGTCAATGCCCCCCAACAGCGTTTGGGGGCAGAGCACTTCACGGTAGTGAGTGCCAATCAACAGCCAGAAAGCCGTTCAAGATGGATTGGGTCCCGATAGTCTTCATCACCTTCAAGGTGCTCGTGTTCGGCACCGGCATGTTCTTCGCCATCAAGTGGCATTACGACCAAGGGAAGAAGGCGAAAGAAGAAGCCAGCAAGCGGCAAGGCTTGGCGGAACAGGCGCAGGACGCGCCCTAGCGGGGGCTGATTCTGGGCGGCGGCCAGGTCAGCGGTGCGCGCCCCCCGTTTGCGCAACGCGTCCATCCACCCGGCGGAGCCAAGCGGCTACCGCGGTCTTTACCGCCTCGGGTTGCTCCAGCGTCGTCATGTGTCCCGCGCTCTCCACGATGACCAGTTCTGCCTCGGGCAGGAGGTTCGCCATTTCTTCGCTCAAGGCCAGGGGCGTCACCTGATCTTCACGCCCGCAGAGAACGAGCGCGGGAACCCGCAGCTCCGTCAATAGCGCGCGGTTGTCAGGCCGGTCCATCGCGGCCTGCTGCTGCTTTGCAAAGCCCTCGCTGCCCACCGCCCTTGCCATGTCTGCCAGCAGACGCAGGAGCTCCAGGTCATTCACGTGGGATCGGTGAACCACCCGAGCGGCAAACCCGGCAGCGATCTGATCGAGGCTGGCCCCGCCGCTTGCCATGGCCCGGACCATCCTTGTCCGTGCCTGCTTTGCTTCCTCAGCATCCGTCCTGGCACCGGTGTCCAGGAGCGCCAGCCCTGCGATTCGGTCCCTGGCTTGGCGGCACACTTCCAAGGCTGCATAGCCTCCCAGCGAAAAGCCGGAGACCGCAAACGGCCCTGGAGGCATCGCGGCCACGGCTTCCCGGGCTGAATCGTTCAGGCTTCCGTGCAGGTGCGTGGGCGCGACATGGACCTTGCGCCCAGCACCGAGTGCGGGCAGAAGCGGGCTCCACACCCGCTCATCGTTCATGAGACCCGGCAATAAAAGAAGTGGGATGGCTTGGTTCATGAGGGCGGTTATAACTATGCAGTTCACTGCATAGTCAATACCCTGGAGGCTCGAATGTGGATTGCCGAGTTTGCGGCGCGCGGCGGGGTCAAGACCACCACCATCCGCCACTATGTCCGTGAAGGGCTTCTGGCCCCGAAGGCGGGCTTGGCGGGCGGTTCTCGCCCGTATCTCGACTTCACCGAAGCGGACTTGAGGCTGTTGAAGGCCATTCAGGCAGGACAGGCATTGGGCATGTCACTCCCGGAGATACGGACGCTGGTCGTGGAGCGGCGTTCGGGCAGCGGCCGCACCAAGATGCTGAAGGCGCTGGTCCAGCACCGTGAGAAGCTCCGGCGCAAAGCGGTGGACCTTCAAGCGATGCTCGTCCTCCTGGACCGGAAGATTGCGTGGCTTGAAGCGGGGGCCAAAGGGCCGGCCCCCTCGGAGTTTTAGAAGGCCGGGCGTCCCACCGGCAATCCGCCACCACGTACCGCCTAAGCGGCTTGCACGCTCCACCTCTACCTCGCCGTTCTGCTGTCACAGCGCCTTCACGTCACACGTCTTGGGAGCAGGAGGTCGATACCGGCCGCCGCCCCACCATCAACGTAAAGGAACTGCTGTATGAATCGCGCTGTCTGGTTCAACGTGTCGCCCGAGGGGGCCAAGGCCATCGGGACGCTTCACCACTTCGCCACCCAGGGCACGGGCCTGCCCAGCTTGCTGACGCACCTGGTCTTCCTGCGGGTGTCGCAGATCAACGGCTGCGCGCACTGCATCGACATCCACACGCGCGACCTGCTGGCCGAAGGGATGTCGGTGGAGAAGGTGGTGCTGGTCCCTGTGTGGCATGAGGCGGTGTATTTGTTCTCCGAGACGGAGCGCGCTGCGCTGGCCTGGGCCGAGGAAGTGACCCGCGTGAGCGAGACCCATGCCTCCGATGCAGCCTATGCGGCCGCACTGGCCGTGTTTGGCGAGAAGGACCTGGTGGACCTGACGCTCACGATTGCCACCATGAACGCCATCAACCGCATGGGCGTCAGCTTCCGCATGAAGCCCCGCGCCAAGGCATAAAAACAACAGGGAAGCCCGGCTTGCGCCGGACTGCCCGCTTTTCAAGCACGGATCACTTGCAGCTGAAGCTGCTTGCACTCTCCACATCCCCCGTCCCGTTGTAGCGCGCCACCTTGGGGTACACGCACAACGGCCGGGTGCGGTTGGCGGACCAGCTGGCGGGCAGCTCGGTGTTGACCACGTTGGCGCCTGCGCCGCGTGCCTTGGCAGTCACGCTGTCGGGGGCCTTGCCTTGTTCCACCCAGGCCACCAGCGGGGCCAGCATGTCGAACTGGTCGGTGGCGGGGCCGCCGGAGCAGTGGTTCATGCCGGGCACCAGGAACAGGCGGGCAAAGGCGTCGGCCTTGCCGCTGTGGTTGGCCTGCAGGCGGTCCATCCAGTTGG